>CAZMOS010000041.1:0-9190 GCA_964567945.1 uncultured Lentimicrobiaceae bacterium
TTTGTGGTGTTTCCAAATCCCATCACAAACGGTAGTTTTACGGTTGGCACAACCATAGGCATTACATCTTATGAATTGTACAGCTTAACGGGAAACAGGATTTTGCATAAATCGGTTAGTGACCATTTTGGTTGTCCTGGGGATTTCGGCTTACAGTGTGGGTGAAACAGGACATTACGGCTCACAGTTGCTGCACATTGAAGGAGTAGGTTCGCAGGGGAATTTTCTTGAACAACCGAATGATGAGGACAGTCATTCTCATAGTCACTGACCTTAAAACCGTCCTTTCAGATCACCGCCGTAACGAATATCTTTTGTAGTTGCTTCAGGATCGTTCAGCCATTCGGGGATGTTGTCGCCTGATTTTTCCAGACGGTTGCGCTCCGATTCCAATTCATCTTCGCTATAGGAAAAAGCCATTTCAGCCGATACCACAAACGGAATCTGTTGAATGTTTTTTAGTTTGACAATTTCTTCTTCGGTATCTTTTCCCTCAATCGTGACAATGATCCGTCCTTTTTCATCATGCAGATGATACTCGCAATATCCGGAATTTTTTACCGCTTCAAGAACCTGGTCAAGATGTTCGGGACGGGTTTGTATAACTATACTGCTTAAATTCACAATGATTATTTTTGTTTTACCACAAAAGGCTTAATTTATTTTCCAGATCATCAGATAACCGTCGTCAGAGGCAGATACAAAAGTATTATCATTAAAAAATTCCATCTGGGTTACAACACCCAGATGACCTGTTAATTTTAATATTTCCTTTTTTGTTTCCACATCAAAAAGGGTAATGGTATTGTCTTCGTCAGCAGTGAAAGCTCCGGTAGTGCCCGATTTGTTCAATGCAACACAATATACCGGAAAGTCTTTTTGCAGATAATACTGATTACCCGTTGCTGTTTGATAAATGCCTACCCTTCTGTCCTGTCCTCCTGTTATGATGGTCTGGTTTTCATAATCCACTTTAAAAACGTTGTCCACGTTGTTTCCCGAGTATTCCGCCACTATTTTTCCATCAGGGACATTGATTTTATGAACAACTCCGCTTTCGTCAGAAGTAAAAACAAAACGTTTGTCCTCGCTTAAGCTAAAATCTGAAAACGTATAAGCACTAACGTGCACATTGTAAACAATTTTATCTTTATCCAAATCAAACAAGATCAATTCGTTGCTAAGTAATCCCATAAGAACCTGGGTGCTGCTAACGAACCGTGCTTTTTTTACCATCATTTTATTGGAGTCAGCATCAATCAGCTTCATTTTTCCGTTAAAACTCCATACAATAACGTCTCTGAATCCATGATTTCCCTGGGTAACGAGGAGTAGTTTACCATCAAATTTGTCAACGGAAAAGATTTTTGTGGGAATGGTGTCACCCATAAAATCCAGCATGTCTAATAACTGGAGATGATTTATTTTTTCCCTTATCACGAGGTTAAATGTTTCGATCGCTCCGGCATCGGTACCGAGGACAAGCCTGGAACCGCGGATAGAAAAATCTGTAACACCCCCTGAAGTTTCAAATATTTTTTCAGGATGCACCGTCTCTTGTGCCGAAAGGACAAATAATGAAAATAAAAGGCTTACAAAGACAAACAACTTTTTCATAATTATCAGGTTGTTACATTTTACCGATGGCATGTCACCCAAAACTGCTCCCCGCTTGATATGGGATCAGGTTGTTTTTGAGCATCCGCCAATTGCTTTACCAGGAAAGCAAAGATAAACCAATTTCGTGCAGATTATGAAACGGCGGGTTATCTCACACCTTCACCCATATTGTTTTTCAGGTTCGACCGTGTTTTATCACTTGCTTTGCGGTAGTCCGGATCAAATGTATTGGGTATTTCAACCGTAACTTCGGCTTGCGGCACATGGCACTGCGAACAGTTAAACATGGCCGCATTGAAATGGTCAAGGTCGGTTTCAACTATTTCATTTTCCTCCTGATTGGCATCCACAATATATTTACCGTCCCGATACACAATTTTCGGTCTGTAACTTGTAAAATGGGTTTTTGGAAGCGGTGTTGCGTTAAACTCCGCTGCCTTGTCGGGCATGTGACAAAGCAAGCAGCGGTTATCATCCGCCGTAATCGGCAGGAAGCCGCCAACCCTGTGAGGAATAAGAGGGGGTGCATTTTCAAATGAACGCTGAATTTTTTCACTTTCCCCTCCTCTGATTTTCGAGTATTCAGGCATGTCGGTCAATACCGATTCATCGCTCATGATCAAATCGTCCGACATGTCAATTTTCTCATCGGGAATAAATTTTTCATTTTGCTTATTGCTGTTGCATCCGGCAAACAAAAGTGCGAGGATTGTAAGGCAAACCATTAGTTTATTCATTATTGATTCCTCCTTTAATTTTTATAATTGTATATCGAATATTTCAAAGCATTATCATCACATACTTCGATGCACCGTCCGCAGTTGCTGCATTCCTTTACAATGAATCCTGATTCTTTTCCAACGATTTGCAATACCTGCTTTTCGTGACATACGCTGAAGCATTTCATACACAGGGTACAGTTTTCTACGCTGTGTTTTACTTTAATGAGCGAGAATCTGCCTGCCGCCGAATAAAAGGCACCCAATGGGCAAAGATGTCCGCACCAACCGTATTCAGTCACCAATAAGTCGAACAGGAAAAGGGCAACGATCACCGTCCATCCCGCACCGAAACCGAAAATGATCCCCCTGTGAAACAGGGTTATCGGGTTGATCACTTCAAATGCAGCTATCCCCAGCACAGCCGAAAGAATAATGCCGAGGCCAAGTACCCAGTAGCGTGTTTTCCGGCTAAAAGTCAGATAGTTTTCTTTTTTGGTGATCTTTAACCGTTTCCGTAAACAGGTAGCCAGGTCGGTGATCATATTCACCGGACATACCCAACTGCAGAAACTTCTTCCTGCGATCAAAGCATAAAATAAAAGAACGATAGCCGCACCGGTCAATGCATCGGCACTCAATATAAAACCCGTTGCAAACACCTGTAAAACAGCATGCGGATCGGTCAGGTAAAAAAGTTGCAAAACATACGCCGAGCTATAATCCCCCATCAGCAAAGTCCATCCCCACCAGTTGGCTCCTGCGAAGAGTAAAATCAATCCCGCCTGGAAAATCCGCCGCAGGATGAGGAACCTGTTTCTTTTTAGTCTTTTAATCATTGTCCAGCAAATCTTCCCAGTCGTTGAGTACGTCTTCCGGAGACGTTTTCTTTTCTTTTTGCTCTTTCAGGTTATGCAACCTTTCTTCATCTTCCCGTTCCCAACCTTTTATATAATGTTCCCCGACTTTTCCGGTCGCCACATTTCGTGGTAAAACAAAAATCGCCGCTTTTTCAGTGATGCATGCATGTTCGCACAATCCGCATCCCGTACAAACATCTCTTTGTACGACCGGTTCGAGAAATGCATGCTTTCCTGTTCTTTCATTTCTCCTGAACTCAAGAGTGATTGCAGCTCCCATTAAAGGGCATGCCCTGTAACAGGCATCGCATTGTATCCCCCAAAAGGCAAGGCATGCATCTTTGTCAATGACAGCGACACCCATTCTGGCCTTATTTATGTCGGGTTCGCCGGTTTTTTTACCACCTGCTTCCCTGGCAATGGTCTTTAAATCCAGGGCACCGCTGGGACACACTGGTACACAAGGCACATCCGTACACATGTAGCAGGGAATATTTCTTGGTTTGAAAAAAGGTGTGCCAATTGCCGTGTGATCGTCAATTGTTGCCAGCATGAGCGTATCATACGGGCAGGTTTCCACACAGGTGCCGCATCTGACGCAGGCTTTTACAAAATCTTTCTCCGCAATAGCACCGGGTGGTCGAAGCGTCAATTCTGAAGCCTTCAGCTTGTAAGCCGTATTTCCCCAGATTGCGCCGCCGAGTCCTAAAAACCCTGCACCGCGGAACATGGCTTTCAATGCGTCACGACGTGTTTTTATGTTTTTTTCCTCAGGCACCTTGTCAGGCTTTATAAATTTTAACAGCGCATTTCTTAAAGTCGGTTTGTTTTGAGATCGGGTCTGTTGCGTCAAGGCACACCTTGTTGATCAGCACCTTCTCATCAAACCAGGGTACGTAGACCAACCCTTTGGGAGGCCTGTTCCTGCCGCGTGTTTCCACATGGGCTTTCACTTTGCCCCTTCGCGAATCAATCCATATCAGATCGCCCTGTGTCAACCCGAATTTTTGAGCATCGTCAGGATTCATGTAACATAAAGCCTCAGGCACGGCCCGGTATAATTCAGGGACACGCATGGTCATTGTTCCGCTGTGCCAGTGTTCAAGTACACGGCCTGTACACAACCACAACGGATATTTGTTGTCCGGCATTTCCGGCGGATCCATATAGGGCCTGAAGAATATTTTTACTTTATTGGTCAGATCAACTTTTCCTTTGGATGAAACGGGACCTTTCAAGGTTCCCTGCGGGATTGATTTCAATGCTTTTCCATAAAAAGCAAACATGCCCGTATTTGCTTTTCGTGCATACGGGTCGTATTTTGAATTGAACCTCCATGGTGTTTCTTTTCCATCTACTACCGGCCATTTCAATCCACGTACTTTGTGGTAAGTGTCGAAATCGGCATAATCATGTGCTTTCCCTTCGCCAAACAACCGGTATTCTTCCCACAAATATTTCTGGATAAAGAATCCGTAGCCTTTCCAGTCTTCACCGTTGGTTCCCTTTATTTCCCTTCCGTCGCCAACTGCTTCGGTATTGTGAAACCCTTCACCCACCGGGTCGGGCCAGGCATAAGATATGGCATCTTTATTGGCAAACAACACATCGAACAAAGTGTCATCGGGGCTGTATCCCATTTTTTGAGCTTCGGACAAAACATCGGGAAGCCCTCCGTCAAGGCCGGGTATATTTTGAGCACCCCACACCTCTTTCAGTTTAAACCTTTTGGATATTTCAATATATTGCCAGAGGTCAGGCATGGAATGGCCCACCGGCACAACTTGTTGTTTCCAGTGCTGTGTCCTGCGTTCGGCGTTCCCATAAGCGCCCCATTTTTCGTAGATCATGGCAACCGGAAGCACCAGGTCGGCTACTTTGGCCGATACGCCGGGATAACTGTCGGAAACCACAATGAAATTGTTCATATTCCTTGCTGCCTTCAGCCAGTGGTTGGCATTGGCCGAACACATGAAAGGATTACAAACGTTAACCCAGGCAAATTTGATTTTTCCGTCTTCCAGGTCACGGAGAATTTTCATAATGTGTGCCCCGACTTTCGGATTGAGGGTGCCTTTGGGTAATTTCCAGATTTTTTCTGAAATTTCACGGTGTTTGGGATTTTTCACCACCATGTCTGCCGGCAGCCTGTGCGCAAATGTGCCCACTTCACGGGCTGTTCCGCAAGCCGAAGGCTGTCCGGTGAGGCTGAAAGCACCATTGCCGGGTTTGGCTTGTTTGCCAAGCAGGAGATGAACCATGTAGGCCTGTTCGTTGACCCAAACGCCTCTCGTATGCTGGTTCATGCCCATGGTCCAGAACGAAACCACTTTCCTGTTTTTTTCCATATACAAACTGGCCATCAGCTTTAGCTTAACTTTGTATGAAGCCAGGTCTTCGTCAGGATTGCCTTTTGAGAGGCGGGCAACGTAATCGAGCGTATAGGGCTCAAGTGCTTTTTTGAATTCCCCGAAAGGGATAGCCCAGTGTGCCCCGGCTTTACCGGCGTTGGTCATCTTCAGGGTATCCCCCTCTTTGTGGCCAAGATACCCCAGTGTTACCGCTTCATTTTTCGAGACTTTTTTGGACGCCTGCTTGCTGACGGTTTCATTTTCGAGGGCCGAATATTTCTTGTGGCCCGGCGATCGCATACCATAACCGGTATTCACAAATCCGGTGGCAAATTCAGTGTATTTGTCCACGAATTGCCGGTCAATGGTTTCAGGGTTGTTATAAACGATCTCGCGCGCGATATAATTCCAGATAGCCAGGTCGGTGTGGGGTTTAAAAATGATCTCCACATCGGCCAGGTCGGAGCACCGGTTGGTGAAAGTGGACAGATTGATGACCTTGACATTGTCGGGGTCAGATAATTTCCTGTCGGTCACCCTTGACCATAAAACAGGGTGCATTTCGGCCATATTGGCGCCCCAGGCTACAACGGTATCGGTAAGTTCAATATCATCGTAGCATCCTGCAGGTTCGTCAATACCGAAAGTCTGGATAAACCCGACAACCGCGGAAGCCATACAATGTCTTGCATTGGGGTCTATGTTGTTGGAACGGAAGCCCGCTTTCATCAGCTTGGCCATGGCATAACCTTCCTGTACGGTGTACTGGCCCGATCCGAAAACAGCAATGCTGGTTGGTCCCAACTCCTTCAGGCTTTTTTTCATTTGTTTCTCCATCTCGTCATAAGCCTTTTTCCACGAGACAGGTTTGAACTTTCCGTTTTTGCTGAAGTTGCCGTTTTCATCTACGCGCATCAAGGGCTGTTTCAGCCTGTCGGCACCATACATTATTTTGGCATTGAAATAACCTTTTATACAATTCAGACCCCGGTTGACCGGAGCTGCCGGATCGCCTTTTACGGCTACGATCTTTTCATTTTTGGTTGCGACCATAATACCGCAACCCGTTCCGCAAAAACGGCATACGGCCTTACCCCATCGCCATCCCCCTTCGTTAGATTCCGGGGGAACTGCCAACAAGTCTTTTGGCAGGGTTATACCTGCGGCTGTGGCTGCTGCCGCTACTGCTGTGGCTTTTACAAAATCTCTTCGGTTTAAACTCATGATTTTTATCCTTAATAGTTTATCGGAGTTAACTTATGTACAAATCTTATTTTTCTGATAATGATTTTTGCTTAACGGACAGTTTCAAGGTTCTGCCCGTTTTTTCAGTTCCGGCACCTGTATTTATTCCGAATAACGTTTCCGAAATTCGGCTGCAGCGGCTTTCCGTTTGGCCACTTCTTCAGGACTCATCTTTCCCAGGAACCATTTATGCATCTCACTGTTCAGGATATCATCAAGAAGGTTTTGCACATCTTTGGCCTGGGCATATTTACCTTCTTTTTTTGCATGATCAATAATTTCCTCAATACCGGGTACCAGCTTCATATAAAAGTTTTCGGCCAGGTCAAAGTTTCCGTGCCATTGGGTATAATCCGGCCCCATCATGGAAGCTCCCATTCTTGCACGGCGACCTTCGTGATGCCACAGGTAAAAATAATCCCATTCTATCTCTTCGTCGAATGCAACAGGAGTGATCAGCTTGTTCTTTTTCAGTGATTTCATCAGGGCCAGTGCCGGTTTTCCGTATTTTTCATTGTACATATTCACCTGGTTGTCGTACTGGGTATAGAAGTTTTTCACATAATCCCTGGTATGACACTGGAAGCAGACGTTTTGCATTTTCTTCCTGCGTTGTTCCCAGGTGAGAAAGTCATCCGGCAGGGGTTTTCCCTGTGCTTCAAATTTTGCCAGTTCTGCCGCATCAATTTTTTCGGAAACTTTCGGCCGTAGTGTCCAACTGATCCTGTCGCCAACGTCATGTGTAACAGGCTGATCGGGTGTTGCGCTCATGTGGCAGGTTGCACAGGTTGGCGCAGCCGAGTAATCCTCCCCGACAACCCAGGGTTGTGCGTCCAGATTCATTTTTTCGCGGTGAGCACGGAAATTGATGCCGTGTTTCGATTCATTGTAAATTTCCAGTTGCGGATGGTCGGGACCCATGTGGCATTTGCCACAGTTCTCGGGTTGGCGGGCCTGTGCTATGGAAAAATGATGGCGGTTATGGCAAGCTGTGCAGGAACCTTTTGACCCGTCCAGGTTTACCCGTCCCATACCGGTGTTAGGCCACGTTTTGGGATCCAGCAGAAGGATACCCATATCGTTATACATGGGGTTTCCGTTTTCATCTTTCTGGACTTCCACTTTTGACCCATGGCACTGCCAGCAACCTGATGCGGCAGCAGGATTTGAACCGTTGTTGAAAGCATCATGGCCTTCAACCACTTCAGCCAGTACATTGTCCAGCGATCCCATGATCATTCCTGCATCGGCATGATGGCTTGTGACAAATTGTTCGGCCTCTTCCTCATGACATCTGGCACAGTCGTTTGGGGTAACGATTGTCGCGATAATCTGTCCTTCGTGCTCATAAGCATCCACATCATCTTTTTCGGCCTGATGACATTCGAGGCAACCAACCCCGACTTCAGCATGTTTACTGTTTTTCCATTGTTCGACGATCACTTTGCCAGCGCCTTGCTCACTGTGACAACTGATACAATGTTTTGTTCCTGCATCAACTATCGGGGCAGGTTTGTAATCGGGGGCAGAACGTTGCACTTCTTTTGCCAGAGCAATGAGCAGTACTACAATGAATACCAGACTCAGTACCCCGATTATTGTTCTTTTTGTGTTTAAACTTGTTGCCATTTCTGTAAAGTTTTTGGTATTAATATTTTATGATTTATTTATTCGATTATTATTTAATGTCCGAAAATTTCCCAGACAAGGAAAGTATTGATTGTAAGCATTCCTGCAACACCTATCCAGAAGCCCACTTCTTTTCCGGGCCAGATCTTGTCAAAGAACTTGTCAATAAAAGGCCAGAAGAAAAGGATCACCAGAAAGACTATCGGACCGAGTACGCCGATAGTAAGATTGGTTACTTTCAGCCAGCGAAATACCGGATAGAAATACCATTCGGGTTTGATGTGCAGTGGTGTGACGTTCGGATTGGCCGGTTCACCCAGTTGTGCCGGAAACAATATGGAAAGTACAACCAGGGTGATCATAATGATACTGACCATGATTAACTCTGTAAAAACATGATCGGGCCACAAAGGAAATGTTTTCTTTTCTGATTTTTCGTCACCTTTGAATTTCAGCTCGCTGACACCGTGGGCACGTATAAGATAAAGGTGTCCGATTATCGTAAGCGCGATCAGCAACGGAAGAAGTACTACGTGAAACAGGTAAAAACGTGTCAGGGTATTTTGTCCGATCTCCGACCCGCCGCGCATGAAGTCGGCTATCCAGCTACCGATGAACGGTGTGGCCCCGGCAATACCGGTTCCCACTTTCATGGCCCAATATGACATTTGTTCATATACAAGCGAATAACCGGTAAAACCGAACATTAATGTCAAAAGGAAAAGAATGACGCCGAACATCCAGTTGATGTCCCGCGGCGGCTGAT
>CAZMOS010000041.1:9290-24055 GCA_964567945.1 uncultured Lentimicrobiaceae bacterium
GTCAAAAGGAAAAGAATGACGCCGAACATCCAGTTGATGTCCCGCGGCGGCTGATAGGTACGTGTGAAAAAAACGCGCATCATATGCAGCAACAAAGCGGCTATCATAATATTTGACGACCAGCGGTGAATGCTCCTGATGAGCCAGCCGTAATCGGCCGTATAAGTGATGTAGGCAATACTGTTGTATGCATGTGCGGTATCGGGAACATAATAAAAGATGAGCATAATTCCCGTGATAACCTGTACGACAAACATGTACAGGGGAGTGCCTCCCAGCGCCCACCACCATCTTTTCAGGTGGTTGGGAATGGGTTCGGCCGTGAGTTTGATCAATGCTTCCTGATCCACAGGAAACGATTGTCTCAACCATGTTGCAAATCCCATAATCAACCCTCCTTTTCTTTAAAATAAATGAAAATGTTGTCGCCTTCAATTTCGGTATGGTATGTCTCCAAAGGAGCGGGGGGCGGTCCTGCGATTACGTTCCCGTCTTTATCAAATCGGCCCTGGTGGCAGGGGCAATAGAACTCCTGTTGCTCTTTTTCCCAGTAAACGGTACATCCAAGGTGTGTGCAGACGGTTGACATGGCCTTCACCTCAAATTCACCGGTTCGCACCAGCACCAGATCTTTACCGCGCAGGTCGGTGATCTTACGTGAGCTGTTCAACGGTAATTCTTCCAGGTGCATCGTGAATATCCGGCGGGTCATGTCACGCTTTATTGGTGTTATGAACCGGAATCCGATAGCCGTAATACCGGCAAATGCAGCTCCCAGCGGAATGAAGGCCAGCATGTTTTTTAATGCTTCTCTTCTGTTCATTTTTATTGTTGTTATTTGGTCTGTTTTTTCTTTTTGTTGTCGGAATTGTAAAAGGTGGGCTTGAAAGTAAGCATGATCCATGCCCAGTTGTTCCCGTTTTTATAATATTCGGAGTTCACTTTATCAGGATACTTCACTACCTGCATGGTTTCGGTGGCGATCATTTGCGAATATCCTCCCTGGATGATCACTGATTTTGAGAGGGCAAATTTGACAAAAAAATCCAGTTCGGTACCCAGTCCGTTGCTGTAATCCGTGATTTTCCCCACCTCCGGATTATATGCTGAAATCGTTGCTGCAGCCATAAAATAGTGAGGTATCAAGCCGAAGTTCCATTTTTTTACCTTGAATTTAATAGGGAGATAAACATCTATTAATCCGTTCTTTCCGACATAGTTCCCTACGTAGAAATAGTCCATCCAGCCATTGAATTTATGATTTGTTCCGTAGAATGGCGTAAACGATTGATCGGAACGGTCAGCCCTGCCCTGGTCCACCGAAGAAGTACCCGATAAATATTCACCGCCTACACCGATATTAAACACCGTACCTATCTGGAAAGATACGTCAGCGGAAAAATAAAAGGCCTGGATTTTTTTGGGATCGCGATTTGTGTCAAACTTTTTGCCGTTCTTTCCTCCCTGATAATAAAAGGCTCCGTTTGCTTTTATCTTTTTTCCGGAAAAGGTGTAACGTGCTCCAAGTGTTTGACTATAGGCGACCTTTTCATTGTATTTGGTTGTGTCAGCATCTGAATCGTAAGGCAGGCCATTGTTTAAAAACAAGACGCTCAGACCCGATTTGCCGAAATCACCATGGTAATAGGCCCACTGGATGGCTTTGTAGTTTTTGTTGGTGTAAGCAACCTGATAGAGCGACTCTTCCATGGCATTGTAAGCAAAACCGACATCTATCTTGTTGTTGTCGCCGAAAAAGAATTTCAGGACGGCCGCATCGTGGCTGCGTGCCTGTTGTGTCCATCCGACATTTCCAAAAATACGATGGTCATCGTAGATGATTTCCATACGTCCCACTTTTAAACCCAGATATTTCGTAAACTTTATCTGAGCCCATGCCTGATGAACGGAAAATCCGTAAACATCACCTTTGTTTAACTGATTAACATCACCCCATACTCTTACATCCTGTAAACTGATGTAAGCCGTAAAAGTATTGTTGGAAAAGAATCCGTTTAAACGCGTTCGCTGGGAGATAAAATTAGCAGCTTTTGCATCGTCGGGAAATAACGTTTTGTAGCCGTGCCTGAATTCATACCGGGGTCTGATTTCACCGGTTATTTTAAACGTTTGTGCCAGCATATCAGCACTGAAAAAAATAAAAATCATAAAAATTGAAAGAGTGTAAAATAATTTATTCATTCTTGTTGGTTTTTGATTTGGAATTAAAAAATTATATTTAAGAATTAAAGTATTAATTTTCTGAAATGAAGATGTAAAATTATACAATGTGAAAGTTTTAACAACACAATATCTCTATGATAAAAATCATAAAAACAAAAGTTAGAAGGAATCCAAATAGAGTACAGTTTATCTGTTTGATCATTTTGTTTACAAAATGGCTGTGAGGAGGAGTTGAAAACCAGGAGGTTATGGTTAGCCTAGCCTAAATTTTATTTTGTCCAAAGGACTCCTTGAGAGATGTGCTGGAGTCACTTTTTTGCGTAACCTATAATACGGCAGCTATTATAGAATATCCTTTTATTCTGTAAATAAATAAGATAATTAGGTTAATTTATAGCTGGATCCCGGGAGCTACTAAGGTTTTTCTTTTTTGATAAGGTTTTTCACATTAATAAATGAGAAAACAGATAAAAAAATCTTCTTAAAACTCAAAAAAAACCTTATTCGGATCAATGACCAAAACGTATGTACACCCGGATGATTTCATTTGCTGGTATATGATTTCTGCCGGGCAGCGATGTTCTATTTAACCTTAGTAGCCTGAAGCATAAAGGATAAAACTAACCTTATTATCTTATTTTTCTCAGGTTCCGTTAATAGTGTTTGATGAATTGTTTGGATTCTTCTGCAAAAGTTACTTTTTTGTGATGTTCCGGTTGGTTTAATATGTATTTGCAGGTTTTGTCCACATCTGATTTTCATATCAGAAGGCGTTACAATATCTTTTTTCTAACCTGATTAATTTATAAGATAATGTTTTGCCCCGTCCTCGTAGGGCGGGGCAAAATGTTTCGGGAAAGATCGGCTTTAGCCGTTAATTTTTTTTCAGTATTAATGGCTAAAGCCGCCTGAATTTGGATTTTTATAGCCCCCGCCCTAAAGGACGGGGTAAAATTGAGTTTTCAAGCGAATTTATGAATCATCCAATCGTTATTTTAATTATTAGCACATCAAAAACCTGTCCGGCTAATGACGGATAAAATTTAGTCTTAGCCTAGCACCTTTATTACAAGTATTCCTGTAATGTACGCGACTGAAGGTATTCGATAAAATCCCGGGATAGTTTTGAGATCAATTCATTTCTGATACATTTCCCCAAAGGGCAAATGGGTAAGTCAAGCGGACACTCTGCTGACTCCACCTCTCCTTCGATGGCAACATAAATATCGTAAATACGAATGTCCTCCGGTTTTTTTCGTAACTGAAAACCACCGGTCGGTCCCCTGAATGAATTCAGGAAGCCGACTTTTACCAAACGTTGTAACACTTTACTAATATGGTGTTTAGAAAACCTGATAATTTCCGACAATTCAATGGCATTCAAAGGCTTGTCGGATTTAGCCAATGTGATCAAGCTGTGAATCCCGATAGTAGCTGCATCAGAAAAATTGATAATTCTTGCCATCTCCGGTAAATAAAATCGTGGTAAAACTACAATTAATTTCGGAAATTCAATACTTAATTACTTAAACAGGCATAGCAGTATATGTGTTATGTAAATCTGATTAATTTCCTGTTTTTTTATTGAAAATTATGGAGGCCTTCAGTTTATGTGAAAACAATTTAAAATTCGGCCTTTCTAATTTTGGGTTTTAGGCGGTCTTGTGTAAACAAGGGTTTTATAAAAAGGATAAACCTAATAAATAGGAGATGTCTATTCATTTTCCACCGCAATTACATATCCTTTCGATTTTATTGCTTTTTTTATTTGAATTACGTCAATTTTACTTTTGTCAAAATCAATACGGGAAATCCCGGTTATATGTGAAGTCCTGATTCCAAGAATTCCGTCCAACTGATTTACCGACCGGTTGATATTTTCTTCGCATCCCGCACAGGTCATCCCTTCAATACTCAGATTAACGGACTGAATATCTGTTTTGTCAATGACAACAATGGGGTTGATGTTTGCCGGATGAAATATTTGAGGGTGATAAGAAATAAAAGTCATAATAAAAACGAACCCACTCACCAGCCACACATATAGTTTGGACTTGACAAAAGAAGTTTTATCAGTTTTGCAATTTACCAAACAAGATTGTTTCTTTCGGGGTTTGTAAACCTGGTAAAAAGCAAATCCCAGTGACAGAAATGCAATAGAAATCAGGAAAGGTTTCAAAGTAGCCAGCCACGAAAAATAGACCGAGCTACCGCTAACTCCTGCAACACCTGTCAGAAATAACGGCCCCCAACAGCACAGTTTTAAGGAAATTGAGGAGAATACCGCAGTTCCTATTGTGGCTTTCCTGCTGAAATTTGTAAACTCCATTGTTTATGAACTACCTATTCCCGCTTTGATCAATTCTTCTTTGGTGATTTCGATATTTTTACAACAACCTATTAACTCCCCGTTAACTGCAATGGCAGGAAGTCTTTTTACACCGTATTCCTCCATTTTTTTTATGCAGATCTTGCTTTCACATTGTTCTGATAAATTATAAACGGTTATTTCACAGTTTTCGCAAATGGTATCTTTTACCAACTGCACAACAGGATCACATACCGGGCAACCTGCTGTAAAAATTTCAATTTGACGTTTCATTACTTCGTGCTTTAAATTTTCAAAAAAAATTATTGCACAAAACTACTGGCAAAGAGGGGGTGGTGGCCAAGAAAAAGTTTATGATTCCTTTATTTCATTCTTGCTTTCCGCATTATAGCGGGCAAGCCGTTCTTCAATTTCTTTCATTTCCCGCAATTTGTCAGATAATTCATCCAGGTTCAAATGCGGAAACTCCTGCCTGATAAATTCAATTCTGTCTTCATTCCCGCAATTTCCCGGGCATTTATCTACTGCATTAACAATTTTTATAGCCAGCACTTTGCGGTAAACTTCATCGAGCAACAGATAATGTGCCTTCTGTAAACCTTTGTCGGCAGCCTTAAACTGCACAAGTATTTTTTCAGGGTCCTTGTCTTCGTCCAGCATCTTTATGATGCCTTCAACCTGTCCCTTTATGCTTTTCAGGCGGGTTTTTATGTCGCTTATCAAATCTTTAGGAATCATAATCTTAATTTATTATTGAAACGACAAAATTACACCAATTGGGGGGTGGTTAACAAGTTGATTTGCCTTTTCTTTTCTGGCAAACCCAAAAAAGTTATAACTCTTTTCAATGATTTTATAACAAAAAACGGAGATGATAAAGTACTTTTGTGATTGAAAATAATCCAATATGTTTAAAAAAGCCGGATATATCTTTATGATCTCACTACTGATCTTTTCAACAGTGGGATTTGTTGTATCCAGGCATTACTGCAACAACAATCTTATTTCGGTATCTGTTGATTCACCTGCGGATAAATGCAGTGATAACATGAACAATAACTGCTGCAAAGAAGAAAACGAGTATATTGTTTTGAAAACCGACTTTACACAGTCGGTTGCCGAAAAAGTGACCGTTGTGGTGATCAATATTTTAAACATTGAATATAACTCCCTATTTAAAAAAGAGGTTGCTTCGGAAGTAACCACAAATTACAGGAATCCGCAAATTATGCCCTTACCCGGGCATAACGCGTCACTTTCCCTAACACAGTCTTTTTTGTTGTAAGTGTACTGTTCCCATCCCGGGGAATAACTCCGGAATGCTGTTAAATCCCATAAACAAACATTCAAAAAGCCTGCATTGCGGGTCTTCTTCCAAACAAACACTTAACAGTTAAAGATGCAAAGTCATGAAAAGAATATTTCTGATCATTCAAATATTAATACTGGGGACAGTAGTTTCCCCGGGCCAGATTCCACTGGAAATTACCTACGAATCAGATTTGAAAGCATTTCAACTTGAGGACGGAACGATTAAGTTCATCAAAGTGGATTTGGAAAAGAACAAGTTATTGGTTTTTAATGCCGACAATATCCTGGAGAATTCAATAGCAATTGAGGTCCCCACAGGGCATAAACTAAAGGATGTTAAGCTACTTAGCGGTAAAACAGAAGGTAACAAAAACAATTACAGCGTTTTATATACATGCTATTATGTAGCGCAGAAACCTGTTGACGACTTCGCTGACCGGTTTCCCAACCAGTTATACACGCTGAATGTCGTTGATCCTGAAGGACATTACCTGTTGAAAATACCTAACGCGACCAGCTATCAGTTGTTGCCGTCAGAAGACAACAATAAGCTGCTTGTTTACCAAACTATGCAAAAAGGCTTTAAAACCAAACGCTTTGTCGAAGTTTACGGATTTTAACAACAATCAAAACAGTTAAAAGATAAAAAAATGGATGCAATAACTTCAATAGAAAAATACCAGCCGGCACGGCTGCTGAGTTCAAGTGAGATAAAAAATATTTTGATTGAACTGACCGGGTTAAGAGGGATTATGTCCCTTAATGTTGAGGATGATTTCGTGAGAATAGAATATTATCAGCAACTACTTTCTCCCGGTTTGTTAAAAGACGCACTCGGAAGGGCAGGATTCCCTTTTCAGATGCATAGTCAAAGACAGGGGGTCTTTCGCAAGTTCATTTTAAAACTTGGTGAAGAAAACAGAAAAGAATTCGGAGGAAGACCTCCGAAATGTTGTGTATGAGATTCTAATAACCTTTAAATGATAATGATATGTTGTGGTTAAAGCTTTTTATTGTGGCAATCGTCATCACCACCTTTCTGGTGGCAGCACTGGGTTTGAAAATGTTTTTCGGAAATGATCCAGACCCGTCAGGACAGGCGTGCCATACAGGAGATGAAAATACAGGCGGAGACCAGGGCGGTTGCTCTCATTGTGGCATTAAAGAAATTGCCGGTTGCGATGAAAACCCCGTTCCTGAACATCCCGGTTAGCTGCCGATACAAGAGATCAACTGAACTGGATCATGGATTTACGGCGAAAAAGCGGTTTCATGATCTGTGAATTAAAAATCAAATTATTAAACCATAAAATTTAAAAAATATGATGAATTACGGAAATATGGGTTGGGGTATGGGATTTGGCTGGATTGTGGGCCTGCTGGTTATAGGCTTGCTTTTCTGGCTAATCTATACTTCCGTCCAAAATACAAGTACACGCAAAAATGAAATTGATTCTGCGAAGGAAATTCTCAGAAAAAGATTTGCAAAAGGAGAGATATCCAAGGAAGAATTTGAGGAAATGTCAAAAGAACTAAATTGAAAAGTGGAACACCACCCGAATGCAAAAGGGTGGATAGCAGACTTTTTCAACTTGAAGAAAATGGTTTAAAAATGAAAAAAATTCCTCAATACTTCAGTCACCTGTTAAAGTACACCCTTATGCCGGTTTTGCTGGCAGGGGTGGGCTTTTCAGGTGTTTATGCACAGGAAGAATACCGGACATCTGCCGGCACCCTGATCATCACCGCTTTCCTGGATGATAAACCTGTAAAGATCAGCTCGAGAAAATTGCTGATCCTGCTTGATTATGAAACGGGTAAAGTGGTTATTAAACAGAAAATGTCGACTTTAACATCGGATAACGATACTATTCAAGGAAAGTTGGAAAGCAAAACGGACGAAGAAATCCGTTTTGAAGGAAAACTGGGGCTTGACTACATTAACACGAGGGGGCACCCACCCCTGGATTTTCAGGTCGAAGGGATCATTTACCCTCAAAATTATCATGTGATCGGGTCAGGGCATCTTGTCCATCGTGTGCATGGAACTTCGAGTACGTGCCTGCTGAGCATGAATTTTCAGTTGGATATAGATGAGCTCTTTCCTGACAACCAATTGCCGGAACTCGGCAAAGAAGTTTATATCCAGGTCGTACAATCGCTACTTGGTAGAGTAAACGAAAGATAAATAAATGTATTTATAAATAAATAATTATTAATCACTTAAATTAAATTAATATGAGAAACAAATCGAGAAATTATTTACTGGTTGCGTCAGTCTTAATGTTGACGTCTATTTCAATCCATGCTTTTGCACAGGAGAGGAAAGCAGGAGAATGGAAAGCACCTGCGGAAGCAGATAAAATTACCAATCCTTTGAAAGGGAATCCTGATGCCATTAAAGAGGGAAAAAAATTGTACAAACAACTGTGTACAATTTGTCACGGAGACACAGGTAAGGGAGACGGTGTTGCAGGTATGACGCTTACCCCGAGACCTGCCAGTTTCCATTCCGAAAGGATTAAAAAAGAGACGGATGGTGCGATTTTCTGGAAGGTGACTAATGGAAATCCGCCTATGGCTGCTTACAAGGATTTACTCACCGAAGAACAACGTTGGCAGTTGGTAAATTACATTCGTACATTTTCAAGTAAATAACTTAACATCAATGATTATGAAGAGAATATTTATAGTTACAATCGGATTATTGTTATTGGGCGGCAGTATTGTTGCCCAGGGCTCAAAGCCACCTAAAACACAGTTTATGGTCAGAGGATACGGGCATGCCGGACTGGATTACATCAAGACTGCTGATGGGACTGATTATAGTTTCGTCGGGGCTGCCTTCTCTCCGATCTTTCTGTTTAAGCAGGGAAGCCGGTTTATGTTTGAAACCGAGCTGGAATTTGAATTACAACAAAATGAGCTGGAAATCGGCCTGGAATATGCCAACCTGATGTATGTGATAAATAAATATTTGATGGTCAGAGCGGGAAAATTCCTGCTGCCTTTCGGCACCTTTATGGAACGACTGCATCCGGCATGGATCAACCGGCTTTCATCAAAACCGCTTGGGTTCGGGCATGATGGCATTGCCCCGGCATCAGATATCGGCGTTGAGCTGAGAGGTGCGGCGCACATCGGAGCAACGGCCATCAACTACTCGGTATATGTAGTCAATGGCCCCCGGTTGAAAGACGGAAGCGAAGAACCGGACGAAGCCGGCATGTTGAATTTTCAGAATTATATTGATAATAACAACAACAAATTCGTTGGTGCAAGGGTAGGATACCTGCCGCTTTACAACTCTTCAATGGAAATAGGCGCCTCTTTTTACACGGGAAAACCGGGAGATAGAGGATCGGTTTATAAGGATGTCACGGCCTTTTTATGGTCGCTGGATTTTTCATTTGTAAAACAGATCAGCCCGATAAAAGGCATACTGGATATCAAAGCACAGTTTAATCAGACAAAACTTTCCGATGCTTATTATCCCGTCGGGGAAAAGGGTCGTGATTCTACGGACTTATATACTTACAATAACCTGAGCCGTGCTTATTATGCCCAGTTAAGTTACAGACCTTCGATGGCAAGCAGTTCATTCCTGAAAAACCTGGAGGTCATAGGAAGGTATTCAAAACTGAAGACCCCGGAAGGCTCTGAATGGGAATCAAACATTGATGAGATAACCATCGGGCTGAATTACTGGATATCCTGGCGCCAGGTGGTCAAAATCAATTATGCTTTTATAAACAGCGAAGGAGGACATGATGCCGAAGAAGGCGCCGGTAAACAAAAGTCAAATACACTTTTTGTGCATTGGGCCATAGGTTTATAATGAACGTTTTGGAATTAATCAAACATAAAAATTTAACAGAATGAAAAAATTAATTTTTATATTCATATTAGCGATTTCAGTTACAGCTATAGCCATTTTAGCCAGTAGCTGTACTGCACAGCGGGAGATGTACGCTCAAAAATCAGGAGCCGAATTATGGGCTCAGAACTGCATCAGGTGCCACAATATACCCGGCCCGCCTGCTTACAGCGATGTTCAGTGGGAAACCATCGGCCTGCACATGAAGGAAAGAGCCAACCTGACCACTGAGCAAATAAACAAGATCGTTGCTTTTTTACAAACGGCAAATTAATATTAACAAATAAAAACAGTATATCATGAAACTAGTCAAGGCTTACATCAGACACAGGAAAATGGAAGACGTTTATTATGCATTAAGCAGAAACGGCTTTTGTTGCATGACCATGGCAGATTGTGAAGGCACAGGACAATATTCTGATCATGAGAAAGAGCACATCAGCGATAAATATCCTTTTGCAGATGCCTATCGTGTTATAAAACTTGAGGTGCTTGTTGACGCTTCTGCTGTTGATCAGGTTGTCAGCCTTATTCGTGAATCGGGAAGAACCGGTTATCGTGGTGACGGTATGATTATCGTATCACCTATTGACAATGTGTATAAGATCCGAACAGATGAAGAAGGAGTCAAATACATATAATCCGAAAATTTATAAACGCCAGATGCTTACCCTGGTTCCTGTCAGAACGAACAGGAACCGGGAAGAGCGGCGACTGAAAAGAATTGTAATGTAATGCCAGGAAACTTTGAATAAACAAACTAAAGATCAAATACTACTGCAATGAAAAAATCAGATCACAAAAATTGCTATGAAGTAAATCGCATCTGCGTTCCTGAAACCGCTTTGCCACGGGTAGTTGTAGTAGGCGGCGGGTTTGCAGGATTGTCTTTTATTAAAAAGCTAAAAAACAAACCGGTGCAGTTGATCCTGATAGACAGAAGTAATCATCATCAGTTTTTACCTTTACTATACCAGGTGGCTACCAGCGGCATAGAACCTGACAGTATTGTTTTTCCTTTCAGGAAATTGTTCAGGAAATATAAAAACGTGACTTACCGGATGGCTGAAGTTCTGCATGTGGAGCCGAAGAAAAATCTGGTTGAAACCAATATTGGTACTGTTGAATATGATTTCCTGGTACTGGCAACAGGCAGTACTACTAATTTTTTCGGGATTGAAAATGTTGCCCGTTACGGTATCGGCCTTAAATCTGTTCCGGATGCTCTTGATATCAGGAGCCATTTACTTCAAAACCTGGAGCAGGCTGCAATCACATGTAACAAAGATGAGAAAGAAGCATTAAGCAGCGTGGTAATTGTTGGCGGAGGCCCGGCAGGGGTGGAGATGGCCGGTGCACTGGCCGAGTTTAAGAAATATATATTACCGAAAGATTATCCTGAACTCCGGAGTACTAATATGGAAATCTATCTGATTGAAGCCACCGGCAAATTATTAGGCGAGATGCCGCAGAAACTTTCAGATAAAACCCTTTCCTATTTGAAAAAAATGGATGTGAAAGTGCTTCTCAATACGGCTGTTGAAGCATATAACGGAGAAATTGTAAAATTGAACAACATCAAATTTATCAATGCTTCCGCATTAATATGGACCGCTGGAATTAAAGGGAAAGTCCCGGCAGGACTGGATAGCAATGTGCTGACCAGGCAAAACAGGATCAAAGTGGACAGATTGAATCGCGTTGAAGGATACCCTAATATATTTGTTATTGGTGACCTTGCCGCTATGGAAACAAAAAAATATCCCCGGGGTCATCCCATGGTTGCCCAGGCGGCCATTCAGCAGGGTCAAAAACTTGCTGACAATCTGATGGCTATTTTGCATAATAAAGACGTTGAAGATTTTGAATACAAGGATAAAGGTTCAATGGCAACCATCGGAAAGAAAAAAGCTGTTGCCAGCATAAAGAACCTGCAAATAGCGGGCTTCGCTGCATGGTTAATCTGGTCATTCATCCACCTGATGAGTATTATCGGGGTACGGAATAAATTTCTTATCGGCCTGAACTGGATGTGGAGTTACTTCACCTATGATAAAGGAGACAGGGTAATCATCAGAAAGTACCAGCCGAAAAAGGGCAATCATCCTGAAATTATTAAACAAGCATTTGAACTTAAAAATTAAAAATCATGGAAACATTAAATGTAAAAAAACTGGGTTTGGCCATGGGGCTGACCGGCGTATTGTTATATATCGGCTGCATTTTGATCATGCTGATAGCAGGACGCGAAGGAACCATATTTGTATTCAACAGCTTTATGCACGGGCTTGATACAGAAACCATTATCAGAATGGATATTCCCCTGATAGATACTTTACTCGGGCTGGTGGTAACGTTCGTCCTCGGTTGGCTGAGTGGTGTGTTGATCGCATTCTTTTACAATATAAGCGCTCAAAGCAAAATACAGTAATCAGCTTTAAATCTTAAAAACAATGAAATACAGCATTATAGCCGCGGTGATATTATCTGTAGTTTTAATATCCTGCGATAGGAATCAAAACAACGCCGGGAAAGATCAAAATGCCCAGGTGAAGAAAATGCACCAGGAACACAAGAGCCTGGCAGACAATTTTGCACATAAAAACATTGTGATCCTTGATCATCCCTTTAAACCGGGTCAGGTGACCAAAGATGGTATGGAGCAGGTGGTAGGGGCATACATCAGCCTGGAAAATGCTCTGATCCGGGGTGATTTGAACGAAACAAACAAAGCTGCCGCCCTGATGGCTGAAAGAGTGGCAACCGTTCCGATAGGCAACATTGATGACAAAGCTCTTGAGGCCTGGAAAAATCACTCAACTTTATATGAGCAAAAATTAAAAGAATTACAGCATGTGGATAATCTGGCGGATAAACGTTCCTATTTTGCTCATATCTCTGAAATCATGTATTGTACCATTAAAAGTTTCGGGTTGAAGGAAAACAAACTGTACGCTGTTTATTGCCCGATGGCTTTTGACGGCAAAGGCGCTTACTGGATAAGTGATACAAAAAAGTTTAAGAACCCCTATTTCGGGGACGCTATGCCGAAGTGCGGGGAAGTGAAAGAGGAATTGTAATCCTGTAATTAATAATTTTTTAATGTTTAACTCTAAATTTAAAAATCATGGAAATACAAAATCAGAATTCGGGACACGAAGAAATGAACACGACTTATCGCTGCGCCATGAAATGCGAAGGTGATAAAGTTTACAACTATCCGGGAAACTGCCCGGTATGCAATATGAAACTGGTGCACGTGGGTGATAAGAGCTCACATGGTGGCCATCATCATCACAGGTGCTAAAACGAAATCCTGCATTATATAACAAAGTACGGGGAAATGTTAACTGCTTAAAAATACCGTGGCATGTTATTTATTTTCTGGTACTTATAAGCACCACCATAAATAAAAAGATTTGAAATATGTCAGAGAATAAAACCATAAATATCGTGGGAGCCGGTCCGGGTGGCCTCACGGCGGCAATTTCTCTGGCTAAAAATGGTTACGGTGTAAATCTTTACGAAAAGAACAATAGTGCAGGTTTGCGATTTAACAGTGATTTTCAGGGACTGGAGAACTGGTCGGATGAGGAAGATACGTTGAACATCCTGACGCGGCTCGGCATTAAAATTAATTTTTTATGTCATCCTTATTCGGGAGACGACGGCTATTTTATAGGGCCGAACAGAAAAAAGGTTCGATTAAAAACCTCTCGCCCGCTGTTTTATCTTATTGAAAGAGGAACCGGTGAAAATTCGCTGGATCAGGGATTAAGCAGGCAGGCAGAAGAATTGGGCGTAAATATTTTATGGAATCATAAGTTGGATTCGCTCGAAGAAGGCTACGCGATTGTTGGCACCGGACCAAAAGCGGCAGATGCTATTGCCAAAGGGATAGTGTTTAAAACCTCACATAAAAACATCTACGTCGGATTTGTAGATAACAGGATCGCCCCTCAGGCCTATGCTTATCTTTTGGTTAATAACGGGCGGGCAACATTTGCAACATGTATGTTCAGCGATTATAAAAATGAGAAAACCTATTTTAAAAGAGCCATACAGATTTTGAATTCTTCGGTTGATATTGATATTGTTGATGCGAAAGAATTCGGCGGGTTTGTCAATTTTTTTAACGAACCTGTAATGTCAAAAGATAACAGGATTTTATATGTTGGCGAGAATGCCGGTTTTCAGGATGCCCTTTGGGGTTTCGGCATCAAGTATGCCATGCTTTCGGGTTATTATGCCGCAAAAAGCATTATTGATAACCGGGACTATACCGATCTATGCAAGATTCACCTGTACCCGAAACTGAGAACTTCATTGGCAAACAGATGGCTTTATTCTCATCTGTACAATCCCGGGTATAATTATTTGTTTAAACATATAGCCCGGCTGGATGATGTTATCCCGCCTTTGAGGAAGCATTATAATATTTCTTTTTCCAAGAAAATAATATACAAAATTACCAGGAGATGGTATCATACCAGATTAAAAGATAAACAATGCATGCATGTTCATTGCGATTGTGTGTGGTGCAGGCATGGAAAAGATGAACACGAATCGGTAGATAATTGTTAGTTGAAAAAAACGGGCGAAGTTAACAGTCAATCATGAAAAATGGATCAGCGATAAAAAATCCCTTCAATATCCCCATACCGGTGAAACGATGCCGAAGTGCGGGAAATTGAACGAAAAATGATAACCCATACCCCCTCACTCCCGGCTCGGATTATCCGGATTCTCGAATCCGGATTTGATGGGCCGGGGTTTTTTTACTCCCTTACATGTGTGGCAATTTTGCTGACTTAAAATTAAATCCATGATACTTAAAGACTTGACTGGGGACATAACCACCCGGCTGAAAAACATACCTGGACAGGTTGAGGGCATTATTAAAATACCAGACTTTTTTTTTGGAGACCACCCCCTGCACCCGGTACTTTTGGGGCATCTGATTTTAATAAAACAACTGTCCGCTGGGGTGGTCAACGGTGAATCACTCAAATGCTGCAGGAGCAATGGTATCATCAGGAAAGACCTGAAAGCTGAGGGGAAAGG
>CAZMOS010000042.1:0-4048 GCA_964567945.1 uncultured Lentimicrobiaceae bacterium
ATGTTATACTATAGTGGGAAAAAAAAGTTGCACTATTCTGTAAAAAAAATTTAAGATATTTTGAATAAATTTATAAAGTATTAATAATCAGTGTGGAAAAAATATAAAAAAATTTCAAAAAAAGTTTTAAAAATTTTGAAACACACAAAAAAATGCCGGCAGAATGTGAAAATAAAAACCCGCCGGGAATTTTTCCCGGCGGGGGGTAGATCAATATAGCAATATATGGGGGTTTGTCTGTCAGTTCCGGATACGGATCGTTTTTGAACTGTTACCGGAAACGATCATCAGGTAATAGGTGCCGTGTTGTTTTTTCGACAGGTCAATGGTCAGGTTGTATTTCCCGTCTTTCATTTCGGGTGTTCCTGAAAAGATCTTATCACCATATATATTATATAAGATGACTTTAGGGCTGTCCTCTTCTTCCATTGTAAAAGAGAGCCGGACAATTCCGTCGTCATTGTCCACATTAAGTGATTGCAACTCAAGCCGGTCGGGTTTGTTTTTGATACCAGCGTCGCGCAGCTCGATGTCCGTAACTTCATCAGGTGCTTCTTTTTCATTCCAACTGAAAGTGCCCGGTGAGAACTTAACCGATGGCAGGTCTAAATCAATATCAATATTTTTCAGGTTATCCAGCTTCTGGCGGAGAATACTGTCGTTGTACATCGTTTCGTATTTCTCCTCAATGTAATCTTCAATGTTTTCAAGATGTTCACGGAACATTGCCAATTGTTCATCCAGGGCGTCGGTGTCGAATTCAAACTCAAAGTCACCACCTTTTTCATCGTAACCTTTCCATTTTATGGTTTTGTGATGGCCATGGGGTTTGACGACAATTATTTCTTCTTCTTCACCATCCGGCGTAACTTTTACGACCCTGGAATGTGTTATAAGATGGGGCTCTCTGTTCATGTTTACATCATTTTCAAAAACATAGACTTTACTGTCGCCGCTTTTCCCGGAAAGCCTAACAACATGCTCGCCATCCTCATCAATGATGATTATCTTTCTGCCGGGATCATCACTTTCTTTTTCAACATCAACCGTTACCATGATCGTCGAATCGCCTGAAATATCGTTTTTTGTATATGCTTTGATTGCCTTGCTCACATCCTCGTTACTCGGGACGGTAAAAGTGGTATCGGTAACAATAACTTTGCCGTCGGTCTGCTCAACGGTTTTGATGCGAACCGTTTTCATTGATTTTTTACTTTCCTGGCTGTGCAGGGAAAAGGGAATAAGCAAAAGCAGGGATACAAAAACAGAAATACGGGCTTGTGACTTCATGAGAAAATGGTTTAATGGTTTACCTGCAAATGTATTATAACGTGCTGATCTAAAAAGTTAAGGAAGTTTAAAAAAAGTTAAACACGGATTCAAAATATCTTCGGATATTTCCCCGGGTTGTAATCGTGCATCATATTGTAAACCTTGTCAAACACATCTTCGGCGTTGGGGTTTGAGAAATAATCTCCGTCGGTGCTGTAAGCGGCACGATGTTCTTTTGCCGTCAGGGTTTGCGGCTGGCTGTCGAAGTAAAAATAGCCGCCCTGTTCTTCCACCACTTTTTGCATCATATAGGAAGTTGCGCCTCCGGGAACGTCTTCGTCAAAGAAAATGATTTTATTGGTTTTTTTCAGTGATTCGAGGATAATCCTGTGAATATCGAAAGGAATGAGTGTTTGCACGTCAATCAGTTCCACATCAATGTCAAAACTTTTCAGTTGTTCAATGGCATCCTGTGCGATCCTGACGCAGGAACCGTAAGTCACCAGCGTTACGTCTTTCCCCTCGGTCAGGATTTCAGGAATACCCGGAGGCGTTTTGAACTGACCGATGTTTTCGGGATAGCGTTCTTTCAGGCGGTAAGCATTCAGCGGTTCGATAATCAGCACGGGCTGGTCCGATTCAAGGTACAAATTGTAAAAACCGGCCGCCTGCGTCATATTTCTCGGCACAGCTACATGAACACCCCGAATGGAGTTGATCACCATGGAAAGAGGAGAGCCCGAGTGCCAGATACCCTCCAGGCGGTGCCCGCGGGTACTGACGATGAGCGGCGCTTTTTGTGTGCCATTACTCCGGTAGTGAAGGGTAGCCAGGTCATCGCTCATCACCTGAAGGCCGTACAACAGGTAATCGAAATACTGGATTTCGGCAATAGGCCGTAACCCGCGCATAGCCAGCCCCAGCCCCTGTCCAACAATGGTGGCTTCGCGTATGCCCGTGTCGAATATTCTGCCGGCGCCGTATTTTTCCTGTAACCCCTCGTAAGTCTGGTTCACCCCGCCAATTTTCCCCACATCTTCGCCGAATACGACCACCCGCGGGTTGTTTTTAAAGATGTGATCAAAGTTGTCGCGCAGTATCTCCCGTCCGGGAACATATTTCGGCTCCTTATTATATATGGGTGGAACAGCTTTTATTTTCATAGCGGAATGTGCCGATTCACTGTACAGGTGTGAGCTGTATCTTTTTTCGGCATCCTGTTTTTCCTTTTCCAGCCAGCGGGTTACATTTGTTCTCAGCGAGTGAGAAGGGTCGCTGCACTGGTCACACAACAGGCGCAGTATTTTCTTGCCCGACGACATAATGTCTTTCCGGATGGGTTCGCCCACTCTTTTCAGCTCTTCCTTGATGGCGCGGATGGCTTCCGTTTTTCCGCAATTGCAGGTGGAGATGTCCACCATCTTCAGGAACTCTTCTTTTTTGGTGATGAGTGGTTTCTGGAAATTGTTCCATGCATTTTTCCGGGCTTCGCGCACTCTTCTGACAGCTTCTTTCTCAATATTGTCCAGTTGTTCTGCCGTGGCAAGGCCTTCGTTCAGTATCCACTCCCTCATTTTCAGGATGCCGTCGCGTGACCGTTCTTCTTCAAGCTGTTCAGGTGTTTTGTATCTTTCGTGAGACCCTGATGTGGAATGCCCCTGCGGTTGCGTACATCCCATCACATGAAACAGTACCGGAACATGCTCATTGCGGCAGCGTTCTACGCCATCCCGGTACATTTTGATGAGCGCCGGATAATCCCAGGCATATTCGCGGTAAATATAAAAACCGTTATTGTTTTTTCCTTTTTCAAACCCGCGCAGTGCTTCCGAGATGCTGCCTTTGACAGTTTGCAGCTTGTTGGGTACGGAAATACCCCAGCCGTCATCCCACACCGATACTGCCATAGGGATCCCGAGCACAGCAGCAGCATTCATTGATTCAAAGAAATGGCCCTCCGAAGTGGAAGCATCGCCGATGGTTCCGAAAGCCACTTCATTGCCGTTGGTGCTGAATTTTTTTGATTCTTTCGGGTTGCCGAAACGTTTGTAAAGTTTCGAGGCAAGGGCAAGCCCTACCAGCCGGGGCATCTGGCTGGCCGTGGGGGAGGAGTCGGTAGCTGAATTTTTCCGTTTTGTCAGGTCGAGCCATTCGCCGTTTTCGTCGAGTGTGTGTGTTGAAAAATGGTTGTTCATTAGTCGTCCGCCGTTGGCCGGGTTGGCTTTGGGGTCGGTGTCGCCGTAAAGCATAGCAAAGATCTCTTCGAGTGTGGCCATCCCGGCAGCCAGCACAAAAGTCTGGTCGCGGTAGTATCCCGATCGCCAGTCGCCTTCTCTGAAAACCTTGGCCATGGCCAGTTGGGGCACCTCTTTGCCGTCGCCGAAAATTCCGAATTTGGCCTTGCCGGTCAGCACTTCACGACGTCCGGTCAGACTGGCCTGACGGCTTTCGTTGGCTATCCGGTAGTCGTCCAGTACTTCCTGACGGGTCAGTTTCAATTGTGATAAAATGTCATGCTCTTGTTTCATCGGAATCATACGGATTACAGGAAAATGGCCTTTTTCCTGAGCGGCAAAGTTAATTAAATTGATTCTAAATAAAAAATCAATGATTTGCTGTTGGGTTTTGCTTCCCCAACTGGCTCAAGTCTTGTGCGTTAGCCCTGCGCATGGTTGACTTGGGCCGGGCTAAAATCTCTCTATCCACCCAGGCATCCATCCACCCACTCATCCATCCAATCATCCCATCTTCCATTCTTCCACCCTTCCATTCTTCC
>CAZMOS010000042.1:4148-24041 GCA_964567945.1 uncultured Lentimicrobiaceae bacterium
CTTCCATTCTTCCACCCTTCCATTCTTCCTTTCTCTTCCTTCCCCGAAAACCTGTCAGGTCACCAATACGATGGCTTACAGAGACCTGACAGGTTAGCCCCCATATCACAAATCACCAATCATCTGCTATATTTCTCCTTTTTCCCTTCTTTTCGCAGCTATAGCCAGTTGCCCCAGTGCAATACCTCCATCGTTGGAAGGAATGCGGGAGTGGGAATAAACATTGAATCCTGCAGCGGATAAAAGTCGTTCCGATTGCTCAAGGATGATCCGGTTCTGGAATGTGCCGCCCGACAGGGTCACATCGCGGAGGCTTGTTTTCCGGCTGATACGTTTTACGGTTTCCACGATCACTTCGGAGATTGTCCGGTGAAACTTTGCGGAGATGGCTCCGGGTCTTTTGTTGTTGTTTAACTCATCAATCATCATTTCGAAAGCGGGCTTCATACTGATGATATTCCCGGATATCTCAAAAGGATAAAAACCCTGTGCTCCGGCATCCGCAGCAGCTTCCAGCCGCATAGGCGCTTCGGCGTGGTAAGTTGTGGCAAGGCAGATGCCCAGCAAAGCCGACACTGCATCAAACAGGCGTCCGGCGGAGCTTGTCAGCGGGGAATTGATCTTGTTTTTGATCATAAAAAGGACGACTTCCAGCTCTTTCGGATTAATGTTCCGGAAAAGCTCCGGGTATTCGTTGACCACATTTTCCCCGAAATAATGCACCAGGTAAGCTGTCATCATTCGCCAGGGGTGTTTGGTCACGGCATCACCGCCCGGCTGTGGAATGTATTCGAAGTGAACCCTGCGTTCAAAATCAAGCAGATCACACACCATAAATTCGCCGCCCCAGATGTTGCCGTCGGTTCCGTATCCCGTCCCGTCAAAGCTAACGCCGATCACTTTCCGGTCTATGCCGTTTTCAGCCATACACGAAGCAATGTGGGCGTAATGATGCTGAATAGCCACTTTAGGGATATCCATTTGTTGCACGTAGTTAGTAGAAAGGTAATCGGGATGCATATCCATTGCTGCCAGCGTGGGCCTGAAGCGGAAAAGCCGTTCGTGCCGTTGGATTGATTCTTTGTAAAACTCAAGAGTTTCCATATTTTTCAGGTCACCGATGTGCTGGCTCAAAATGGCCTGTCTGCCTTTGCCAATGCAAAAGCAGTTGACCAGCTCGGCGCCGGCAGCAAAAATGCCTTCCGCATCAAACGTCAGTTGTACCGGCGACGGGGCGTAGCTGCGTGAGCGGCGGATCACTCTTTCCTTTTTATTGGCAACAAATGCCACCGAATCATCTGTCCGGTTGTGGATGCCCCGGTTGTAGGTGATGACCGCTTCGGAAATGCTGCCCAGCTTATTCAGTGCGGTTTCGTTGTCAATCACGATGGGTTCGTCCGACAGGTTGCCGCTGGTCAGCACAATGGCAGGCAGGTTCAGCTTTTCAAAAAGGAGATAATGAAACGGCATATAAGGCAGCATCACGCCGACGGTATCCAGCCCGATGCTGATGGATGGGGCGAACGGTTTTTTGACTTTCAGCAGAACAATGGGCCTGCGCCAGCCCGTAAGCAGCTTTTCTTCGTCGGCGCTGATGTGCAAATATTCTTTTGCGGTTTCAAGGTCTTTCACCATCAGCGCAAAGGGTTTACCTTCCCGGTTTTTTCGCAAGCGGAGTTCCGCCACCGTTTTTTCTTCAAACGGGTTGCAAGCCAGATGATAGCCGCCAAGCCCTTTGACGGCAAGGATCTCTCCTGACTCCAGCAACCGGGCTGTCCGTGTCAGGATGTTTTCCAGGTTTTCTTCTGTTTTTCCGTTTTCGTGCAGGGTGTACCACGGGCCGCAGTTGTTGCAGGCAATAGGCTGAGCGTGGAACCGCCTGTCGAGGATGTCGGAATACTCTTTCCGGCAGGTGTCGCACATTTCAAAAACAGCCATAGTGGTCTGGTGGCGGTCGTAGGGGAGGTCTTTGATGATGGTGAACCGCGGGCCGCAGTTGGTGCAGTTGATGAACGGGTAGTTGATGCGGTGGGGCTGGGTTTTCATGTCTTCGAGGCAGGCGCTGCAAACGCCGATGTCGGGGCTTACTTCCGTGATTTCATCGGACAAAGACTCGCTTTTTTTGATGGAAAAACCGCTGAAATGTTCCGGTTCGGCAGGAAAATCCCGGATACGGGTTATGCTGGCTGCTTCAGGTATCCTTTCAGGCAGGACAGAGAGAAATCTTTCAATTTGCGTTGGACTCCCTTCAACATGAATAAAAACCCCGCGGTTGTTGTTCTCCACCGTTCCTTTCAGGTCGTGTTCAACGGCAAGACGATAGACGAACGGACGGAATCCGACACCCTGAACCAACCCTTTGATCTCTAGTTTCCTTGCTGTAACTGACATAGCTGATCAATAAAAAACATGTCTTTTATTTTGCCGGTAAAATACGAAATTGTTTCAAAACCGGTCTTTTAAAATTTAACCCAAAAGAAAACCTGCGAATTTTTCTACTTTTGAAATTCCAAAACCATAAATATGATCAAAACAAAAAAATAACAACCCCATGAAGCCTTTTTTTAGAAGTTTTGTTTTTTCTTTTCTGATTCTGTTATCTTATCCGCATACGGCCCAGGAACATTATGTGGTAAAAGAGCATTATACCAAAGCCGTTTACCGTATTCCCATGCGCGACGGGATCAAACTCTACACGGCGGTCTATACCCCCAAAGATACTACGCAGGACTATCCCATTCTGATCTGGCGAACACCTTATTCGTGCTGGCCTTACGGCAAGGACCAATACCGCAACCTTCCGGAAGAACTGGCCAAAGAGAAGTTTATTTTTGTGTATCAGGATGTTCGCGGCCGGTTTATGTCGGAGGGTAAATTTGTAAACATGCGACCTTACATTCCGGATAAAAAGAGAAAGCAGACCGATGAAAGCAGCGATGCATGGGATACCGAAGAATGGCTCATTAACCACATCAGGCACAACAACGGGAGGATCGGTATTTTCGGCATTTCTTACCCGGGCTTTTATGCCGCCATGGCATGTATTGATGCCCATCCGGCGCTGAAAGCCGCCTCACCGCAAGCCCCCATTGCCGATTGGTGGGTGGACGACGACATGCACCACTATGGTGCCTTGTCGTTGCAAATGTCAGTAAACTTCTTTTCGGGTTTCGGTATAAAACGCGACAGTTTGACTACGCGGTGGCCGCATCGCCTGCCCCGTATTTCGCCGGATGCATACAACTTCTTTATGTCGCTGGAACCCTTGTCACAGGTGGATGAAAAATATTATCACGGCTCCATTGCCTTCTGGGAGAAGATAAAAAAACATCCCGATTACGATGCTTTCTGGCAAAAGCGCAACACGCTGCCTCATTTCCACAACGTAACAACGGCAGTACTCACAGTGGGTGGATGGTACGACAGCGAGGATTTTTACGGAACGCTTCACACATACCAAAGCATTGAACAGAAAAATCCGGAGGCGGCCAATATGCTGATCATCGGCCCCTGGCCGCACGGAGGATGGGCACGCAGCGAGGGTTACCGGCTGGGCGACATCACTTTTGGCGACAGCACCGGCGAATATTTCCGCAAAGAGATCCAGCTTCCCTTCTTCAAATATTACCTGAAAGGAGAGGGTGACTTTGCGAAAACGGAAGCCCGCATGTTCAATACCGGGACCAACCGCTGGCGTTCGTTTGACCGGTGGCCGCCAAAAAATATTCAAAAGGCAACGCTTTCGCTGGAAGCAGGTCACAAACTCACTTTCGGGAAACCGGAAAAAAATAAAACCGACCATTATGATTATGTGAGCGACCCGCGTAAGCCGGTACCTTATACGGCCCGCGTTATGGATTCCCGGACATTTTATTATCACCCGTATATGAACGAAGACCAGCGTTTTGCCGCCAGGCGGCCGGATGTGCTGATCTTTGAAACCCAACCGCTGGATAAGGAGGTAACGCTGGCCGGGCCGTTGCTGGCCGATCTGTTCGTTTCCACTACCGGCACGGATGCCGACTGGGTCGTCAAGCTCATTGATGTTTATCCCGACTCGGCACGCGACCCCAAACCCAATCCCGCCAAAGTAAAAATGGAAGGTTACCAAATGCTGGTTCGCGGCGACATTTTGCGGGGAAAATACCGCGACAATCCGGAAAAACCGGAACCTTTTGTGCCGGGAAAAGTTACGGAGGTCAAAGTCTCTTTGCAGGATGTACTGCACACTTTTAAAAAAGGACACCGCATTATGATCCAGATACAAAGCAGTTGGTTTCCGTTTTTCGATGTAAACCCGCAGACTTTTACCAACATCTACAAGGCAAAACCTGATGACTTTGTTAAAGCCACCCAGCAGGTTTGGTTTTCCGAAAAATATCCTTCAAGAATTGAAGTGGGGCTGCTGCCCTGAACTGTTGCCATTCATTGAAAGATTCCATCACAAACGAGTCTCGCTGACGCACAGCACGGGCGGGAAGAGCGAGGGGGGCGATTGGGAAGAAAACGGCTTTTACGGAATTTCCATACTAAGGGAAATCAGGTATTAACTTATTGTCTATTAAAACTTTTACTTTTTCTCCATTTTTATATACTATTCTTTTATCAAGATTTCCGTTCTCATCAAAATATTCCCATATCCCATTTAACTTGCCATTTTCATATTTTCCCTGGTTTTTGATATTACCATTTAAATAATAAAATATGCGTTTACCTTGCCAATCGCCAGAGTTCATATTTCCTTTAACTTTTATATTTCCATTAAAATAATATAAAATAAATGGCCCATTTAATGTATCATTCAAATATGTACATTCAATCTCAACATTACCTTCTTCATTATATGTAATCCAGTAGCCATTTTTCAAAGAATCAGCTAAAGCACCAACTTCTTTAATTTGGCCATTTGGATAATATTCTTTTGAAAGGACTACTTTTTGTTTAGCACTTGAGTTCAATCTTTGTTTATGTTTCTTACAAGAGTTAATCGTAACGCCCAATAATAAAATAAAGAATAACTGTTTTAAAATAAATTTATTCATCGTGACGCTATTTTTTTATCTTTTTACCTGTTTTATGGGTCATTCTTCTGTTGCGATAATTCCCCCCCTCTGGCCTCCCTGGCGCAAGTCTTGGACACAAGCCCTGCGCGTGGTTGACTTGGGCCGGGCTAAAACTTCAAATCTACATTTATTGTTCTTTCCACAAAAATAAAAATATCTGTCCGGTTAGCATTGTTTTGCTGATTATAAAAGTTTCGATCTGTTTAGCCTGGCCCAAGTCCTACTGACGCACCGGCCCGACGGGAAGATTTGCGCCAGGGGGGGGGAAAGCTTTAAGCGGGACGCTTAAAGCAGATGGAGTGGCTGACGGCCGGGAGTTTCGGCGAGGACGGTCACCTTTCCCCGGTTTAAGCGTCCCGCTTAAACATTACATTATATAATAGAAAGATATGGCCATCTGTCGCAAGTTTTTTGCATCGCATTGAATCAAATTTCTATTTGATACCTCGTTAGCTCTGCTGCGAGGTAATTTATTGCAATTTATCCCTTTTAATATCAATAAATAATAGTATTTTAATAGCCGGAAATTATTTAAAATCGTTATAAAATATACTTATGTTAAGATTTTAACAATAATAATTTTACTTTTGCTGTGAAAAAATTAACAATAGTTTTTCATCCAGGTAAACAACATAAAAATTACGGTCAATGAAAGACAAAATCATAAAGATCATCTCCCGGTATCAGAACGACCGCCACAGGTTGATGGATATTCTCATTGATATTCATGACATGCAGGGTTATGTGGGTGATGCCGATATTGAAGTGCTTGCGGAACAGTTGGGCATGTCGGAGGTGGAAGTCAACGAAACGCTTACATTTTATCATTTCTTTTCGAAAACGCCGCGGGGGAAATACAACATTTTTCTGAACAACAGCATAACAGCTTTTATGCGCGGACGCGAAAAAGTGAAAGAAACACTGGAAGAGGAATGCGGGACCAAATTCGGTACCGTGTCGCCTGATGGAATGTTCGGCCTTTATTCCACTTCGTGTATGGGAATGAATGACCAGGGGCCGAGTGCAATCATCAATGACAAGGTTTTTACGAACCTGACATCTTACCGTGTAAAAAAGCTGATTTCCGATCTGAAATCCGGAAAAAAGCTGGATGAAGCTGTTTATGAAATCACGGGTGACGGAAACAACTCCAATCCCGATGTCGGGGCAATGGTCTTTAACAATATCCGCAAACGGATGATCCTTCTGGATAAGAATTATAAAAAATTCGAAGTTGTCCGCAATCTGTTATTAAAGTATTCACCTGACGAGATCATCGGTATTGTGGAGGACTCTAACCTTCGGGGCAGGGGAGGCGCCGGATTCCCCACCGGCCTGAAATGGCGTTTTGGCCGCCGGGTGGAGGCAGATCACCGTGTGATCATCTGTAATGCCGATGAAGGCGAACCGGGTACATTCAAAGACCGTGTGTTGCTTACCGAATTTCCCGACCTCATATTCGAAGGGATGGTGACAGCCGCGTATGCAACCAGTGCTGACATCGGACTGATTTACCTGCGTTATGAATACAGGTACCTGTATAAATACCTGAACCGTATTCTTGATGAAATGCGAAAGCAAAACCTGTTGGGTGAGAATATTGCCGGGATCAAACATTTCAATTTCGACATACGCATTCAACTGGGTGCCGGTGCTTATGTCTGCGGCGAGGAATCGGCGCTGATCGAATCCCTGGAAGGAAAACGCGGAGAGCCGCGCGACAAACCGCCTTTCCCTGTCCAGAAAGGTTATCTGGGCTATCCCACCATTGTCAATAATGTTGAAACACTGGTGGCCGCCGTCAGGATCATTAAAAACGGCGCCGATTGGTTTAAAAGTTTCGGAACCAAAGATTCGCTGGGAACAAAACTGTTAAGCGTTTCGGGTGATTGTCAGTTCCCCGGCATTTATGAAGTGGAGTGGGGAACGAGTATCCGCGAAGTAATGGAAATGAGTGGTGCCGACGACGTTCAGGCCATCCAGGTTGGTGGACCGTCGGGGGTAATGATCAGCGTAAAAGACATTGATAACCTGGGAACCACCGACCTGATGAAATGGTACAAACCCTCGGGCATGATGGTCGCCCAGAAAACATTTGACCGTAAACTGAGCTATTCCGATCTGCCGACAGGCGGTTCCATTATGATATTCAACAGTCAGCGTGACCTGCTGAATGAAGTGGTGATGAACTTTATGGATTTTTTCATCGAAGAGTCCTGCGGTTCCTGTTCAACATGCAGGAACATTCCCTTTATCATGAAGAAAAAGCTGGAAAAGATCACCGGCGGCCACGGCGTGCGGAAGGATATTGACGACCTGTTGAGCTGGGGTAAGATCATCAAAATAAGCCGTTGCGGACTCGGCCAGACGGCTGCCAACCCGGTTGTTTCAAGTATTCTGAACTTCAGATACCTGTATGAACAACATGTGAAGGCCATGGCGGATTTCGATACTGTATTTGATATGGAGAGATCAGTAAAACGGGCCAATAATTATTTAGGTAGAAAAGCCGGTTTTCATCATTTATAACTGTAAATAAATATTTCTTAAAATGAGTACGACCATAAGATTTAAAATAGATGGCAAAGAAATAATTGCCGACCCGGGGCAAACTGTTGTGGAAGCAGCCAGGGCAAACGGGGTTTACATTCCCACGCTTTGCAACTTCGAGGGATTGCCACCGAAAGGATGTTGCCGGATGTGTACCGTTAAACTCAATAAACGTTATATGACGGCATGTACGACACCTGTTGCCGATGGCATGGAAGTGGAAAATAATATCCCTGAAATCAATGATTTCAGAAAAGGAATTATCGAACTTCTATTTGTAAGCGGAAATCACTTTTGTCCTGCCTGTGAAAAAAGCGGTAACTGTGAGTTGCAGGCACTGGCTTACCGTTTCCAAATGATGGTACCCAGATTTCCGTTTTTATTCCCGCAGAAAAACCTGGATGCATCCAGCCCAAAACTCATCAAAGAGCAGAACCGCTGTATTATGTGCAAGCGCTGTATCAAAGCCATCAAAGACGAAAAAGGCAGGAGCTATTTTGCTTACCAAAACAGGGGGAACAAACTGGAAGTGATCCTTGATAAAAAAATGGGAAAAGAGATCCCGGATGCGCTGGCACACAAAGCCATGGATACTTGCCCGGTAGGATCAATCATTTACAAAGAATTGGGTTACTATCAGCCCATCGGCAAAAGAAAATACGATAAAACTCCTATTGGTAGCGATATAGAAGTTCAACAATAAAAACGATTGAAATGGAGAAAAAAATCATAGCGACAACTTCACTGGCCGGATGTTTCGGATGCCACATGTCGTTTCTGGATATAGATGAAAGGATACTTGACCTGATCGAACTGGTGGAGTTTAACAAATCACCGATAGACGACATTAAAAAGTTCACCAAACAGGTGGACATCGGCCTGATCGAAGGGGGATGTGCCAACAGCGAAAATGTGGAAATACTGAAAGCTTTCAGGGACAACTGCGACATCCTTGTTTCGTTCGGCGAATGTGCGATCATGGGGGGATTGCCTGCGCTGCGTAATGGAATTCCCATTGAGGAATGTATTCGGGAAGCCTACCTTGACGGTCCTACGGTCCGGGAAAATAAGCAAAAGATATTGCCAAACAACGAAGAGTTGCCCATGCTGCTCGACAGGGTTTATCCGTGTCACGAAATAGTGAAAATAGACTATTTCCTGCCGGGATGTCCTCCGCGGGCCGACCTGATATGGGATGCGCTGGTTGCATTGGTGCTGGGCAAAGAAATGGAACTTCCCTATGAAGTAATTAAGTTTGATTAAACCATTGAAAAGTATTGAATCATGTCGAAAAAAATAACAATAGAACCGGTTACGCGCGTTGAAGGGCATGGAAAAGTAACCATATACATGGACGATCAGAACAATGTGCGCGAATCGCGTTTGCACATTGTGGAGTTTAGAGGTTTTGAGCGTTTTGTCCAGGGACGTCCTTACTGGGAAATGCCCGTACTGGTTCAACGCCTCTGCGGTATTTGCCCGGTAAGTCATCATCTTGCTGCAGCCAAAGCATTGGATGTGATCGTAGGCGCCGGAACAGGCGACGGGTTGACAGCAGTGGGCGAGAAAATGCGCCGGCTGATGCATTACGGGCAGTTCTTTCAGTCGCACGTCCTGCACTTTTTCCATCTGAGTTCACCTGATTTTCTTTTCGGATTTGACGGTGACCCTTTGAAAAGGAACATAATAGGCGTGGCAATGGAAAACAGGGAACTTGCTGTTCAGGGTGTGATGATGCGTAAATTCGGACAAGAAGTAATCCGTCTGACAGCCGGGAAGAAAATTCATGGTACAGGAGCCGTCCCGGGTGGAATAAATAAAAACCTGACCATTGAAGAACGTGACGAGTTGCTGAAAGGCCCTGACCCGATGAATGCGGATAAAATGGTTGACTGGTCAATGGCCGCACTGGATTTCTTCAAAAGTTATCACAAAGCCAACCGGGAGATGGTGGATGAATTTGCCGCTTTCCCTTCAAACCATTTGAGTATGGTGCGCAAAGACGGGGCTTTTGATATTTATCACGGCGTACTGCGTGCGGTGGATGCCGAAGGAAAAAGGATACTGAATGATGTGGATTATCAGGATTATGAAAACTATATTGAAGAAGAGGTCAGGGACTGGAGCTATATGAAATTCCCTTACCTGAAACAATATGGCACAGAACAGGGATGGTACCGCGTTGGGCCGTTAGCCCGGTTAAATGTCTGTGACTTTATTCCAACCCCGTTGGCTCAAAAAGAATTTGAAGAATTCAGGGCTTACACCAACGGCAAACCAAACTATATGAGCCTGCATTATCACTGGGCGCGGCTTATCGAAGTTTTACACTGTGCCGAGGTGATCCGTGATCTGCTGAATGATCCCGACCTGCAAAATGAAGACCTTGTGGTGAAAGGAGAAAAAAGGCATCGCGGAGTGGGCGTTATCGAGGCACCGCGTGGAACACTTTTCCATCATTATGAAATTAACGATGATGACCTGGTGACAATGGCCAACCTGATCGTTTCCACAACCAACAACAACGAGCCGATGAACAGGGCGGTCAATCATACGGCCAACGCGATGCTCAACGGACACACTGAAATAACCGAAGGGATGATGAATGCTGTGGAAGTAGCCATCAGGGCCTACGACCCCTGTCTGAGTTGCGCCACACATGCCTTGGGTCAGATGCCGCTGGAGATCACTATGTTAAATAATGAAAATAAAATTGTTGACCATAAAACTAAATAATTATGAACAAAAGTGTAAAAGTTCTTGTATATGGCTACGGTAATCCGGGCCGCAAGGATGACGCCCTGGGAATAGAAATGGCAGAAAGAATCAGGGAATGGGCGGAGAAAAATAATTTTGACAATATTGAAACAGACTCCAACTATCAATTGAATGTTGAAGATGCTGAAAAGATATCGCGAACAGACGTGGTCATTTTTGTGGACGCTACACAGGAAAATATCCGCGAATTTAAATTCTCCCGGTTGCAGCCTTCACCTGAAAAGGTGGAATTTTCAATGCATTCCGTATCCCCTGAATATGTACTGCATGTGTGTAAAGAGCTGTTCAACAAAACCCCTGAAACTTGTCAGATGGCCATAAAAGGTTACAGATGGGATTTTGAGGAAGGACTGACTGACAATGCCAAATTAAACCTGGAGCAGGCTTTTCAATACCTGACCCGCCGTCTGGAACAATATATTGATTCTGAAGTTCATAATCCGATAAGCATGTTAACAAGATGAATATTACAACAACATACATGGGGCTTGAGCTGAAAAACCCGTTAATTGTGAGCAGCTCAAGATTGACAGGTGACCTGAAGACCGTTACCCAGTGTCTTGAAGCGGGTGCGGGTGCTATTGTCCTTAAATCGCTCTTTGAGGAGCAGATCAGAATGGTTTCCGAATCAAAACTATGGGATGGTAAAGACACAGATATCTATTTCTGGTTTCCGGAAGCCAAAGAGCAGATGATGAATCTTGCTTTTGAAGCCAATCTGGACAATTATCTGGATTTTGTGAGTACGGTAAAAAGTGAAAGCGATATGCCTGTTATTTCCAGCATTAACTGTGTTTCGGAGGAGGGCTGGCCAAAGTTTGCCACCGCGATCCAGCAAGCCGGTGCTGATGCCCTTGAACTGAATATTGCGATTTTTCCCTTTGATGATACGCAGGAGTGTGAAAGGATCGAAGATAAATATATTGACATCGTGAAAGAGGTGAAAAAGCATGTGACCATCCCGGTATCCGTTAAATTGGGTTATTATTTCACCAATTTGTGTTCATTGGCTAAAAGGCTGGTGGATGCCGGAGCTGACGGGCTGGTATTTTTCAACCGTTATTTCCGGCCGGATATCAACACCGAAACCTTGGAAGTGATCACGGACAATTATCTTTCCTCTCCGGTGGAATCCCTCGTGTCTATGCGTTGGATTGCATTGATGACCGGGAAAAAACTGGGTGCAGACCTGGTGGCATCAACGGGCGTACATGATGCACGCGGGGTTGCAAAACAAATCCTTGTCGGCGCCCGTGCCGTGCAGTTGTGCACTACGCTTTACCTCAATGGAATTGAGGTGATCCCAACCATTGAACAAGGCCTGAAGCGGTGGATGGAGGATCATGGTTTTGAATCGCTGGACGATTTCCGGGGAAAGTCGCTGGAAAAGCAAACCACAGATGCTTCCTTCGAACGTGTTCAATACATGAAACGGGACTACGAATAAATTTCTTTCATAATGTGGATCAAAGGGTTGCTTCGTTTCGGGGCAGCCCTTTTTCATGCTGGAAAGGAAGTAAATGGAACCGCGTTTGGAAAACGATTCCTTTGAAAGTGTCTCCCAAATATTTTCTTTTCACATTGCAGGATCAAAATAACTCGAGCGGTTTAAAATTCCCGGGCAAATAAGCCCCTGAAAGGGGTTGAAACAATTTCATTATTTGACTTTTACTGAAAGATGTATTATATTTGTCACTTCTTCAACGATTATCAATCTTTATAAAGATGGTTCAGGAAAGTTTTAAAAACTTTAACCTGAAGGAATGCCAAACCAAAATTAATGATGGATGACATAAAAGGGCAGGTATGAACAACTCCTTTTATCCGGGAAAAGTTTTCTTGCACTTTTAAATTTGAATTCTGCACTTTTTATCTGCCAGATTGTTTAAGGCAGCCAGCATGTCGTATGGCCTGTTTTACATAAACAAAAAAGATGTGTTTTAAATAAGATAATCACAATTGAACCAATTTAATAACAATAATAAAATGAATTATCAAATTAAAAACATACATTATGAAACGTTTATTACCTCTTGTCATCATCGTTGTTTTTCTTATTGTTCCCCGTTTAAGTTACAGCCAGAATTTCTGGCATGGAGTAGCAGATTTTGATTGGAAAATTTATCCGATCGGCGCCAACAACAACATAATTCTGGCTGAAAAATGGAATGCGAAGCAACTTTATCGAAACAAACAACCCAATAATTACTGGAACATCAGGGGTCCGGGAGTAACCATTAACGATATTGAATATTTTGCTAACGGTCATATTATACTTGGCACGGAAGACGGAGCCTACCTCTCGGACGATGGAGGCAAAAGCTGGAAACAAGTGGGACTGAGCGGGATTTGGATTAATGATATTTACATTGATAACGGAATTGCCTATTGTTCATGCTCTTATTCAGTTTACTCTTACAACGAAATGGCAAATAAATGGAAAGATTGGAAATATAATTACGCAGAGGACCCAAGTGCAATTATTTTTACAGGGAATAAGCTTTATGTAGGTGGCGAAAATGAAACGATCATTTACTGGTATGATAATATCAATAAAAAGTGGGACCTTCACGGCTGGGTTTCCGACACGCTTTATGATAGTAATATTCTGAAATTCCTGGAGATTCCCGGTAAACAGTATGCTCTTACCTCGGAAGGGTTATATTCGACTGCTGCGGGAATGGATGGATGGAAACCGGAAACCGGATTGCAACACTGGAAGAAAGTATGGGACATTGTTAAAGACCCTTTTAATGTTGTTTATGTTTATGATGGTTTTGATGTATTGATGGAAGTCGGTGGTGGCGCCTGGGTTCCCATGACTTCCGAAGGGATGTACACAACTGCCATCTGGGGACTGGCTTCTGATGCGGTAACAAATGATTTATATGCAGCAGGCGAGGGGGTTTATAAATACAATAAAGCTAAAAACAGGTGGGACTTTTTGGGCCTTTCCCCACTTTATATCATGTCATCCATAACAGGAGCAAGCAATGATATTTATTTTGGCTCTTCGGGCGCCGGAGTCATTAGAATTAAAAATGATACGGTGAAAATAAAAAATGGCGGATTGAATTACGGGGTGATTCCTTCCCTCGCATCAAACTCCAACAATACGATCTATGCCGGAACCGAAGGCGGAGGCATCTATAAATCTATGGATTTCGGGGATAACTGGGCGCAAAGCGACACCATCCTGCCCGGCAACAAAGTCAGGGGAATCGTAATTGACAACAATGACAATATCTATGCCGGAACTTTCGGTAACGGCGTATTCAAATCCCAGGGAAACGATCAAAGCTGGGCGCAGGTCAACAATGGCCTGACAAATACATTTGTGGCGGCAATGACGTATGATCCCGGTTTGAACACATTATTTGCCGGTACGCATTCGAATGGTGTTTTTTATTCAACCGATGGTGGAAATTCCTGGCAAAACACCGCACTTGATAATTATGATGTACACTCTCTTGCCGTAGGCTCAACAGGAGATGTATTCGCAGCCACCCAAACGGGCTTATACAGGATCAATAATAATTCCAACACATGGGATAATTACGAAACCATAATTTTAGACACCACTTTCTTTGCCATCAATATAAACAAAGACGGTGTATTGTTTGCAGGAACAGCAAATTATGGCGTTTTATTGTCTTATGACAACGGGAATAGCTGGATAGAAAAAAATTCGGGACTTGTTATTAACAATTTACCTGTGAGGACAATAACCACTTTTACTTTCGATTCGGCCGGTTATGCCTATGCAGGGACGGTTGGTGGAGGTATTTTCAAAAGCACGGGCCCTGTGACAGATATAGAAGAAAACACCGACGGTATCCCGAGAGATTTTATCCTGAAACAAAATTATCCCAATCCGTTTTTTCCTTCAACGGTGATAGAATATTCTGTTCCGGCTGTTGCTACAGGTCATGATTCATTCGTGCAACTAAAGGTTTTCAATGCTCTTGGACGCGAGGTTGCTGTACTTGTTAATGAAAGACAACCCCCGGGACATTATAAGGCGAACTTTGATGCTTCCCGGCTTCCGGGTGGGTTTTATTTTTATCAAATTAAAGCCGGGAGTTTCACACAGACGAAAAAGATGTTGGTTCTGAGATAATTAAAATAAACGGCTAAATTTTATTTTGATGTGCTGTGTAAAATTTACGACTGATAGTTAAAAGCGAAAATAACCAGCAAATAGAAGGTAATAAGGTTAGATTGTAGTTGGATCGCGGGAGCTACTAAGGTTTCTTTTTGAGATAAGGTTCTTTTGTGCCTGGAATTGAGGAAATCAGATGAAAAAAGCTATCTGCAAACTCAAAATACCTTACCATTCCACAATGGTTCAAATACCTGTTTGCCCGGTTGAACTTGTTTACCAGTAAAAGATTCCATTCGGACGTATTGACCAAACCTTATTACCTTAGTAGCTGGAATTGTTAAAGTTAAACACAACCTTATTACCTTATTTTTTTCAGATTCTGCTGGTAGTGTTTAATGAATTGTTCATATTCTTCTGCAAAACTTATCTTTTTATGATGTTCCGGCTGATTTAATATGTACTTGCAGGTTTTGTCCACATCCGATTTTGAAATTGAAAAAGCAGAAGCTGATTGTTGCCCGGCGAATTTTCTTTTGGTAAGTTTATTTTTATAATAGAAAGCATTTCAACATCTTCTCCCAAAATTAATCGTTATTTTCATTGTTAGCACATCAAAATAAAATTTAGCCTTTTTTCCTTTATCCGGTTGGAAATCAAACCAATTTTTATACTTTTGCAGCCAATTTTTTTCAGCAGTAAACGAACAGATGATAAACGTAACCTTACCGGATAATTCTGTAAAACAATACCCCAAAGGTGTTACGGCAATGGATATTGCACGCGATATCAGCGAAGGACTTGCCCGTAATGTACTGGCAGCCAAAGTGAACGGCGAGGTTGTTGATGCCAAACGCCCGCTTGATCAGGATGTAAAACTACAACTGCTGACATGGAAAGACAAAGAAGGAAAAGCGGCTATGTGGCACTCTTCGGCACACCTGATGGCTGAAGCCATAGAGTTGCTTTATCCGGGAGTTAAGTTCGGGATCGGACCCGATATCGAAAACGGTTTTTATTATGATGTTGATTTTGGAGATTATGAGATTTCTGAAAAGGATCTGGCCAAAATCGAACAGAAAATGCTGGAGCTTGCCCGTGAAAAGCAGACCTTTGACCGCAAAGATGTTTCCAAAGAGGATGCATTGAAATATTTTGGTGAAAAAGGCGATGAATACAAGCTGGAACTTATCAGCGAATTGAAAGACGGCGAGATCACCTTTTACAAGAGCGGTTATTTCACTGACCTGTGCCGCGGACCGCATATTCCTGACACCTCACCCATCAAGGCCGTGAAACTGCTGAAAGTGGCGGGAGCTTACTGGCGTGGGGACGAAAACCGGAAACAACTGACCCGTATTTACGGGATCACTTTCCCGAAAAAGAAAGAGATGGACGAATACCTGCAAATGCTTGAAGAAGCTAAAAAACGCGACCATCGCCTGCTGGGGAAAAACCTTGAACTTTTTACGTTTTCGCAGAAAGTAGGGCAGGGGCTCCCGCTGTGGCTGCCCAAAGGCGCTACATTGCGCGAACGCCTCGAGCAATACCTGAAAAAAGTACAGCGGGAAGCCGGTTACGAAACCGTGATAACGCCACACATCGGGAATGTGAACCTTTATAAAATATCGGGACATTACGATAAATACGGTGCCGAGTCGTTTCAACCAATTAAAACTCCGGTGGAAGGCGAGGAATTTTTTCTGAAACCCATGAACTGCCCGCACCATTGCGAAATATATGCTTCCAAACCACACTCATACAGGGAACTGCCCATCCGTTATGCGGAGTTCGGTACGGTTTACCGTTACGAACAAAGCGGTGAACTTCACGGGCTGACAAGGGTTCGCGGTTTTACGCAGGACGACGCCCACATCTTTTGCACACCCGACCAGATAAAGGCTGAATTCAACGGCGTGATTGACATAATTGACAGAATATTTAAAGCAGTTGATTTTAAAGATATAAAGATCCAGATTTCATTGAGCGATCCTGATCATCCTGAAAAATATATCGGAAGTCGCAAAAACTGGAAAAAAGCCGAACAGGCTATTATCGAAGTGGCAGAGGAAAGAAATCTGGATGCCGTTATAGAGTATGGTGAGGCCGCATTCTATGGCCCAAAAATGGACTTTATGGTTCGCGATGCGCTTGGACGTGAGTGGCAACTGGGAACCATACAGGTGGATTACAACCTCCCGGAACGATTCGACCTGACATACATCGGCGCCGATAATGAAAAACACCGTCCCGTGATGATACACCGTGCCCCGTTCGGCTCAATGGAAAGGTTTGTAGCTGTACTCATTGAGCATTGTGCGGGCAATTTCCCGCTGTGGCTTACCCCTGACCAGGTGGTTGTACTGCCCATAAGCGAAAAATTCCAGGAATATGCCGAAAAAGTATTAGCTTTGCTTAAAAAGCACGATATTCGCGGCCTGATTGACGGACGGAGTGAAAAGACGGGAAGAAAGATCAGAGACGCCGAAATGAAAAAAATACCGTACATGCTGATCGTCGGCGAGCGGGAACAGGCAGAGGGGATGGTTTCGGTACGAAAACACGGTGAAGGAGATAAGGGAACTTTTTCAATTGAAGAGTTTGCCGAAATGGTGAACAAGGAGGTGGAAAGAATGATTGACATTAATTAAATAAAGTATTAACTAACATAGGAGGACGAAACAATAGCAACATTCAGAGGCAGAAGATCACGAGGATCTTACAAAAAACCGGAAAACCCGCACCGTATCAACGAATTCATCACGGCACCCGTGATCCGGTTGGTGGGTGACAATGTGGAAACCGGTATTTACCAAACGAGAGAAGCGTTGACCATGGCTGACAACCTGGGGTTGGACCTTGTTGAAATTTCACCCACGGCAAGCCCGCCCGTATGTAAAATAATGGATTATAAAAAGTTTCTCTACGAACAAAAGAAAAAGCAAAAAGAAATTAAGGCCAAAACGGCCAAGGTGGTTGTTAAGGAAATACGGCTGGGGCCAAACATTGATAACCATGACTTTAATTTCAAGCTGAAGCATGCCATAAAATTTTTACAGGATGGTGCAAAAGTGAAGGTAGATGTGTTCTTTAAAGGAAGATCAATTATTTACAAGGAAAAAGGAGAATATGTTCTGCTGAGGTTTGCATCAGAGCTTGAAGAATATGGGAAAGTGGAACGGATGCCCAAGCTCGAAGGAAAAAGAATGATCATGGTGATTGCACCAAAAAAATAGATGATTTTTAATATAAACTCATTAATATATTTAAGTAATGCCAAAGATGAAGACCAAATCCGGTGCAAAAAAACGGTTCTTTTTTACCGGCACCGGTAAAATCAAGAGGAAGCATGCTTACAAAAGTCACATTCTGACGAAGAAGTCGAAAAAGCGGAAACGTAACCTGACTTACTTTACCATTATTGACAAAGCAGATGAAAAGAACATCAGAAGGATGCTTCGCAGTTAATTCAATTATTGTTTAACTTTTGTTATGGCCTGAAAAGTTTCCGTTTAAAGCCGGAACGCCATAGCGGAAAAAATTTTAAAAAAATGCCAAGATCAGTAAATGCAGTTGCCTCGAAGGCACGTAGAAAAAAGATCATGAAGAAGACCAAAGGCCAGTTTGGCCGGCGGAAAAACGTCTGGACGGTCGCAAAGAACGCTTATGAAAAAGGCATGGTGTATGCCTACCGTGACAGACGGGCGAAAAAACGCAATTTCAGGGCTTTGTGGATCCAGCGGATCAATGCGGGAGCACGGGAGCACGGAATGTCTTACTCGGTTTTTATGGGGAAACTCCATGATAAAAACATCGAAATCAGCCGTAAAGTGCTGGCCGACCTGGCCATGAACAACCCGGAGGCTTTCAAAGCCATAGTGGATGCTGTGAAGTAAAAAAAAAATTCCGGCCCAACAGGCCGGAATTTTTTTTCTTTTTGTATCGGCGACTTTAGTCGCCGAATTCTTTTTATCCCTTTTTTGGTCTTCACCCGCCGTTAGGGTCCATGCTAGCGGTAAGATTACCGTTTTTTATAAATATCTTTTCTGTGCCCGATCTTCACAACAATGATTATCAGATTTTTGTCCTCCTTTCTTCAAAAGCCAGCAAATCCTCATAATCCTCTTCAAGACTCAATCTGATTGCTTCATTGACCAGTTCCGAAATTGTTTTTGAACTGACTGCGGATTTCACTTTCAGGGCTTTATGAATCTCCGGGTCAAGATAAATCGTTGATCTTTTTAAAACTTTTTTCATACTACAAAAGTAATTAAAATGTTTTAATGTTAAAACGTTTTTATAGATTTGGAGATTGTGATTTGTTAAATGGAATTTCTTATCAGTGATGTCCTTCCCGGTAAATCTTTTCCCCTGCGAAAATGTGGACATCCAGCATATTCACAGGCGGAACAAGAGTGCATGACCACCGGTCGGAATACGAGCAATAAGGGTTGTATGCTTTGTTGAAATCAAGAATTACCGTATCGGAAGCAGGCATGGGGATATCAAGATACCTGCCGCCGCCATAACTGGTATAGTCGTTGGTTTTGTCTCCGAACGGGATGAAAAGGAAATCGTTATCTTCCGGGGTTTCCATATACTGATACGCCGTCAGCCGGCAAGCCGTGTCTTTTACCGTGAAATCGAGATAACCGTAAATCCTGAATTTAGGCTTGCGGTCTGTATTGGTTGGCATCCTGAAAACAGGCGTGCTGGTGTCAAGCGTGAAAACAGCTTTTATTATATATTGCGTGTCGGGATAAAAATATTGTCGCGGTTTGATCTTAAACTGTGCAATCTCTTCGGCATTGAAGCGCGAAAATGTCGTGTCAGCCGTTTGTTTTTCCAGTTTTGCCCGGTCGGCAAGAATAGATTGAATATAAACTTCGCTTTTGGAAGGTGACCTGCCTTTCCGGTTTCCCGAATTGCAACTGAACAGGAATAAAATAATAATGACAAAAGAAACGGTATAACCTGTTGTTTTTCTAATCATTGAAATGGTTGTCAGACTTGTTTTTTCCATTTGAACAAATATTTTAAGAATGTTACTTTTGTCAAAGATATACAATGTTGTGAACCTTTCGGACTTAAAACGGAATTTCGGAAAAAGCAGCCTGGACATAAATTCTATGCCTGCCAACCCTTTTGAATTGCTGGGATTATGGATCAGTGAAGCGGATGGCATGGGAATAACAGAACCTCATGCCATGGTTTTGTCAACGGCAGACGAAACGGGAAGGCCCTCGTCGCGGGTGGTGCTTTTAAAGGAAATTACCGCAGATGACAGGCTCGTCTTTTTTACAAATTACGAAAGCCGGAAAGGAAAAGAGCTGGCAGAAAATCCGTATGCCGCATTGAATTTTTTCTGGCGTGAAGCTGAACGTCAGGTGCGTATTGAAG
>CAZMOS010000043.1:0-17544 GCA_964567945.1 uncultured Lentimicrobiaceae bacterium
ATACAAGATCATCAGTGAAGTTTGCGATACCATTCAGCAATCGGCCTGGCTTATTTTGATTATGCATCACGGGCTTTGGCAGGATGTACCCGGGTTGGTTTCTCCCGATGAATATTCTCACAGCAACCTGAAATACTGGAACGCGAACTGTTACGATGTAAACAGCACCTTTGTAAATTCAATTTATCCAAAGCTGTTTGCCGTGAAAGAAAAAGGGATCGGTGTGATCTGTATAATGGGTGATATCGGTTCAAAGGCCAATAGTTTTGAAATGGATTCGGACGACGGTATCCATTTTTTGGGTTGTGGTCTCTACCATAATGAACCGGATGATGTGGTTTTGATCTTTACTTATCACACAGGCAGCGAACAATTGTCCTGGAAATTTCATAACCTGGATTCTTTGTTAAATGTGCAGGAGCATTACCGGACGATCAATTTTCCAGAGAATAATATTTCGGAGCTGTCGGGAGAATGAATCCGGTAAACATAGGTGCCCGCCGGGAGGGTTTCTACGCTGTAATTATAATCCGGTTGCCGGAGGGTATATGACTTAACAGATTGACCCTGAACCGTAAATAATTCCATGATCAGTTCGGGTCTTTGAACATCTGATTTGAAATTTATTCTTCCACTGACACTTACCGGATTGGGGTAAATCATAAAATTGCTGTCCGGTAAATTACCGGTACTGCTGGCAAGGTCTTCGATGAGGCCGTCTTTACTCACTTTTACAATGAGCACATCAAATTTTCCATTCCCGAAACTTTTACTTTGTCCGATAACCATGCATCCATTGTCTTCGCCTGCAATGATTGAATTACCGATGTCAGTACTATCCCCGCCGATCGTGAGATTCCAGAGCTCATTGCCCTGTGTATCAGTCTTGACCAGATAATAATCTGCCGAGCCCAGCTGTCCGAAGCTTTTGGTCGTCCCGAACAAATAAAGATCCCCTTCGTTATTTTTTACTATTGACACCCCATATTCATAATCATCTCCTCCGAATGTTTTGTGCCACTCCTCATTTCCGTCCCGGTCGGTTTTTATCAGGAACATGTCAAAACTCCCGTTTCCAAAACTTTGGGTAGAACCCAGAATAAAAAAGCCATCGTTGGCTCCAGTGATCGAACATCCGAAATCATGACCTGTTCCTCCCAGTGTCTTTTGCCATAATTCATTCCCGTTTTCATCGGTTTTTATCATAAAAATATCTGCATCGTGAACTCTGTAGTTATCCTGAACATCATTATAAAACCCCGATTTGGTTCCTGTGATTACAATTGAACCATCCTCACATTCAATCATATCCATACCGTAATCGTCATGACTTGCACCGTAGTTTTTCTGCCAAAGTTCGTTACCGCCCTCATCGGTTTTAATAAAAAACAGATCTCCTGCCCCCCAGAGTGAAAAACCACGGCTGTAACCCATGATTAAAAAACCGCCGTCATGACATAATTTAACTTTGAAACCGTTTTCACGTGCGCTGGTTCCAAAATGGCACTCCCACAACAGGGAGCCAGTATTGTCAATTTTCATCTGGCAAACATCCAGGCGCTCGTTTTCGTCCATCCATTTGTCACCTGTCAGAACAAAACCGTCATGAACACGAACAACCGACCTGGCCACATCGAAAAAAGTATCTCCGTAAACTTTTTCCCACAAAACCTGATTGTTTTTATTTAACCGTACAATGTAAATATCGCTGCTGCTTTCCGTACCGGTTCTGGTGCCCCCGGCCAGCAAATAACCTTTGTCTCCCGTGTTACAAATAGTGTAACCTGCATCATTGTATTGGCCGCCAAAAGTTAAACCCGGTGTTTCCTGTGAATTCACGGAAACAGCCAGAATTAAAAAAAATGTAGTAGAAAAAAATTTTAATTTTAAATTCATTTCAGACATAAAATGAGCAGTGCGAAAATCATATCTTTGCAACTGGTTTTTTAAAACATCAAACTTGTACAAACTTACAACAATATTGGCTGGGCTGTTTTCGGTAAGCCTTATTTTTTTCATGCCTGCGTGTACCCGTCACCCCGGATTCCCTGCCGGAAAAAAGGTGGTTTGTGATGCAGAAAGACTGAATAAAAAAGGAAACAGGTTTTTGGCAGTCAACGATTCTTCAGTGATGTTTGACGGGGGTAAACAGCGAACCGATAAAGCTGCACACAGCGGGAAATATTCGGCCTTCACCTCTCCGAAAAAGAAATATTGTTTCGGATACAAAATAAAAAATGTAAATGCCGACTTGTATTTTTTAATTACCGTCTGGATGAAAACAACCGGTGGAAACGGGTTTCTGGTAGCGGCAGGAAAAAATATCAATCAACTGTATGAAACGACCAACATGCCTGTTGAGACGGATAAAAACGGATGGAAAAAACTCGAACTGGAGGTTTTTACTCCCATCGGTTTTGACAATAGTGAAGTGAAAGTTTACGTGATGAACACCACCAAAGACACGATTTACTTTGACGACCTGACCATTGAGAGAAAAGAAAGAAAATCATACCCCGATTATAAAGACCCCGGATTAGTTATTTATGTGGATTCGTCCGATTATCTGAAAATTGCAAAAAAAAGAGAAGAAGCATTCAAAAACGGAATATTGCAAACATCTGACAATGACTGGGTCAAAGGGATCGTTTTTGGTAATGGCGTGATGATGAAAGCCAAACTGCGCCTGAAAGGCGACTGGCTTGATCACCTGCGTGGAGAAAAATGGTCATACCGGATAAAATTAAAAAAAAGATATGCATGGAATCATTTGCGTACATTTTCGATCCAGCGGCCTTCGGCAAGGGATTATCTATATGAATGGACGGCACATAAAATATATGACCGGGCGGATGTGTTAACCACCCGTTACGGATTTGTGCCCGTGTCTTTTAACAGCCAGCCCCGGGGGTTGTATGCCTGGGAAGAGCATTTCGTAAAACAGTTGCTTGAATGGCGTGACCGGCGGGAAGGCCCCATTTTGAAATTTTCGGAAGATGCCTTTTGGCAAAGCAATAAATTAGACGGTAAATTTGGATCCAAAGTCTCATTGCCTTATTATGATGCCGCGGTTATAGAACCCTTTAAGCAAAACAAAACACTCGAAAACCCGGTATTGCACCAGCAGTTTCTGAACGGACAAAAACTGATGAAACAGTACAACGACCATGCAAGGCCGGTCAGCGATATTTTTGATCTGGACAAGCTGGCAAAATATTATGCAATACTTGAATTTACGCATGGCCGTCACGGGCTGGCATGGCACAATCAACGGTTTTATTTTAATCCGGTCATTTACAAGCTGGAACCCATTGTCTTTGACGGTTTCGGTGAGAAATCCTATATTGAGTACGGTCTTGCCAAAAATTTTGCCTTTGAGATTTTTCATAATGCTCCGGCCAGTGACCAGGATAATCTGATCAAATACCTTTTTCTGGACAGTACCTTTACAAACAGGTATATTCACTATATGCGTGTTTTCAGTGATCCTGATTTCGTGGAGGCAGTTATGGATTCGGTCAGGCCGGAGATGATCTACTACGACTCTTTACTGAAACTGGAGTTTATACATTATACATTTGATTCCTCATTTTTCAGGAAAAGCGCGAAGGATATCAGGGCGTATCTGCCTGAACTGGAAAAGATCATCGCTCAACGCCACCAGGATACGGCGTACAGATTGAAAGAAGTGCACCGGGTTTGTTATGACTCACTTCTTTATGAAAACACACCGGATTTTTATGTGAATGTTTATGCAGACAGTATCGCAAACGATAGTCTCTGGATTTCGGTTTATAATTATTATCCGCGCGACCTCATTATTCTGGGAACTGGCAGAAAAGATAAATATGTTGACTATTTTCAGGTTCCTGAACCGCACATGAAAAAATATGACTGTAACGAACAGGTTTTAACGATTGGCACGGATACAAATTCCAGGTATCTTTTTTTTATGGTGGACGGCAGTGATGAAACGTTCAAAACCGCTATTCATCCTTGGCCATATCCTTCGGGTGAAACCCCGCAACAGGAGTTAATGGATTATGCAGATATTACAAAAAATCAGATCATTGATCATGTTTCGGGAAAGGATATTTTTATTAAACAGGGAGAATTGCGATCAAAGATTCCTATCATTATTCCGGCAGGTTATGTGGTTCATTTTTTACAGGGGACAAAGCTCGACCTGGTTGACAAAGCCATGTTTATCAGTTATTCATCTGTTCGCATAAAAGGAACGGTGAACCATCCAGTAGTTATTACATCCTCCGATTTTTCGGGAAACGGATTTACTGTTTTACAGGCGGATAAACGGTCCCTTTTAGATCATGTCGTTTTTGAGAACATGAATACGCTGAACTATAAAGGGTGGTTACTTACCGGGGCAGTTACCTTTTTCGAGTCGGATGTGGATATACAAAATACCCGTTTTTACCGCAACCAGTGTGAAGATGCCCTGAACACCATCCGCTCGGATTTCAGGGTATCGAATGCTACCTTTGAATATATTTATGGCGACGCCTTTGATTCGGATTTCTGCACCGGTAGATTGTCAGGAAGCACTTTTACAAATATCGGTAACGACGCCATTGATTTCTCCGGCAGCAAAATAAAGATCAGTAATTGCCAAATGGAAGACGTCAGTGACAAAGGCATCAGTGGAGGAGAGAACTCAAAACTGACAGTGGATCATACGATCATTATCCGGGCTAATATCGGTTTATCATCCAAAGATATGTCGGAAGTAACCGTAAATAATTCCGTATTGGAGGATTGTAATTACGGGGTGGTATTGCTGCAAAAGAAACCCGAATATGGCCCGGCTACCATGATACTGAACAACACAAAGATCAAAAATGCCAGAACCCGCATGCTGATCGAGCGGAGATCAAAGGTCATCAGGGATGGGATAACGATTCAAGGCACAGAGAAAAAATTAGCCGAAAAATTCTATTAACATGCCGGAGATCAGGATTCACAGCATCGTATTTTTAACAACCGTCTTTTTATTAAGTATGGTGACTTCTTCCTGTGTTAAAAAGAAGGAAAGATCCATAGACATTCAAATTCTGTTTGGTGCGGAAAAGCTGTCAAAAGACGGTAAAAACCTGATCGCTGATAATGATTCATCCATAATTTTTAAACATGCAAAATTCAGGATCGGTAAAGTAAGCCGCCACGGTAAATACAGTTATGTCTCTACGCCTGCGAATAAATTCGTTTTGCAAACCACCATCCCGTCCGTTAGCCCTGATGATTATTTTGAAGTCAGCGTATGGAAAAAGGGAACCAATCCCGAATGCCATCTGGTGGCGTCCAGCTTACAAAAAGGTTTATTTTATAAAACGGTTAATAAAAGCGATACAATAATAGACGGCTGGGAACGGTTGAAACTCGAATTTTTCCTGCCTCCGAATTATCAGGATAATAAGATAAAGATTTACGTCTGGAACAATACCAAAGACACTGTTTTTCTGGATGATCTTTCCATTGTTGTCAAATCAGTAAGGCCGCGTCCCGTTTACACGGTTCAACCCATCCGGATCGAACTGGACACTTCCGCCTACCTGAAAATACTGAATATCAGGGAGAGGGCTTTTGATGTGGGTATTTTGCAGACGCAGGATGATGACTGGGTGAAGGGGATCGTATTTGGCGAAGGCAAAATGATGAAGACAAAACTCCGGCTGAAAGGCGACTGGCTTGACCACTTGTACGGCGATAAATGGTCCTTCAGACTCAAGCTGAAAAAGGGAAATACATGGAAGAGATTGAGGGTGTTTTCTTTACAGAATCCGTGGGCACGTCACGGAGTGGACGAATGGTTCCTGCACAAGGTTTACCAGTCGCAAAGTGTTTTGACAACGAGATACGGGTTTACACCGGTTTACCTTAACCATAAAAATCTGGGATATTACGCCTGGGAAGAGCATTTTGCCAAACAATTGATTGAAAGCCAGAACAAACGCGAAGGCCCCATTCTTCGTTTTTATGAAGGTGTGTACTGGGATCAGGTAAGGGGAAAGGTCGAAGGTGTAAAGATTATTCAGTTGCCTGTTTTTGAAGCGGCTGTCATCAAGCCTTTCTCCGGTTCAAAAGTTGTCAGGGACACGACAATGTTCAATCAGTATTTAATTGCACAGAACTTATTGTTGCAGTACAAGCAAAGGAAAAAACCCGCTTCGGAAATTTTCAATATTGATGCATTGGCAAGATATTATGCTTTATGCGATGTTTTCAAAGCGTATCATAGTCTGGTCTGGCATAATCAGCGTTTTTATTATAACCCTGTGCTGTGTAAACTGGAACCCATTGCGTATGATAATTATACGGAGCTTGGTTTCTATCCGTGGGTTCACCGGACTTTCTATGGTGACATTTCGGGAAACTCCGTTAATCAAAGCGGTGATCAGTTTTTAATGATGAGAGAACTGTTTAACGATTTTATTTTCTTAAACGAATACTTAAAATATCTTGGGAAATATTCAACTGTTGATTTTCTGGAAAATATGACGGCGGCATATAAAAAAGAAGCGGTACGGTATGATTCGTTGATTCGGATGGAATTCCCTGACCTTAAGCTGAACATTCCGGAATTGTATGAAAATGCAACGCCAATAAGGCAGGAACTCCCTGCTTTCCGGCAAAAGGCAAAGGAAAGGGAAGTTGAAAATAAAAAGTGGAAGAATATTTCCATAAAAGAAAAAACCTTTACAAAAGGACTGGCGAGCTATTTCATCAAAGACCTGGTCGTTGCATATAAAGGAAAGCAGCAAGGCGATTCCGCCCTGATAAAAGTGGTCAGTTATTTTTCCGATCCGGTCTTGTTGCTGGGAACAGGGAAAAACAATCAGAAAATACGGGAGTTCTTGCACCCTGAACCTGAATTGGAGGCTTATCAATACAACAAAAAGGTCGAATATAAATTCTGGGTACATCTGACAGCGAATTTTCTTTTCGTCATGAGCAAAAGCGACAACAAAACGGAACCCGTTGAGATACTTCAGTGGCCTGAACCTGACGGCAGGCTTTCCCCGTTACAGGAATTGTTGGGTAAAAATATTTTTCCTGATCCGCAATTGGTGGAAACCATCAAAAACAACAAAATTCTGATCAAACAGGGTGATGTCAGGTTAGACCATAAAGTAATTATCCCGGCAGGATATGAAATTTATTTTCGTCAGGACACAAAAATAGACCTTGTTAATGAAGCGGCGATCATTACTTATTCTCCCCTCATCATGCAGGGAACCAAAGAAAAGCCGGTGGTCATCACCTCTTCCGATTTTTCCGGGAACGGTTTTACGGTTTTACAGGCGGGTAAGCGCTCGAAGCTTGACCATGTTGTTTTCAGGAATCTGAACACGCTGGATTACAAAGGTTGGGCGCTGACGGGAGCAGTCACATTTTACGAATCGGATGTGGATATGACCCATGTCAGGTTTTACCGTAACCAGTGTGAGGATGCGCTGAATACGATCCGTTCGGACTTTTCTGTGGATAACTGTTCATTTGAATACACCTTCGGGGATGCTTTTGACTCTGATTTTTGCACGGGTGAACTAACCCATACAACTTTTACGAACATCGGGAACGACGCCATTGATTTTTCGGGCAGCAAAATAAAGATCGGTTATTGCACCATGAAAGATGTCAATGACAAAGGGATCAGTGGTGGAGAAGATTCGCATCTAATGGTTGATCATGTTGATATTGACAGGGCGTCCATTGGTGTGGCATCCAAAGACTTGTCGAATGTTGAGGTTGACAATTCAAGAATAAAAGACTGTAACTACGGACTTGTGCTTTTGCAGAAAAAACCCGAGTACGGTCCGGCAACCATGATATTGAATAAAACGCAAATAACCAATCCCAAAACCCAAATGCTGATCGAGAAAGGATCATCAGTAACGCTGGACGGGAAAGTGATAAAAGGAACCCAGGAAAAACTGGCTGATATTTTTTACAAGTGAAGAAACTGATCTTTTCAGTAGTTGTTGTCATGCTCTGGCTGATTTCCTGTCAGCAGGAAAACCCGGACAATAACGCCTATTCTTTTTTTGTAGCCGGCCATTTATATGGCAAACCCTGGAAATACAATAACGATCGTCCGCACACACCTTTTGTGGATTACATTCCGGAAATAAACAATCACCCCGGGATCGCATTCGGTATCTTCACTGGTGATGTGGTTAGAAAACCGGAACGGGCGAATTTTGATACGCTGATCAAAGATTTGAGCACACTCAATGTTCCCTGGTATGTGGTACCCGGCAATCATGATATTGGAGACAGAGAATTGTTTAGGAAGTATTTTGGTGATACGTTAAATGATAACAGGCCATACAGGTGTTTTACCTACAACCGTGATCTATTTATTTTACTGGATGCTAACGAGGATAAATGGAACATCAAAGGCAAACAACTGGAGTTCCTGAAAAAAACGCTGGCGGAGAAAGCACCGGAAATCCGGAATATTTTTGTTTTTGTCCACCAGTTGATCTTTTGGAATAACAACAACGAATTCAGAAATATTCATGTAAACTGGCCACCCGATATTCCCGACACCACCAATTACTGGAGTGAAATAGAGCCTTTGCTGGCCGGGACGAAAAAGCCGGTTTTCCTTTTTGCAGGCGATCTTGGGGCCAACAACCAGGCAACACCGTTTTTGTATTACAAAAAGAACAACATCGTTTACATTGCCAGCGGGATGGGCAATATGAAAAACGACAATTTCATATTTGTCAATGTAAACCGCGACGGAAAAGTGACTTTCGATCTGATTGCCTTGCAGGGTGACCCTCACCGGCTGGGGAAACCCGAAGATTTCAAAATGCCCTGATTCTTAGTAAGAATGCCACAATGATTTACCGGTTTAATAATTGAAAATGGGACATATGCCTGTATGACATACGGGCACGAATGTCTTTTTTCGAATAAAATGGGACTGGGCAATATGATAAGAATTGATTAAAATTGCACGCAAAGCCGCAAATCCCGCAAAGCCCGCAAATCTATTTACTGATATTCAATATTCTTTATTGCTTTGCGTCTTGGCGTCTTTGCGTGAAACATGACTTTTTAGACAGCTCCGAAATGATTATAGAAAAACACAACAAAAAATAAAGCTTACGAGAATTTCCTATCTTTGCCGCCGCTGAAATTTTTAATTTTTAAAGATCAATCCCATGGACAACCGGTGGAATTTATTTCAGAAATTCCTGATCACCCAGGAGCAGCAGATATCACTGACTGACTTTGCAATCAATGCCCTCGTAGTCATTGTATTATCGGTCATCCTTGAATTCACATACATCAAATGTGCGCGAACAATTTCCAACAGGCGGCAGTTTGCAGGGGTGTTTATGCTGATCGCATTCACCACCATGCTGATCATTTCCATTGTCAAGTCTTCGCTTGCCTTGTCACTGGGTCTGGTTGGTGCCTTGTCTATTGTCAGGTTCAGGGCAGCCATAAAAGAGCCTGAAGAACTTGCCTATTTGTTTTTTGCAATTTCAATTGGCCTCGGGCTGGGGGCCAATCAAACCATAGTTGTCGTTGAAGCTTTTGTTATCGGTATGGTGATTTTGTGGGGACGTTATTTCATCAAAACCCACCGTTCGGCGCATCAGAACCTGTACCTCAACGTTTCGGCCGGTGCAGGTGAAATTAAGCTGGATGATATTACGGAGGTAGTGAAACAGGTTTTCGGAAAGTCCTATCTCAAGCGATATGATGAAAACAGTGATCACATTGAAGCCTCTTTCCTGGTTGATTCTCCCAAACCCGGCACGCTTGGTAAGTTTAAAGAAGAGGTCGGTAAATTCGGGCCGGTCAACGTCTCATTTGTCGAAAGCAAATCATTTTAATTTTTTTGTCAGGCATGTTCTTTCCGCCATTCAACGAAGGCAGAAGCCGGTACGAGAGAAAATTTCTGGTCACCGACATGTATTACCCCCAGATTGAGCAACAGATTCGTTTGCTTCCGGCTGCGTTCATCTCTGTTTTTTATCCCCGTTATATAAACAACATTTATCTGGATTCAACTGAGCTTGATTTCTTTTATGATAACGTTTCGGGAAAAGGGAGCCGTAAAAAAGCCCGTATCAGATGGTATGGTGACCAGTTCGGGACTATTGAAAAACCTATACTTGAATTTAAGGTGCGCGAAGGTATGCTGGGGGAAAAACTCTCTTTTCCGTTAAAACCTTTTACCATTGACCGTCATTTTAACTATCGTGTATTGTTGGAGGTATTTAAAAATTCGGAGCTGCCATTATGGGCCGCAGAGATGTTGCTTCAGCTAAAACCGGCGTTGCTAAACCGGTACAAACGGAAATATTTTGTCAGTTTCGACCAAAAGTTCAGGCTGACGCTTGATGATGAACTCGGCTATTATTCCATTGGCACAAACAATAATTTATTTACCGGTGGTTTCCGGTCAACCGATGTAATCGTGGAATTAAAATATGAAAGGGAATTTGATGACATTGCTCCGGTCGTTACCAACCAGATTCCCTTCCGGCTTACAAAAAGCTCGAAATACGTAAACGGTATCGAACTGCTTCATCCCGAATTGGGTTAATTCCGGCTTTTTATTTTCAGACTTGCGGTCTTCAGGTATTATCTCGGGAAAATGACAAAAATCATTTGACAAACTTTTGTTTTGGTTGTATCTTTGTAAAACTAAAAAAAGCTTTTATTTTTAATTTAAAACCAAATTGATCATGAAAAATCTTAAATTTTTATTGGCGGGCTTTCTTTTAACGGGCCTTATTTTTAGCGGTTGCAAAAAAGCCGAGGAAGCTCTTGACGTGACCTTTGATGCAACCTATAAAGCAGATATAAATATTGATGTACCTGCGGCCGTGAGGAATGCCTCCTTTAACGAGAGTGTAACCATTGACCCTGCATCCGATCCCGACGTCAGCAAATACTGGGATAAGATCAAAAAATTTGAAATCCAGGCGATCACAGGCGAAATTACCAGTATTTCAAAAGAGGTGACACTGGTATCAGCCACATTGAGCATTTTCAATGATACCAGAAACGCACAATGGACTTTTAATAATGTTCCTTTAACTGTGGGAACCACATTAACACTGGACAACAGCAGCGGACAGTGGGACAAGGTAGCACAAATCCTGAAGGACAAGAAGGTATTTACAATAAGTGTTAACGGTGAAGTCAGTGAAGGTGATGTCTCGTTCACGATTTTAGTTACTATTAAAACAAAAGTGACTGCCAGCCCGTTGTAATGAGCATTATTTAAAAAAAGGAAGCGCCGGTTGATGACCGGCGCTTTTTTTTTCAATAAACGCAACTGTTTTCGTGTTTTTCGTATAAATCCTAATGAAAGCAGTTCGTTTATCATAAAATTTAATTTGTTATGAAAAATTTCCGTTACCTATTAGCAGTAGTATTACTTACAGGTTTTCTTTTTAGCGGATGCAACAAAGCCAAAGAACTTCTTGACCTGAAATTTGACATAAACTATGATACAGACCTGAATTTCAGTGTTCCCGACGGATTAAAAACTCTTGCGTTCAGCCGGGAGATTACCGTTGATCCCGTCTCAAACCCGACTGTTGAAAAATATTACGACAAGATCAAGGACATCGAAATATTGGAAATGAGTGTTGAAGTGAACAGTATTTCAAAAGACATTAATTTGATTACCGGCACAGTACGTATTTTTAATGACAGCAAACAAGCCGAGTGGACTTTTGAAAATCAGCCCATTACGACGGGAACCAAATTAGAACTGGGTAACGACAACGGCCAATGGGATGCTTTGTCCGGAATTTTACTGGATCAGCAGATATTCACTGAAAAAGTTGAAGGAGTTGTAGACCAGGGTGGTGTTACATTTTCCATGAAAATAAAGATGAAAGCAAAAATTACTGTCAATCCTTTGTAAGAAAATGGTTTTAAATAAGGAAAAGAGCCGTCACGTTTTAAAATGTGGCGGTTTTTTTATTCGTGAAAATAAACTCTTTTTACCCTTCTGGAAATACGGCTGAGAATTTCATAAGGAATAGTGCCGGCTATTTTTGCGAGTGAACCTACCGGATGTTCCCTGTCGAAAATGATTACATCGTCGCCTTCCCGGGCTTCGACACCCGTTAAGTCAATCATGCACATATCCATGCAGATGTCGCCGATTACCGGGACTTCATTTCCATTTACATAAAGTGAGGCTTTCCCGTTGCCAAGGCTTCGAAGCAAACCGTCGGCATAACCGATGGAAACAATACCCACAGGCATATTTTTGTCCGCAACAAAACTTCGGTTGTATCCAACGGATTCCCCTTTTTTTACTTCTTTGACCTGGGCGATTACCGACCGTAACCTGGTTGCCGGGTTTAACTTATCGCGGTCACTCTCTACAGACGGTATTCCGTAAAGCCCGATCCCTAACCTGACCATATCAAACGAAAATTCGGGAAAACGGCTGATACCCGCCGAATTCAGGATGTGCATCAATACCTTATGGTTAAAAGCACTGACAATCTTGTTAGCCGATTCCAGGAAACGATGGATTTGTTCTTTTGTAAAATGATCGAGATCAGGTTTGTCACTGGCGGCAAGGTGTGAGAATACCGACTGGACATAGATCAGCGGATTTTTTTTCAGCCGCAGGATCAACTCATCAATATCATTTTCGGTAAACCCCAGCCGGTTCATACCTGTTTCCAGTTTGATATGAATTTTTATGGGTTTGTTTTGCGGTATGGCACTTCGTAAAATGGATTTCTCAAGCATGTTCAGCGCCCTGAAACTGAATATTTCAGGTTCAAGCTGGTATTTGATCATCGTATCAAAAGCATATTCCTCAGGATTCATTACCATAACGGGCAGGGTGACACCGGATTTCCGCAGTTCCACCCCTTCGTCGGCATAAGCCACGGCCAGATAATCAATGTGATGAAACTGAAGTATGTTGGCAATCTCAAACCCTCCACTGCCATACGAAAACGCTTTGACCATTGCCATGATCTTTGTGCCGGCAGGGATCTTTGACCGGAAATAATTCAGGTTTTCAACCAGGGCATCCAGATTGATCTCCAGTACGGTTTCATGTAACTTCTGCTGGAGTCGGCGGCTGATCTGTTCAAATTCAAATATACGGGCTCCTTTAAGCAGAATGGTTTGATTATTCAGGCTACCCAGGGGAAACAGCGAAAGAAAATCCGCCGTAGTCTGATAAAATGATTTTGGAATATTGAACTGATTTTTCTGGCGGTTGATGGCCTGGCCGATGCCAATGATCTGGTCAATATTTTTCTGCTCAACAAGGCGGGCCACGTCTTTGTAAAGATCGTCTTCGTTACGGCCGCTTTGAAGAATATCCGAAAGTATCAGTGTTTTTTGTTTGTGCTGGGTTTGCTGGTTCAAAAAATCGAGGGCAATGCTTAACGAGTTAAAGTCGGAGTTGTAGGAGTCGTTGATGATGGTACAATTGTTAATGCCTTCTTTCAGTTCAAGCCGCATGGCGACGGGAGACAGGTTGGGCATTCTTTCGGAAATGACTTTCTGGTTATATCCAAGAAAAAGCATGACGGCCCAGCAATGGGTGGCGTTCTCGATGCTTGCCTTGTCGTGGAACGGAATACTTATCTCATAGCTATTGTCCCTGAAACGACCCCTGATCAGTGTTCCTTGTTTTCCGGGTTCCGTTTCGGTAATCTGAAGGTCACAGGATTCGTCTTTTCCCCAGCAGAACGTTTTCACATATTCCAGGATGCCCGAACGGATCATTATTTCCTGAATATCTCCTCTGTCAGCATTGTATATCAGTGTTCCGACTTTGGTAAAAAGCTTGAGCTTCTCACCTATCTTCTGGGCGGTACTGATAAAATTCTCATCGTGTGCCTGCCCGATATTTGTAAAAATCCCGACGGTCGGGTTAATGATATTCCGGAGGTTTTCCATCTCGTCAGGTTCTGAAATCCCGGCTTCAATGATGGCTATTTCATGATTATCATTGATTTGCCATACTGAAAGCGGAACGCCGATTTGTGAGTTGTAACTTTTCGGGCTGCGGATGATCTTTCTGTCAGGGCTTAAAAGCTGAAAAAGCCATTCTTTCACAATGGTCTTCCCGTTGCTCCCCGTTATACCAATTACCGGGATGTCAAATAATCTGCGGTGCCACGCGGCCAGTTTTTGAAGCGCTTCCAGCGTGTTGTCCACAACAAAGAAGTGGCCTTCGGGCATTTTCTCCATTGTGTCGGGAAGGGATGAGACCACAAAAAACTTCACCCCTTTTTTGTAGAGTTCGGGAATATACTGATGGCCGTCGTTCCGCTTTGAAACAAGCGCAAAAAAGAGGCATTGTTCCGTTGCGATCAACCGGCGGCTGTCAATCAGGATATCTTTTACGGCAATCTGTTTTGCATCGGGAGAAACAAGACTGGCCCCCAGAATTTCAGTTAATTCAAGCCCGTTATAAATTCTGTGAACCATCAGTTATCTTTTTGAAAAGCTAATCTTCAACATCTTTCAGTTCTTCCTCTTCTTTGTTGTTTTTCGAATTGCCATATTCATTGATCAACCCGGCTGGAAGCGGATCTTTGGTCATTTCATCAAATGCCCGCCTGTTTTTCAGGATGTCAATGGCAAGGTAAATGGCCTGACGCATCGAATCTGCGGAAGCCATATTTTTCCCTGCTATATCGTAAGCTGTTCCATGTGCCGGTGAAGTTCTGACTATGGGTAGGCCGGCAGTGAAATTAACACCTTTGTCGAAAGCCAGTATTTTAAAGGGGATCAAACCCTGATCATGATACATGGCAAGAATGGCATCGTATTTTGTGTAGTCGTCGGTGCCAAAAAATCCATCGGCAGGGAAAGGTCCGTAAACCAGCATGCCGCTCTTTTTTGTGGAAATAACGGCTGCAGATACGATGTGCTCGTCTTCGTCTCCGATCAGGCCGTTATCTCCCGCATGCGGGTTGATGCCCAGTACGGCAATCTTTGGACGGGCAATGTTAAAATCACGGATCAGCGAGTCGTTTAAAATCCTGATCTTTCTTATGATGATTTCCTGGTTTATTGCCGGTATGACTTCACGCAATGGGATATGCCCGGTGACAGTTCCGATTTTCAGGCCTTCGTAAACCATCAGCATCAGAGAATCTTCACAGTCGAAACGCCGGGTAAAATATTCGGTATGACCGGGAAAATTAAATTTTTCCGAGTGTATCCCCGCTTTGTTGACGGGAGCGGTGACGATCACGTCAATTTTGTTTTCTTTCAGGTCACCGACCGCTGTTTCCAGAGCTTCATAAGCAAGGTCTCCCGCTATCTCGGTGGCTTTTCCGTATTCAATTCTAACCTCGTCATTACTGATGTTGACAATGTTCACCTTGTTGTTCATGATTTGTCTTGCATCCCGAACCACTTTGTAGTTGAAATCAAAGAAGTTCAGGTTTTTCCGGTGGTATGAAAGTACTTTTGATAAACCGTAAATGACCGGGGTGAACATTTCAAATAACCGGTTATCTTTCAAGGCTTTGATGATGATCTCGTAGCTGATCCCGTTCAAATCGCCATGGGTTATTCCCACAACCGGTTTCCTGGGTTTATCTCTTTTCTGTACGTTTTGCATGTTGTTTTTTGTTGTCCTGCAAAGGTAAATTTTTTTGTTGAGTCCAACACCTTTCTGAGTACCTGTGCCCGGAAGAGTGTTTTTTCAGGAAGTTAGGAGTAAGTAAGTCGTTCCGCACCTCTCCCGGTCCCGTAACCACAATGCGTACCCTGGCAAACACCTATGGGGATGCCCGGCACACAGCCTTGGGGAAACCGGAAAGGTGAATTCACCCCAGCATACGACAATTCAAATAATTTCAGACCTTTGCGCTCAAATTCAGGAACGATGGGCCAATCGAATTTTGTGGATTATGTAAAGATTTATTGCCGTTCGGGAAACGGCGGGGCGGGATCGGTACATTTCCGCAGGGAAAAGTATCTCCCCAGAGGTGGTCCTGACGGTGGTGACGGTGGCAAGGGCGGTGACATAGTTATGGCTGGCAATTCCCAGTTGTGGACGCTGCTGCATTTACGCTATACCCGTCATCTGCGGGCGGAACACGGCAAACCGGGAGGTGCCCAGCGTAGCACCGGCACATCGGGAAAAGACATCATCATCGAAGTGCCGCTGGGAACGATAGCCAAAGACCCCGATACGGGCGTTGTGCTTGGTGAAATTACCGAACATGGTCAACGGGTTGTTTTACTGAAAGGCGGCCGCGGCGGGCTGGGAAACGATCATTTCAAAACCTCCACAAACCAGGCGCCACGCTATGCCCAGCCGGGAGAACCCGGCGTGGAGTCGGACATCATTTTTGAACTGAAGATCCTCGCCGATGTGGGCCTTGTGGGATTTCCCAATGCCGGCAAATCAACATTACTTTCGGTAGTGTCGGCTGCCAAACCCGAAATTGCGGATTACCCTTTCACAACCCTTGTCCCCAATCTGGGTATTGTGGCTTACCGTGACCATCTATCCTTTGTTATGGCTGACATTCCCGGGATCATCGAAGGGGCGCACGAAGGAAAGGGGCTGGGAATCCGGTTTTTGCGGCATATCGAAAGAAACGCTGTTTTGCTGTTTATGGTTCCTGCTGACAGTAAGGATGTCAAAAAAGAATACGAAATATTACTAAACGAATTGAAGCAATATAATCCTGAATTACTCGACAAACAACGGCTGCTGGCCGTCACCAAATCCGACCTGCTGGACGACGAGTTGCAGGAGGAGATTGAGAAAGAACTTCCCGATATTCCTCATATTTTCATTTCCTCCATTACCGGAAAAGGTCTTGCAGAGTTGAAAGACATGTTATGGAAAGCGCTGAATGAGTAGATACGATTTGGTAAAAATACTACTGTCAGGTCATTAATCTAATATTTCGATATCAGTACAATTTGAATATTAATATTTGTTTGTTTCTTTGTATAAACTCTCTGTTATTTTATGAAAAAACTGATCTATACAGGCTCGGGTATTTTTTTGTTTCTTATAGTTATGGCACTCGCCAGCCGCGGTGACTGGCATTTGAAAAGAAACAAACACAACAAGTTACCCAAAGGAAAACTGAAATTAATTGAAGGCAACAGATATCTGGATGATTCGGGCAGGGTTTGGATATTACAACGCAACAGCAAGAACCTGTTTCATCAACCGGCCAATACGCCGGTTCCCGCACCGCCAATTTCCATTCTCTATCCAAACATTTCTCCCCCGGTAAAATACGATCCCGATTATCCGAATCTGAAATTCCTCAGCCCGGACGGACACGGAGGGTCGTATGAAGTGATCATACAACCGGATGGTTCCTTTTTGCTGACAGGTAAAAAACAAGGAACATATAACTATTCAGACCCGTCGGGATTCTGGGGATACACAAAACATATTTTTCTGGATGTGCTGCCGCATTTGTTTTCATCTGATTATGATGACCGGCTGAACAAATAATAATCTTTTATTGTCCATTGCCCGGCTGTCCAGATAGGATTAACCGCAAAAGGGGCAAC
>CAZMOS010000043.1:17644-24037 GCA_964567945.1 uncultured Lentimicrobiaceae bacterium
CTATGGATTTTCCCTGAACCATTCCACGGTTTCACGGATGGCTTCTTCAGGCGGTACGGGCTTAAATTCCGGCAGGTCTTTTTTCAACTTTTCGTCATTCAGCCGGACATTTTTTTCAAACAGGTAATAGTTTTCTTTCAGTTCTTTGATCACCGGGCTGAAAAGCGCCAGTATGCGGATCATCCATTTGGGGATAACAGTAACTTTGGAAGGGCCGCCCGTTATGCTGCTGATCTGTTTTGCCAGTTCTTTAACGGAAGCCATTTCATACCCACCGAAATTGTAATTGGCAAAAGCAGGCAGGTTTTTCATTTTGCTCAACAAATACATTACATGGGCAGCATCGGGTGTGAATGCAAACTGGTGTGGCACTTCCGCATTCACCAGCCAGTTGACGGCTTTCTTTTTGGCTGCATTCCCGAAGAGCGGTTTGATCAGTCCGTTGGTCACGTTGGGGCCGAAGAAATCGGGCAAACGCACGAAAATGACTTTGCATTTGCCTTCATCTGCAGCCTGTTTCAGCATATTGAAAAGATCAAGCCGTATTTTTCCTTTTTTTGTTTCCGGCTCCGGAATCATATCTTCCGTGATCTCACCCACCGGCCCGAACTCATAAATATTTCCCGGAAAAATAATGGTGGCCTTGTTTTGTGATGCCGCCTCAATCACATTTTGCGTAACCCTTTGCATATTCTCTTCCCACAGGTTGTAAGGATAGTTGATCCCGTGAAAGATGAATTGTTTGCCTTTTGCAACACTTTTCAATTTTTCAAGGTCTGTTACGTCTCCTTCTTCAATTCCAAGCAGATCATTCTTACCGAAAAGTTTTTCCGCTTTTTCTTTGTTGCGGACAAGTGCGGTAACAGAGACGTTTTCATCCAGCAAGACGCGGGTAAAAGCATAGCCGATGCTTCCGGTAGCGCCGAGTATCAGGTAGATTGAGTTCATAACCTTGATTTTAGTGGTCGGTAAATTGTCCCAAAAATAATTAAAGTTCGGGACACAGAAAGGGCCAGCATTAAAATGAAAAGGTCACAATTTAAAGGGTTAAGGAAAAATATTAAAGTAGAATATTTTTGGTAAACTGTCAATGCATTGATCATTATATGTATTTTTTCTGTCAATACATTGACAGAATTAGTTTGAGATGTTAACAGATTGTTAAAAGCCCTGTAATGGTGTAAGGTCTGACAGGGTTTGCCGTCGAACATCCTATGCTAAAAGGAAAGAATATTCTTATCATATTCATGCTGGTGTTTATTTCCCGGCTGGCTTCGGGCCAGGGGTGCAGCGATGCCGGTGCCTGCTCCATTGGCTCGCTGGACCATCAGGAGGGGGAGAAAGAAGCGCCGAAAATCAAATTGTCTTTTGAGCAATCGCTCGGATCGGGTGAAAAATTTATTTTTATCTCACAAAGTTCCCTGACCCTTGAACACCGAATTTTTAAAACCACTTCTTACATTGTCCGGGTCCCGTTTATTTTTACCTCCGGAAATCTGGGTAACGCAACAGGAATTGGCGATGTGATGATATCTGTAGTACAGCAGGTTCTTCAAACAGACCAGTCACAACTGGGTTTTCTGCTCGGTGGCAAGTTGCGGTCGAACAACTCCGATTTTTCATTTGGAGGCAATCCGTTGCCCATGGCTTACCAGACCAGCCTGGGAACATACGATATCATCGGAGGGGTGCAATACATCTGGAAAACATGGAACTTTTACCTGGCTTACCAGCATCCTTTCGGGAGAAACAATAATCAATACCTGAATGATCCTGCAATCACCGATCCCAAAAAGATATATTACGAATCGGCACAGTTGAAACGGGGTGATGACCTGGCATTACGCCTGCAAAAAGATTTCAGGTTAAAAAAACAGCAGACCCTTCAAACAGGTATCATGGCCATCTACCGCCTGCAAAAAAGTGAAATCATAAAAAATGATAAAAATGTGGTGCTTGACGGAACCAGCGGCATTACACTGAATCTTTATCTTACCTATGCCAAAAAGCTGAAAAGAAATGGGATCCTGTACATTACGGCCGCAGCCCCTGTTGTTGACAGGGCTTACCGCGCTGACGGACTGACACGTAATTTTGTGCTCAGCATCCGTTTTACACAAATGTGGTAAATAATTTTTTTACTTTCGCCGTTCAAATTTTTATAACTAAAATTCTATTCAAAATGAGAAAATTATTGATCGTACTTGCCGCATTATTATTCGGCACAACCCTTTTTTCGCAAACTGTTGACGATTACATGGAAGTTCAGCGTGCTGCATTGAAAACCGAAAAGAAAGCCATTGTGGCTGATGCCATGCAGTTTACCGATGCCGAAAGTTCTGCTTTCTGGCCACTGTATAATGAATACAATGACAAGATGTACGCGATGAACACAAAACTCTATCTCCTGATCAAAGAGTTTGCCGAACATTTTGATACCATGACGGATGAAAAGGCAATTGAAATTACAGGAGAAGTACTGAAATATGAACAGGAACTGTTGAATTTGAAAAAGCAATATTTCAAAAAGTTCCAGAAAATCATGAGTGGTAAACAATTGCTACGTTATTTCCAGGTGGAAAACAAGATCAAAGCATTGATAGATGCACAGCTTGCCAGCGAAATACCTTTGCTGGAGAATAAATAGAATGGCCTGTTGAAAACATAAACCCCGGAAATCTGTAAAAAGAGACCGGGGTTTTTTGTTTTACAAAGGTTTTTTATCCGCAGCGGCAATCACCAATTCCCTGGCCCTGCAATTTGGGCGGGTTTCCGCACACGGAACAGGCGTCTTCTTCGGCATGCGTGTACTGATGTTTGTGATCCTTGTCATCCTTTTCGGAACTGCCACAGCCGCAACTTCCTCCGCAGCATCCACTGTTGTGGGGTTGCAGATCATTTTGTGTAACCGGACGGACATTCGTTATTTTACCGGAAATGAAAAGCTGTTTTCCGGCCAGCGGATGGTTGAAATCCATTTTTACCCACTTGTCACCGATCTCCAGTATTTTACCTTTTACCGGATTGCCCTGGTTGTCAATCATGCTGACCTCATTGTTGAGATACAACAACTCTTCGCGAAGGACACCGTCAACCCTGAAAGTGTCTTTTGGAACATCCGTAATCATTTCCGGTTTATAGTCGCCGAAAGCTTCATGTGACATAAGTTTGAATTCAAATTCATCACCTTCTTCAATGCCGAGGATCTTGTTCTCAAAACTTTCAATTATGTCGTCGTGACCTAAAATCATTTTTCGCGGATTTTGCTCTCCGGAAAATTCGATCATCTCGCCATCCGGACTATCCAAGTGAATTTTGTATGCAATAAATACCGCCGTGTTATAATCAGTTTTCATTGTTCAATCTGTTTTTATACAGGCGACAAACATATTAAATTAATTTAGACCATATATAAATAATTTTGTTAAAAAGCTTTTTTCATTTACCTTTGGCTCGCTAAAAATTGAGTCAATGACAATTGGAATATTAAAAGAGCCTGATTTTGAACACCGTGTAAGCTTGCTGCCCGAAGCGGTCAAAAAACTGGTTGCATTAAAAGCGGAAGTGCTGGTTGAGACCGATGCCGGGTTAAGGGCATTTGCCGGGAATGAGGAATACAAGGATGCCGGCGCCAAAGTAACAGAAAGGCAAAAACTGGTTGAAAAAGCAGATATACTGTTGAGTATCACCCCGCCGGGAAAAGAAACACTGTCCGGATTGAAGAAAGGACAAGTTGTTATCAGCGTTTTTAACCCGTTGGGAAATAAAGAAGCGGTGGATTATTTCCTGAAAAAAGACCAGACCGTTTTCAGTATGGACATGATCCCGCGGATATCGAGGGGACAGGCAATGGATATTCTTTCCTCAATGGCAACCATAGCAGGTTACAAAGCCGTTCTGGATGCCGCCATGAAGTTGCCGAATTTTTTCCCGATGTTCATGACCGCTGCCGGGACCATCCGGCCGGCCAAAGTACTGATCCTCGGCGCGGGTGTTGCCGGTTTGCAGGCAATAGCCACCTCGCGTAAGCTTGGTGCCGTGGTTGAAGTTTTTGATGTCCGTTCTGCGGTGAAAGAGCAGGTGGAAAGCCTGGGCGGAAAATTTGTGGAAGTGGAAGGTGCCAAAGAAGATGCTGCCGCCGGAGGTTATGCCGTGGAACAGGACGAAGAATTCAAAAGAAAACAAAAGCAACTGGTTCATGACCATGCAGTGAAATCGAGTGTGGTGATCTGCACTGCCCAGATACCGGGTAAAAAAGCGCCGGTGCTCATCGAAAAACAAACGGTTAAAGAGATGAAAAACGGCTCGGTGATCATTGATCTGGCCGCTTCCACGGGCGGCAATTGCGAATTGACCGAGAATAAGAAAACTGTCGTTAAGGAAGGTGTTACCATCGTGGGAAAATCAAATTATCCTTCGGACATGTCAAACGATGCAAGCCGGATGTTCGGGAACAACCTGGTGAACTTCCTGAAGTTACTCATTGATGAAGAAGGCGGCCTTAAGCTTGATTTTGAGGATGAGATCGTCAAGGGGACATGCATGGTTCATCAAAAACAGATCATGAGCGACTGGCTGAAAAAGTTTTACGGTTAGCATGTGCCGGTAACAAGAAATTGCAATTATTGACTAAAAGATAAATATAAAAAACATGGAACAATTCCTCGTTTATTTTTACGAAAACAAAGAGATGATCTTCATCATCACACTTTCGATCTTTCTGGGGCTGGAAGTGATCGCCAACGTACCCTCGGTCCTGCACACGCCGCTGATGTCAGGGGCCAACGCCATCAGCGGGGTCATCATCATCGGAGGGATCATCCTTCTGGGAAGCACCGACCTGTCGAAATTCAGCCTGAATATGGTACTCGGAATCCTGGCCGTGATCTTTGCCACACTGAATGTTGTGGGCGGTTTTGTAGTTACCGACAGGATGTTGGAAATGTTTAAGAAAAAGAAGAAAAAGTAGTTATGAATACGACATTACAAGATTTGGGCGCAACTGCCGGAGATGTTTATTTATTGATGAGTTATTTGTTGGCCGCCATATTTTTTGTGGTCGGCCTGAAACTGATGAGCCATCCTGAAACGGCACGGAAAGGCAATTTCTGGGCTGCCGGCGGCATGGGTCTGGCCATGGTAACCACCTTATTTTTATACAGAACCCCTGCCGGACACACCATACCAACCGTAAACGTTATCGTCATCCTGGCGGCCATTGCCGTGGGAAGTGTCATGGGGGCGGTTATTGCACGGAAAATAAAAATGACGGCCATGCCGCAACTGGTTTCATTTTTCAATGCCACAGGCGGTGCGGCTTCGGCGCTGGTTGCCCTGATGGAGTATGCCAACCCGGCCAACGAATCGGCCGTAGTTACTTTGCTCGGACTGGTTATCGGTACCATTGCTTTCAGCGGCAGTATGATCGCATACGGCAAACTGGATGGCAAAGTGGGGGATATTTTTGCCAGATGGACCACGTGGTTCAACCTGTTCCTCCTGGCACTGATCGCCGGGTTGATGATCTACATGCTGGCCTTTCCGCATGACTTGGCCACCGGGACCAAACTTTCCTATGTGCTCCTGGTTCTTGCCCTGGTCTATGGAATCATGTTCGTTATGCCTATCGGCGGTGCGGATATGCCTGTGGTGATCTCGCTGCTGAACTCCCTGACAGGTATAGCTGCTGCCATGGCCGGATTTATCTATAGTAACCAGGCGATGATCCTGGGGGGTATTTTTGTTGGCTCGGCCGGAGGTATTCTGACACTGTTGATGTGTAAAGCCATGAACCGCTCGCTGCTTAACGTGATCATCGGGGCCTTCGGGGGCGGTGGTGCTGGCATTGACAAAGAACATGGTGCCATAAAAGAAATATCACTAAGTGATGCAGCCGTACTGCTTGCCTATTCGCAAAAAGTGGTGATCGTACCCGGCTACGGACTGGCGGTGGCACAGGCCCAGTTTGTAGCCAACGAGCTGGTTCAGTTGCTTGAAAGCAAAGGCGTGGAGGTCAGGTTTGCCATTCATCCCGTTGCAGGGCGCATGCCCGGACACATGAACGTCTTACTTGCCGAAGCGGATGTGCCTTATACCAAACTCATGGAAATGGATGATATCAACCCCGATATGCCCAATACGGATGTGACCATTGTTGTGGGCGCCAATGATGTGGTGAACCCTGCCGCACTGGATGACCCTTCAAGTCCGATTTACGGCATGCCCATCATCCATGCTCATGAATCCAAAAACATCATTGTCATGAAAAGGGGTATGGGAAAAGGATACGCAGGTATTGAAAATTTCCTCTTTTTCGATGACAAAACCCGTATGCTTTTCGGCAATGCCAAAGATACTTTGCAGAAACTGGTGAACGAAATCAAGGAGTTGTAA
>CAZMOS010000044.1:0-23741 GCA_964567945.1 uncultured Lentimicrobiaceae bacterium
GTTCTTTTTCCGTCCCAGGCTGACCCATCCTTCTTTTTCCCAGAATTCCCACCACTTGTCATAATCCGGTCTGGCAAAAGAAACCCTGTCGCGCCCCCAGCGTAATGCATTGTTCTCCGGGTCGTAGTCAAGGGCAATCCCCCATGAATGGGTTGACCACGTTGTTCCCCCGCGTTTTTTTCGAACATTCAGGCAACCTCCCCAGATATCCAGCCGCAATCTTCTGATCTCCTCCATGCCGTAATGGTTCAGGACATTGGTCAGAATGGTATTCAGGCTGTCGCTCACTTTTTTGTGACAGGAAATACGGTGGACCACCGACCGTTTGTCCCAGGACAGGCGGTGGGGATAAGGCAGGTCGAGCATCACCTGATTTTTGCCGACCTCACCATAAAATTGCTCCAGTAATCGTTGTTGTTCAACAGGCCAGTTATGCGGATTGTATTCCACAAGGAGTTCTTCGTCGCGCCAGGGTGAAGGCATGATCCCTGTTTTTAAATATTCGGACAAAACACCGTAGGCATAGTCGGTTTGCGGCCCCCAAAGCCCGTCAACGGGTCCGGCATCAATGCCGTTTTGCTGACACAGATACTGGATGAATGCAACGGCCTGCCGCTTGAAAGGCCAGTCACCCTTGTTGCCGGGCACTTTTAATAAAGCACTCTTTGTTTTTTTACCTGCAATGCCGTCAACCGGTCCGGCATTGTAGCCCATACGGTTTAATTGTTCCTGAATAAGTCTGATGTGAGATCTTTTGAGTTCCATAATTTTAGTTTTATTGTTTTTTAAAATGATATTTATCAGAAAGTATAACAAAGGTAGAGAATATATTTGTTAAGTTAATTTTAACAGCAGTATCAGGTCAGCCACAGCAATCAGAAATTAGTAATTTTAAAAACTGTAACAATCCGGAATGCACTACGTCATTAAAAACAGAAAAGAATTATGACCGGCGAAAATAAAATCCACGACATTCATCAGGACCTCATTGAAGGTTGCCGAAACAATGACAGGAAAGCGCAGGTCAGGATTTATGAACTGTATTACAAAGCCATGTACAACACAAGTTACCGGATACTGAAAAACGATGCCGAAGCCGAAGATACCATGCAGGAGGCCTTTCTGGATGCTTTCAGAAAGATTGACAGTTACAAAGGAAACGGCAGTTTCGGTTCCTGGCTGAAAAGGATTGTGGTGAACAAATCGCTGGATAAGTTAAGAATAAGGAAAGAAACCGAAAGTCTGGACGAAAAGGAATTGGAAATTGAGGATACCTCCGAAACGGATGACAGTTATGCAGGAAATGTTTTTAACCGGCTGGAAGATGTTGCAAAAGCCATGGAAGGGCTCCCGGACCAATACCGTATCATCCTCTCTCTCTATCTCCTCGAGGGCTATGACCATGAAGAAATAGCGGATATCCTTAATATTTCATACAACAATGCCAGAACAAGATATTCCCGGGCAAAGCAACGGCTGTTAAAAGAGATCGGCAAACAGCAGGAAAAGCTGATCAATCCCATCAACAATTAAAACAACAGGTAAAATGTCAATACTTGAAGATAAAATAAAAAGAAACAGGGGGTTTTTCGACAACAAAGAACCTTCATCGGGCCATAAAGAACGGTTCCTTGAGAAACTGGAACAAACGCCGGAACTGACAGCAAAAAGTCATCGTTTATATCCTTTCCTTAAAATAAGTGCCGTTTTGATCGTCCTGGTCTCCATTGTTTATCTGGCCTCAAACATAATAAACACAAGAATTGCAGATAAAGCACTTGGTCAGCAGATAATACTCCCGGAAGATATCAGCAATACGCTGGCTTATTATGATGCACAAGCAGGGGAGAGGCTGAAAGAAATTGACCGGTATGCTCCCAACAAAGAGGCCGCAAGTCATGCAAGGCTGGAAGCCAATAATCAATTTCAAAATATTGACATCAGCATGGCCTCGCTTCAAAAAGATTTTACCAAAAACCCGGATAATGAAATGCTTAAAGCTGCCTTGATCAACACGCAAAAGAAAAAAATTGAAATAGTGGACAACATCATCAGCCAGCTTGATTTTGCCAATTCGAAACTTTATTAAAAAATAAGATCATGAAAAAGAAGTATTTTATAACCACAATTCTGACTCTTGCCGTTTTATTTACTGTAAATCAGTTACAGGCTGGGCCCAAAGGAATCAAGAAAGTTTTTTTTGACAGGAACTTTTCCGTGAAAACCATGGCCAGCCTGATCATCAGTCAGGAAACGGGGAACATTACCTGCGAGAACTGGGACAAAAATGAAATATCGGTGAAACTGTCGGCAACGGTGGATACCGACGATGAGACAAAAGCAGAAAAAGAGTTTAACCGGGTTATCTGGGAAATCACGGGTAACAGCAAAGAAGTGTCCGTCAGTTCCAAACTGGCTCCAAACCGGGATAAAAAAGTAAGAATCAATGTTGACCTGAAGCTGGAGGTCTTTATGCCCCGTTCCGTAAGCCTTGAATTGAAACAGAAATACGGGAATGCTTTCATTGCCATTGTTGACGGCACGGCCGATATAACCAGTGAATACGGCTCGATAAATGTCAACGCACTGAATGCACCTGAAAGTAAATTGAGAGTGGACTACGGCAAAGGGCATGTCAACCGTTTTGAAAGCGGGGATATAAACATCAATTATTCGGTTTTCAATTTGTATTCCACGAATAAAACGGATTTAAACAGTAAATATTCCGAGATCAAGCTCAATCGTGCCGGTAATTTACGTCTTGAACTGGAAGGCGGAACAATGAACATGGATTCCGTCGGCAGGTTGAAGGGATGGACAAAATATTCGACACTGAACATCAAACGGCTGACAAAAGCCCTGGACATTGAAAACAGCTACGGGACGGTTTCGGTTTCGTTTATTGACAAAGCATTTGAAGATATATCGGTTGAAAACAAATATGGTACAATAAACCTGAATATTTCAGAGGATGCAACCTACACGATTGAAGCCGAAATGGAATATTGCACGCTGAATTATCCCGAATCACTGACCAGGTTTAATTACCGGGTAAAAACAACCGGCAGCGCCGAATACAAAGGGATCATCGGAAAAGGGAACGAACCGGTTTCAAAAGTCAGCGTGGAAAGCAAGTTCGGAAACGTAAATATCAAAGCAAAATGAAAACTTTTAAATACATTAAATTATGAAAACAAAATCAGGAATCTTAATGCGAACCATTGCCTTCTTACTCGTCTTGTCAACAGCAATGCCGCTGGCTGCCCAGGTGGCAACACAGGAGAGGCAGGTAGCCCCATTTTCAAGTATCAGGCAAACGACTTTTGCAGACGTTTACATCAGCTATGGCGAAAATCATTCCGTTACGGTGAAAGCCGACAGCGATATCATTGACCGTATCATCACCCGTGTGGAGAATGGCGTGCTGACCATTACCTCGAAGGGAAACTTCAGGAATGTTCACGTGCTGGATGTTTATGTCACGATGCCCAGACTGGATAAGCTGATGAATACCGGGTCAGGCGATATTGAGTGTAAAGGAGCGTTAAAAGGGAAAAATGTTGAAATTTCAATCAGCGGGTCGGGAGACCTGAGGGCCGACCTGGATGCAGTGAACCTTGAAATGAAGATCACCGGCTCGGGTGACGTAAACCTTTCGGGCGTAAGGGGTATCTTTCAGCTTACCATTACAGGTTCCGGCGATGTCAACGCCTCTGGCCTTCAACTGGATACATGCGCTGTTTATATTTCCGGTTCGGGAGATGTAAAATTGAAAGGGAAAGCAGCCAACCTGATCACCAAGACCGTTGGTTCCGGCGATATGAATGCTTTCGGCATGACAGCAGTAAATGTCAATGCCAAAAGCAACGGCTCGGGTGACATCATTGTTAGTGTTGTTGAACGGATCGAAGCCATGTTGAACGGATCTGGAGACCTTGTATATTATGGTTCCCCTGCCTATGTTAATGTGGTTTCCAATGGTTCGGGAGATGTGTACAGGAAGTAAAATAGCCACCAGACCTGACAGGTTTTATAAAACCTGTCAGGTCTTAAAAATATTCTTCAACAATTCGTCCATCACCTCCGAGGCCTTTCCCCGCAGGAAAATATCGGTGATATGATCTGTAAGGTTTGAAGGTTCAGGATTTATCTCGATGATGGTCGCTCCGTTTGATTTTGCCATAATGGGGATTTGCCCGGCAGGCATCACCTCGGCAGTTGTTCCGATAACAAGCATGACCTGTGATTTTTCAGCCGCTTTGACGGAATGAAAATAAGCATCCTGCGGGATGGCTTCGCCGAAAAAAATGAAATCGGGTTTGATCAGCCCGCCACATTCCGGGCATTTCACAGGTAACTCATTTATTTCCAGCTCTCCAAAACCAAAAACTGCCGGACAGGAGGTGCATACAAGTTTCTTTGGATTGCCATGAAACTCATAAACCACCCGGTTGCCGGCTTCCTGATGCAGGTTGTCAATATTCTGGGTAATCACACATTTAAGGAATCCCCTTTTTTCCAGTTCGGCCAGTACTTTATGGGCCCGGTTGGGCTTGGCTTTACCGAAAAACTCATAAAAAATCTCCATGATCACCTTCCAGGATTCTTTGGGATGGCGGTAAAAAAAATCAATTTCAAGCATCTTCGGATCATATTTGCTCCAGAGGCCTTCCTCACCACGAAAAGGAGGAATACCGCTTTCTACCGAAATGCCAGCTCCGGTAAATGCTGTTGTATATTTTGATTCTCTGATCAGTGTAGCAGCCTTTTTGATCAGATCATCTGCCATGATTGTTCATGTTTTAAAAATTGCAAAAGAACAGGTAAATATAAATCAAATCGGGGAAACAGAATATGGAATTCTGTAATATCTTGAGTTTACTCCGAAAAGAGATCAGTTGTTTTCAGTTACTATTTAAATAATCCCGGTCCGGTTCAATAAGGTAATTTCTCCTCACTGGCTGCCCATTTCTCAAAGACTTTCAATGCCGCATCACGCATAAGCTGGGCGGATTGTATTTTTCTCTGGTCTTTGGGCAGGGAAAATTCTTTGTAAATGAATGCATCGCTGAAGTTGGCCTGTGCTGCATCTTCTTTCGTGGCCGCATAATAAAGTTTCCCGATATTGGCCCAGTAGATGGCTCCCAGGCACATGGGACAAGGCTCGCAACTGGAATAAAGTTCGCAGCCTTCCAGATCAAATGTGTTCAAGTGACGACAGGCATCCCTGATGGCCATGATCTCGGCGTGGGCCGTGGGGTCATTTTTTCCGGTCACCTCGTTGGTACCCCTGCCGATAATTTGTCCGTCCTTCACAACTACCGCACCGAAAGGCCCGCCGTTTACCACATCCACGTTCTCCATTGCCAGATTAATGGCCTCCTGCATGTATTTTTTATTTTCTTCCATCGGTAATTAATTATTTGGCGCTGCTAATTAAAGAAATTTTTTGATTAAAACTTTGCCTGTCCGTTATTTGTAATCAAATCAATCTAACGTCCACCTGCCTTTCAAGGTTGGCTTTTTCATACTTTCTTCAAGTAAAATTAAAAAATACTTTCGATTTAGTGAGGTGGCTCCGAGGCTCTGAAGATGGGGTGTTTCCTGCTGGACATCAATGATATCGAAACCATTTGCAATGCAAAAATCAACAAGATACCACAAAGCAACCTTTGAAGCATCGGTGAGCAGATGGAACATGGACTCTCCGAAAAACGTTCCACCCAGCGACACGCCGTAAAGGCCGCCGGCCAACTCTCCGTTGAAATAAGTTTCCACCGAATGACAATATCCTATCCGGTGGAGTTTGATGTATGCTTTTTTCATATCGTCGGTAATCCACGTGTCGAACTGGCCTTTCCTGGGAACACGGCTGCAAAATTCAATAACCCGCGAAAAATCATGGTCGAATCTGATCTCAAACTTTTGTTGCTCAACCAGGCGGCGAAGATTTTTATGGCGTTTGAATTTATCGGGAAACAAAACCATTCGCGGGTCGGGTGACCACCAGAGGATGGGCTGCCCCTCGGAATACCAGGGAAAGATCCCCCGCGAATAGGCCAGTATCAGCCTTTCGGGAGACAGGTCACCGCCAAAGGCAAGCAATCCGTCGGGATCAGCATTGGACGGGTGTGGAAAAACGGGCTCTTTTGTCAAATGATAAACCGGCATGGGATTAAATAAATACAGGACAAAGGTATATGGAAAAGTGAAACGGAAGTTGGAAATTAGAAAATGGAAAATGGAAATTAAAATTCGGAAATCAGAAGGGGATTGAAGACTGCTAAATTCAATTGACGCGGATTTTCGCAGATTTTTTATTAGATGTAACGAATAACTTATAACGAAGAATCCAACCTTCCATCATTCCAGTATCCAGCCTCAATACCCTCCTGCCTGTCCGTCTTTACGTGATTCGGAGGCTCCGCGATAGACTTTGTTTTTTTTATCCCACATAATGGCCTGGTAACCGCCGTATCCTCCGTGTGAGCGACGTATTTTGTGTCCTTTCAGTTCAAGGTCGAGGATGGTTTGTTCATCAAAGCCCGATTCCATGTTCAGCCAGCCCGTTCCCTGCATTTTCTGTCCGGTTGGTTCAGAAGAGCCGTCGTGCCTGATGCGCGGGGCATCGCCGGCTTCCTGCAGGTTCATCCCGAAATCAATCAGATTGACGATCACCTGTGTATGTCCCTGGGGTTGCATTGCACCGCCCATCACGCCGAAACTGATCCACGGTTTGCCGTCTTTGGTGATGAAAGCGGGAATGATGGTATGGAACGGTCTTTTTCGCGGAGCATACGTGTTAAATTGTCCCTCTTCCAGTGTAAAAAGCTCGCCCCGGTCCTGGAGGTCAAACCCCAGTCCGGTGGGAACCATACCCGAGCCCATTCCGCGGTAATTGCTCTGGATCAGTGAAACCATATTACCGTATTGGTCGGCAACGGTCATATAAATGGTGTTTCCCTTTTCGGGCTGTCCGGCAGGATAATAACGTGAAGCCTTGTTGGGGTCAATCAGTTTGGCTCTTTCCTTTGCATATTCTTTGGAGATCAGTTCCTCAACAGGAATGTCATTGAAGGCAGGGTCGGCATAAAATTTGGCCCGGTCTTCAAAGACCAGCTTTTTGGCTTCCGTAAGCAGGTGCAGATATTCGGAACTGCCAAAGCCCATTGACTTTATATCGTAAAGCTCCAGGATGTTCAGCATCTGCAACACGGCAATACCCTGGCCGTTGGGCGGAAGTTCCCACACATCATATCCGCGGTAGTTGGTGCTGACCGGCTCCACCCATTCAGCATGGTATTCTGCAAGGTCACCATAAGAAATAAAACCGCCGTTTTCAGCCATAAAATCGGCGATAGTATGTGCGATGTCTCCTTCGTAAAATGCCCTGAAGCCTTTTTTTGAAAGAATGGTCAGCGTGTTGGCCAGATCGGGGTTTTTGAAAATTTCACCTTCCGCAGGGGCTTTGCCGCCCGGCATATAGACTTCAGTAAAACCGGGATATTTTTTCAGTATCCTTGCGTTACCGTTCCAGTAATAGGCAATGACCTGTGTCAGCGGGAATCCTTCGGTGGCGTATTTTATTGCCGGTTCAAGGATCTCCTTAACGGACATAGTCCCGAAACGTTTGTGCAGCTCGTTCCAGCCGTCCACGCATCCGGGAACGGTCACCGGCAGCGGCCCGTGAGCGGGGATGAATTCATAGTTGTTGTCTTTGAAATATTGCAATGTCAGCGATTTTGGTGACCAGCCGCTGGCATTCAGCCCGTATAATTTTTGTGTTTTGGCATCCCACACGATGGCAAAAAGGTCACCTCCCATACCGCTGCCGGTGGGTTCCATCAATCCCAGCGCCGCATTGGCGGCAATGGCGGCATCAATGGCATTTCCCCCTTTTTTTAAAATGTCAATGGCTATCTGCATAGCCAGCGGCTGGCTGGTGGCTGCCATACCATGTTGCGCGATCACTACCGACCGTGTTGCGAAATTCTTTCCAATGATCCGGTCCTGTGCCTGTGAAAAAACAGATACACAGGTTATCAGGGCCAATAAAATACTAATCTTTTTCATCCTTTATTTTATTTAAACATTTTATGATCTTTTCTGACACCAGACGAATTTCTTCATCGGTGATGGTCAGGGGAGGGGCGATGCGAAAACTCCTGTCGTTGAACAGAAACCGGTCAACAACTATGCCTTCTTCGAGGAAAGTTTTCAGCAATCGGGTGACCTGTTCCTGATCTTCCAGTTCCACGCCCAGCATCAGGCCTGATTGCCTGATCTCCTTTACCAGTGAATGTGTAGAAAGCAATTCAACAAATAATTTTCCTTTTTCATCCGCCTTTTCCGGTAATTTCTCTTCCAGTAGCACCTGTAACCCGGCAATGGCTGCCGCAGCGCTCACCGGATGCCCACCGAAAGTTGTGATATGCCCCAGAGACGGATGATGGGTAAGTGTTTCCATAATTTCACCGGAAGAAACAAAAGCGCCGATGGGCATCCCAGCGCCCATAGCTTTGGCCAGGCAAAGAATATCGGGAACCATATCAAAGTGCTCAAAGGCAAACAGCTTTCCGGTGCGCCCGAAACCCATCTGCACCTCGTCAAAAATGAGCAAAGCGCCTGTTTCAGTACACTGCTTTCGCAATGCTTGAATATATTCTTTTTCGGGAATGATGATCCCCGCTTCGGCCTGAATGGGCTCGACGATCACCCCGGCAGTTTTTTCCGTGATCCATTTCAGGTCTTCATAATTTCCGTAATGGATATGGGTTATGCCGGGTAGCAGAGGGCGGTAAGCGTATTTCATTTCTTCGTTGCCCAGCACACTCATAGCGCCTTGTGTACTGCCGTGATAGGAATTTTTGAATGCGACCAGGTTGGTCCGTCCGGTGTAACGTTTGGCCAGTTTCAATGCGCCTTCCACGGCTTCGCTGCCGGAGTTCACAAAAAATACTTTTTGCAGTTTTTCAGGTAGATGTTCAGCCATCAGCCGGGCCAGTTCCACCTGTGGGGTCTCAATATACTTGCCGTAAACCATCAGGTGCATATATCGTGCGGCTTGTTGCTGAACCGCGGCAACTACTTTGGGATGACCGTGCCCCAGGTTACTTACTGAAACGCCCGAAACCAGGTCAATGTATTTTTTACCGTCCAGTGTAAAAAGCCAGATGCCCTCTGCTTTTGATATTTCCAGGGCATCCTCCGGGCCGGAAGGCAGGGCCACATAACGGAGAAACATTTCGCGTGTTGAAAGAGACATCGGAAACCGGTTTAATTTCCAAAAATAATCATTTCCTTTGGGAGTTAAGAGTCATGTGTCAAGAGTTAAGAGTTTGTTAAGTGTTTTCAGTTGATCTTGTCACTATGAACTGTGAGTGTGGAAGCTCAAAGCAGGGGGGGGTGAGCCCGAAATGACCCGTCCTGAATTTTTTGCCCGCATGCAGAAAAGGATGAGGAGGTGGAGGGGATTCCAAAAGCTGCGGAATGAATTCCACAACTGGAGAATCATGCTCTCCCTTCAGGACAATGGGGGCATGCGGGTGGCTTGCCATGGCCTGCCGGAACTCCGGACACTCCCCCCGGTTGGTGTCCGCACCAACCGGAGCTACGATGGGAAAACTTGTTGGGACACCAACAAGGGTGGAATTGACATCAAGGGTTTGAAAAACGCTTTTCCCGATCCGCTTTGTGCAAGGCCACATAGTGGTTCAGTTTACATCCCAAACCGCTAACTCGGTTCAGAGTTAGCGGTTTGAAAAGATGCTTTGTTTTTGACCTGCCTTTTATTAAACCCCATCCGGGGTTTTCGTTGTTCATTACCCCACCCCCGGATTGCATCCGAGGCTATTCATGTTCAATCACTTCGTGATTGGTTCTTCGACTCCTGCTCGTCCGGATTTGTACTAAAGGCCCTCCTTTAAAGTAACTACAGCTCGTCCGGATTTGCAATCCGGACGGTTCTATTCCTGCATTTACAATGCGAAAAAAGAATGTATTATTCCGGGATACAGGATTTATGTTGTGGTCAACCATTTATGCCAAGGATTTCACCCCCGGTTGGTGTCCGCACCAACCGGTGCTATGATGGGAAAAACTTGTTGGTGGGGACCCAACAATGGGGGAGAAACACTTGCAGCGGGGATGTCGCTGCATTAAAAATGCATGAAACTGCAAGCGGGGAAGTTTCAATGGGTGCCTGAAATCGCCCAATCACCCAACCATAATTCCATTATTCCATCATCCCGCCAACAATCCATCCGACACTATTTAGAATGAAAAAAAATAAAATACCCGTTCTTGTGGTTTGCTCCTTTTGATTTAATATTTTTGCAACATTTTAAACATAAAATCACTCCATCTATGAAATACGATATTTTGGTATTGGGCAGCGGACCCGGCGGATATGTAGCAGCCATCAGGGCAGTGCAACTCGGAAAAAAAGTGGCAGTAGTCGAAAAAGCCGAGATCGGTGGCGTTTGTCTTAACTGGGGATGTATTCCCACAAAAGCATTGCTGAAAAGCGCGCAGGTATTTAATTATGCCAAGCATTCTAAAGATTACGGTGTGGACATCAAGGGCGACATAGAAGCCGACCTGGAAGCCATGGTGAAACGCAGCCGCGGTGTTGCCGACGGGATGAGCAAGGGCGTTCAGTTCCTTTTCAGAAAAAATAAAATAGAAACCATCCGTGGTTTTGGGAAGGTAAAGCCCGGCAAAAAAATAGAAGTGACGGCTGATGACGGAAAGGCCACGGAATACGAAGCGGATCACATCATCATTGCCACCGGCGCCCGCTCGCGCGAGCTTCCTAACCTGAAACAGGACGGGAAAAAGATCATCGGCTACCGCGATGCGCTGGTACTGACCAAAAAACCAAAAAAGATGATCGTGGTGGGTTCGGGAGCCATCGGCTCGGAATTTGCTTACTTTTTCAACAGCATTGGCGTGGAAGTGATCCTGGTGGAGTTTTTGCCCAATGTGGTTCCGCTGGAGGATGAGGAAGTATCGAAACAACTGGCACGCTCGTTCAAGAAAGCCAAAATGAAGGTGCTGACCAATTCGGAAGTCCTGAAAGTGGATACCAAAGGAAACGGTTGTAAAGTGACCATCCAAACCAAAAAAGGAGTGATTGAAGAGACCTGCGACATTGTATTGTCTGCCGTTGGCATCACCACCAACCTGGAAGGCATCGGCCTGGAAGAAACCGGTATTAAAACGGAAAAAGGGAAAGTCATTGTGGATGTCTTTTACCGGACGAATGTTGAAGGATATTATGCCATCGGCGACATCGTTCACGGCCCGGCGCTGGCACATACGGCTTCGCACGAAGGGATCATCTGTGTTGAAAAGATCGCCGGAATGGATATCGAGCCGCTGGATTACGGCAATATTCCGGCCTGTACATACACAAGTCCTGAAATTGCTTCGGTGGGTATGACTGAAAAACAGGCCAAAGAAGCAGGGTATGAGATCAAGGTCGGGAAATTCCCCTTCACAGCCTCGGGAAAAGCCAGCGCTGCCGGAAAGAAAGAGGGTTTTGTGAAAGTGATCTTTGACGCCAAATACGGTGAGTGGCTGGGCTGCCACATGATCGGTGAAAATGTAACGGAAATGATTTCTGAGGTGGTCGTCGCCCGCAAGCTGGAAACCACGGGACGCGAGATCATTGATTCTGTCCATCCCCATCCCACTATGTCGGAAGCTATCATGGAAGCCGCGGCTGATGCCTACGGCGAGGTGATCCATCTTTAACCCGCATTGCAGGAAAGTAATTCCAACCTTTCAGGTCGAAAGTGCAGGATAGTGGGTGGGCAGTACCTGAAAGGTCAGGGCGCTCATTTCAATTTAATCATTTTTGTTGTTTTGGTTTCCTTATCTGTTCTCAAAACATAATAATACACTCCTGACGGCAGGTTTTCAAAGTTCCGGGTGATCTGGTATTTGCCTTTGGGCTGGCGTTGTTCAGCAACTACCGCAACCCGTTCACCCAAATGGTTGTAAATGGTGATTTGAACGGTTGAAGGTTGCTGTAATTCATATTCGATGGTGGTGGAAGCGGTGAAGGGGTTGGGGTATACCTGATGTATCATCGTGTTATCCCCGTTATTCCGGCTGTCCCATTCATCAAGTGATGTTATGTTCTCGGATGTTCCCAGGGTATAATAATATCCATGTTTATAACTATAATCATGAACACTGAAAGTTGAATCTTCAGCATTATAGGATCCGTGTACTGTATCGGCATCTGCAAATGAATTATCCGAATCAACCAAAAGTTTTAGCACATCACCATTATTAATACCAAGTGGGGAGACATCAAATATTATGTTGCCTGTAAGCGTATCATAGACCTCCATTCGCCATACGCGATTCAACCGGTTAATGACACCGAGGTCAACAGGCACATCCGTATTGATCCATGATAAATCAGCATCGGTATGCCCGAAAATTACGCAGTCATCACCAGAGATATCGTTATCCTCAACAGAAAATATTGATGAGTAATTGGAATCAACACTCACCCACGTTGCAGAAATATTCAGTAGCGTATCGGTTAAATTGGTTGCCAGTGGAGCGGTTGATGTAAACCAAACAGAAGTCGTATCCATATTTGTCAAAACCCCGTTGTTTCCGGCACTACTTGAATCCCCTGCCATTGATCCCGATCCTTCATCAAATTTCCAGTAACCTACAAGGTTAGACCAATAGGCATGGTCCTGGGTAATTGTTTTATGTGCCCACTCACGAATTGTAAGCGAATCCAGCGCTGTATTCCAAACGCGTACTTCATCAATATACCCTCCATAGGGAAACCACGCGGCGCCATCAAAACCATCTCCGATCATTAGCGGATCAGGGCAATGCTGTATGATCTTGTTGCCTGTAATTAGCTGGTTTTCATATTTGCCGTCAACATACATCTTTACTGTATTCCCGTCAAAAGTTGCTGCAACATAATGCCATTGTTCATCAAATACAGGTGTGTTGGCAACAGTTGAAAGTTTTGAACCGTCTGTCGCCCAAAAATCAAGCATTATGCTGTTTGTGCCAGGTTCTCTAACCAGATTAAAACCCTGTTTTGCATAAAACTGGTATTTATCTATAATTCTTGCGTAACTGGAATTGACAGGATTGCCTTTAATCCATGCCTCAACTGTCAATTGTCCGGCAAGATCAAGTGTGGTGTCGGTTCCACAATTCACATAATCATCGGCTCCGTCAAACCATAAGTTTTTTAATCCACCCTGTGTAATTCCATCCGGGCAGATCATCATAAAAATAATGAATAAAAGGATTAATTTTCTCATTGCTTTATTCTTTTAAAAGTTATTTTTTATTTGAACTATTTCACCTTTCCTTTAGCGTTGATGCACCAGACAAGGCATCCATCAGCAAAACGATTGCCGGATAATTCAGAAGTGCTTTTTTAATTAATTGGTTTGGTTAAATCGTGGGACAATATACGATAATAAATTCAGGAAGTCAAATAATTAAGCTGGTTTTATGCAACTAACCAGCTTGAAAGCGCAGGATTGTGTGCTGGCAGACCTGGTTGAGATATGTGGTTTCGCTTTTTTATTCGACCTTTCAGGTCTCCGCCGCACCGGCTTTCTTCGACCTGAAAGGTCAGGTTCAGTTTCGGTTTTCTAATGACTGCTGATTCGTCTTCTTTCGTGATAGGGCTGTCTTGATTTCATTTCGAACGGGCAGGCAGGCTGTTGACTACCGGTTGATTTTTATTGCTCTAAAATTAAACAGGAAAATTCCAATATGTTGGCGTTTTGTTTTTTAAGGAGTTCGGCGGCACGGTTCAACCGGCATGTCCGTATGAATTCTCCGGCTGTTTTCCCGGTCAGCGCCTTGATCTTTCTGTGGAGTTGTGTCCGGCTCATGCTGCTTTCTCAAAAACTAAACCGGTAAGAAAATTTGATCAGATAGACATTGGTTGACCGGGTATCAAAAAGATTGCCCATCTGCTCACCTAAATTGAATTCTCCGGAGCCTGTATATCCTTCCTGGCCGTGTGACCACACGAAGAAAACCGTTGAGCCGGGGACATACTCCCAGCGGATAACAAAATTTGACAGCAGGTCGTAAAAACTGAAATCCGGGTTGCTAAACGAATAATCGGGATTTGTTTCAGGATCACAACCCGAGTTGCTCAACCCCGGGTCACAAACCTGGTATTTGTCATCCTCTTGGTTATACCATATCTCATTTTTGCTGAAATGATAAAACTGATCATTATAATTTTTATTCCCGGGATCGGTAACGACTTTATAGTTTGAATAGTCGCCGGAAAAGAAAAACGGCTGTCCCCAAAACTGGATAGACAGGTCGGGTGTGATGGAAAAATTGAGGCGAAGATTGATCACGAAAATACTTTGGTCGAGAGCTCCCATGATATAACGTGTTTTGTTTTCCAACTCAATGTGATCCACATACCGGGCATCTTCCCTGCTAAAAAAATATCCGGGTTCGACAGAAAACTGGAAAGCGTCAAACGGACGGTAACTGATCTCTCCGCTTATTCCCCATGAGGATTTGTAATTTAAATCGCCCCACTCATAATTACCCCGGATACTGGCCCAGAGTTTTTTCGAGGTATTGGTTCCGAAAGAGGGACGGAACATCCACGACCCCGGATAATCAACTGCAGGGCCGCCGCGTAACTCGGCCCTGTTTCTTTCTTTGTTAAATCTTCGTACGCCGGCTTCGGCAGTATAATAATTCATAAACTGGGCGCTGCCACCGATAAAAAAGCCGGACCAAAGGTATGTACCGGAGAAATCCCATCCCGACCATTGCCTGAAACTTACACTGTATTTCCTGAAAATGCTTACAGGGTTGTATATTTGATAGGTTACCCATACAGTTTGCTGGAGGTTATCTGCTGAACGGAGATACCCCATGTCATTCAGTTCAAGCCCGGGAGAAAGCCAACTGAACCGGCCGCCGTATGTCCAGTTTCCGCCCCCGATTTTACCACCCTTTATGGTTCCGCCGGAGCCTGACAGGGTTGTGAGGGTGGAGTCCACATTCAGGTGGGAAGCATCCGGCCTTTGGTAATATCTTCGCGAAGAAAGCTGTTGCTCAAGGATGGCTTCTTTTGTTCCCGTGATATAACTTCCCACAAGGTTAATCTCAAGGCTATATGTTTTTTCATTCCAGAAATTCGTAAAGTCAAGACCTCCTGTGTAAGCCGCTTTGGGTAAAAACTCAAGCGTTGAATCATTGATAAAACGGTTGGTCGCAGTGATCATACCGCCTATGATGGTTTTTCCTTTTTTTATATCCTGTTGCAGCCGGGCATTGAAGAAGTTGGTAAAAGGCTCCACTACCTCCTTGCGTTTTTCACCATTGTTGTCTATCTCGGCTGTTTCTTTGTTGGTCAGGCTTTCCAGGATACCGACTGACAAACCGTTTTTTGTTTTTCCCGAAAGCTTTACCGCACCGAGGATACGTGTATTTCCTGAAATCTTCATGTATTCGCCGTCTGCCAGGTTCGGGTAATAACTTGGCCTTTTCCCGATTCTGCGGGAATAAAACAGGTTGTCCCTGCCCGACGGTCCTCCGCTTTTCGATATCGGGAAATTGTAAATGTTGCTGCCTTCCACAAAAAAAGGACGCTTTTCTTCATAAAAGGTTTCATAGGATGTCAGGTTCACCACCGAAGGATCAGCTTCCACCTGTCCGAAATCCGGGTTCACGGTAAAGTTGAGGGTAAGGTCATTGGTGACGGCAATTTTTCCGTCAAGACCGGCATTATATTCCCATGTTGTGCCTGTTGCATAAGGATTCCCATCCTCTTTTTCAGAAGTTTTAAGATCACCCATCACATAAGGTGTCAGTGCGATTTCCTTTTTCGGGTTGATATCATAAATACCTGATAATGTTCCCCACCTACTTACCCATCCGGCTGACTGGCGGGGTACCATTTCCCAGAGTGTAGTCTCCTGCTTGCGGAAAAGAATACGTAATAATTCCAGGCCCCACACCTGTTCTTTGGCATCGGAAAAGCGCAACTGATTGTATGGTATCTTCATTTCAACAAGCCACCCTTTGTCATCAATTTTTACTTTTACATACCAAACGGGGTTCCACGTTATATCAAATTCGTTGTCATTGGAGATGCGTCCGTCAATCTTCACTCCGGCAGCACTCACACCAAAGACAAAAGCAGTGAGTTTGTCGTTGTAACTGTCTATTCCGATAAAAACGGCATCGCCGTCCATATTATCACGCCGGGTGAGCCGCCTTTCAATTTTGTCGGGTTCAGAATCAAAACACCGGATCGCCACATATAAATTTTGTTTGCCGTAAAGAATTTTAAATTCGGTAGGTTGTGACGGCTTTGCATATTCATAAGGTTCCTGTTGAGTAAAATCCCCCGACCATTCTGCCAGATTCCACACTTCTTCCGATAGTACACCGTCAATATGTGGCGGTTCGCCTTCAACACGGGCTGCATGGTAGATGCGTGCACTATCCTGACCCCGGGCAAGGTTTGTAAGTGAAAAAACAGTTAAAATTAAAATGATCGTTAACCTAAGCATCAGTGTGAAAAATGAGACTGCAAAGTTAGAAAAAAGGGCTGTGCCGGAAACATAAGTCAGTACTTCAAAAAATCGTATTAAACAGGTTAACACATTAATAAATTATTAACAAGCCGGAGAGACGGAGTTAAAATTGGAAAAGTGAACTCAACCATCGAACAATCGAAACACTAACTTCCCCCTAATTCATAGGCTGAAACAAAAGATGCAGGTATTCCCCCCAGTCCCATGCACTCTGCCCATACCAGCAAAGGGAATAGGAATAGATCATCTTGATGTTATAAAGTGTGAAAAGAAACGCAAGAAAAATCAGAACATTCAGGAATGTCTTGCTTTTGATAACGGAAAAAAGCCAGGCCAGCGGAATGGCAAACAAAAGCATATAATCCACCATATTGCGGCTGGCAAAGGCACATCCGAAATAATACATCCACCACGAAGCAACAAGATAAGAGATCAGAACGAAAACGACGGCCAGGGTATAGCCGTCGGTATTTTTATGAATGATCATCAGCACAATACCGGCAATGATCAGGATGAACAAAGGGTTGTAGAGCAGCATACCGTTGTGCGGGGCAAAAAAGTAAGCCAGCAGCTGCGGATGATCCCACTTGGAAAATGTTTCACCGGAATAAGCATAATAAACCCACGTACCGGATAAGTATTTCCAGTAAACCATTTGCGGCAGGACGGCAAGAAAACCGGAAATCAAAAAAGGGCTTAAAAACCGCGGGTGAACCAATAACTGCCAATTCTTTTTCAAGCGACCGCCAATAAAAAAACCGGTAACAACAAGAATAACATTCAACGGCCTGATAATAATGATAAGCCCGGCAAGAAATCCCAGCCCAAGGCCATAAAGGATTTTCTTATTTTCAAAAACATTTAAAATATCTATCAGATAAAAAAACGCGGCGGCAAGGGCAAATGAATAAATATGTGACATGCCCGATTCGATAGTGGCGTAATACAACACATTGGTCCCGGCAACAATAAAAAATAATGTCAACAGTGCGATCCATCGTGGAAATCTGCGGGAAAGTATTTTCAAAAGAAAAAACAATCCCAGAACTAGGTAAAATGCAGCTGACACATCAACAGCCCAGGTATAGATCAATGAAAAACCGTTGTTCTTAAAGCCCAGCGGCTTTGCAAGAATATGTGCCGTCAGGAAAAACGGCGTTTGCAAAAGTGCCACCCCGTAATTGTATTTGGTTCTGATTTTGTTGCTTTTCCTGTCAAGCAGAAAGCCGTTCCCTGTTTTTAAATCCACGGAATCGGGAAATGCGGATGCCTTAAAATGATAGATAAATGTTGCCGGCAGGTAAACATAATATCCTGCTTTGTCCCCGTAAACGGGGCTCTTGTAACTGAACACACTGGTCTTGCTGTGACGATTCAGCGCAAGGAAAACCATGATGCCGAACAGGATTGTCCATCCGGCCATGTTCAGTATCTTTCGGGAGGTATCAGGTTTCACACATTGCGGTTTGTAAAAAGGGCAAACTTAAGAAATGTTACTTTATCAGGGATATCATTCTACAAAATCCATAATAAACTTTAATAAAATATTCGGTCGGAAAACACTATCTTTACCGGCTTAAAAATTTTCGAAAACGATGGAGATTGTAAAAACAAAAATACCTGACTTATATATCATTAAGCCAAAGGTATTTGAAGACCACAGGGGATATTTTTTTGAGTCCTATAACAAGGAATCGTTCCTGAAACTGGGAATTGATGCCAATTTTGTACAGGACAACGAATCCATGTCACAAAAAGGAGTGTTGCGGGGATTGCATTTTCAGCGACCCCCGTTTGCGCAGGGTAAGCTTGTCCGTGTAATGTGGGGTGCCGTGCTGGACGTAGCTGTTGATTTGAGAAAAGCATCGCCAACTTATGGTCAGTGGGAATCTGTGGTGCTGACGCAAAAAAACAAGTGGATGTACTGGATTCCTCCCGGATTCGCCCATGGTTTCCTGGCTCTGGAAGACAACACAGTCTTTTTTTATAAGTGCACCAATATTTATAACAAAGAATCGGAAGATGTATTGCGCTGGAATGACCCGGTCCTGAAAATTCACTGGGATATTGAAAATCCATTGCTCACAGAACGTGATGCCAATGCACCGTTTTTTAAAAATTTTGTAAGCCCTTTTTAGGTTTGTTTCAACTTTTTCGTAAACAGCAAACAATAATTTTTTATTTGAATGAATAACAGGATAGTTTCCAGGATACTGCTTTTACTGCTTACCCTTCTCCTTTTTACAGGTTTTGGCGTGTGGACTACCCGGCAAAAAAGGCAAACGCCCGGAAACAATCAACAATATTACCGGATTATTGCACTACCTGTTCCTGATACACTTTCCTTTGCCGGCGAACCTGTACCCCTTGATCTTTTTTATGTTAAAGAATCCCTTGACCGGGAGCTGTCGGTCAATACATATTGGCACTCTTCCACATTGCAGTTGATCAGAAAATCAACACGCTGGTTTCCGGTAATTGAAAATATCCTGGAACAAAACGGGATTCCTTCAGACTTCAAGTACATTTGTGTCATTGAAAGCGGCTTTTCGAATGTCGTTTCTCCCTCAGGAGCAACGGGCTTCTGGCAACTGATGAAAGGTACGGCAAAAGACTACGGCCTGCAGGTGGATAAAGAAGTGGATGAAAGATATGATGTTGCCAGGTCCACACTTGCCGCCTGCGAATATTTTAAAAAAAGCCACGATATTTATAAAAACTGGACTCTGGTTGCTGCTGCTTATAATGCCGGACAAAACGGTATAAATAAACTGATGGAAGTACAAAAAACCGGTTCCTATTACGACCTGCTTGTTTCGGATGAAACAAGCCGTTATCTGTATCGGATATTGGCTATGAAAATGATATTTGAAGATCCTGAGCGTTACGGGTTTTACCTTCAGCCGGAAGATTATTACGAACCCGTTCCTTTTCATACCGTTGAAGTAAAAGGCAAGGTGGACAGTTGGGCTGATTTTGCAAAAAAACACGGAATAAGCTATAAACTTTTAAAATATCTCAATCCTTGGTTACGACAGCCGTATTTAAAAAACAAAAAGCAAAAAACCTATACCATCCGGATACCCGATCCGCCGTATGACAGGACGTATGAAGATTTTAAAAAAGAAGCAGGAATATAAATGAGAGCAGAAAATTTCATACAGGTAACTGATGAAGTGCTTGAAGTGCTGGGTGCGCGTGTCCATAACCTGCGCGACATTGACGTATCCATTCCGCGAAACAAACTTGTTGTGATCACAGGATTAAGCGGGAGCGGTAAATCCTCTCTCGCCTTCGATACCATTTACGCCGAGGGACAGCGGCGGTATATGGAAACATTGTCGTCTTATGCCAGGCAGTTTATCGGCCACATGGAACGGCCTGATGTGGACAAGATCAACGGGTTGAGCCCGGTTATTTCCATCGAGCAAAAATCGGTTAACAGGAACCCGCGCTCCACTGTCGGAACCATTACAGAGGTTTATGATTTTCTGCGCTTGTTGTTTGCCCGCGCCTCGGATGCTTATTCATACAACACCGGAGAAAAGATGATACAGTATTCCGAAAGGCAGATCGGTGAGCTGATCTTGCGGGAATTTGAAAACAAACACGTTTCCATTCTTGCGCCGCTGGTAAAAGGGCGGAAAGGACACTATCGCGAACTGTTTGAGCAAATACGCCAGCAGGGATACCTGAAAGTGCGTGTGGACGGAGAGATCAGGGAAATCGCTTTCGGCCTGCAACTGGACCGGTATAAAGTCCATGATATTGAAGTTATGATTGACCGCTTTGTCATCAGGAAAAAAAATATGCCGCGCTTAAACCGCGCCATCCGGGAAGCCATGAAACAGGGAAAAGGTGCATTGATGATACTTGATGAAGCAACCGGCAAGACCAGGCATTTCAGCAAAAAACTCATGTGCCCCACGACAGGCATCTCTTATGATGAACCCGAACCCAACACTTTTTCTTTTAATTCGCCTTATGGTGCCTGCCCGGTATGTAACGGCCTGGGGATCATTAACGAAGTTGACCTTGAAAAGGTGATGCCTGACAAATCCTTGTCCATCCGCCGCGGAGGGATCAAACCGTTGGGAGAATACAAGCATACCTGGGTCTTTAACCAGTTGGAAGCCATGGGCAAAAAATACGGCTTTAACCTGAACACACAGGTGGGTGAATTGTCGGAAGAAGCCATTCATGCTGTTTTATACGGAACAAATGAAACCATTGAGATCAAAAAAGAATACCTGGGTATCACTTCTTCCTATACGCTTTCATTTGAAGGGGTGATCAATTACATCATCAATTACAGCCGGGAAAACGCATCACAGTCATCAAAACGCTGGGCCAGATCATTTATGAACAAAAAGGTATGCCCCGGGTGTCATGGAACAAGGTTGAAGAAAGAATCCCTGTATTTTAAGATTGACGGGAAAAATATTGCCGGGCTGGCTTCAATGTCACTGAATCATTTGAAAGAGTGGCTTGAAACCGTCGAGTCGGGAATGTCGGACAACCAGCGCAGGATAGCGCGGGACATCATCCGTGAGATACGAAACCGGCTTGATTTTCTGTTACAGGTTGGAATTGGCTACCTGCATCTGAACAGGCCGGCCCGAAGTTTGTCAGGCGGAGAATCACAGCGCATCCGGCTGGCGACCCAGATCGGGTCGCAACTCACCGGCGTGCTGTATATCCTTGATGAACCGAGCATCGGTTTACATCAACGGGATAACCACAGGCTGGTAAAAGCCCTCAAAGACCTGCGTGATATCGGCAACTCGGTTTTTGTGGTGGAACATGATAAAGACACGATCCTTTCGGCTGACCATGTGATAGACATCGGCCCGGGAGCAGGCAGGCACGGGGGGAAGATCGTTGCCCAGGGAACCCCTGAAGACATCAAAAAATTCAACACTGAAACGGCTGCTTATTTAAGTGGTAAAAAATCCATTCCGGTACCCGCAAAAAGAAGAAAAGGAACCGGCAAGACTATCGTTCTGGAAGGCGCATCAGGAAATAACCTGAAAAATCTGACCGTTGAATTTCCATTGGGAAAATTCATTTGCATTACCGGTGTTTCCGGCAGCGGAAAATCCACGCTCATTAACGAAACTCTTTATCCGGTCATGAGCAATCATTTTTATCATTCGCTGAAAAATCCCTTGCCTTATAAGAAAATCCGGGGGCTGGAGTTTATTGACAAAGTCATCGAAATTGACCAGTCTCCCATCGGGCGTACCCCCCGTTCCAATCCGGCGACTTACACAAAAGTATTTGATGAGATCAGAAAATTATTCGGCAACCTGCCCGAATCAAAGATCAGGGGATACAAGCCTGGACGCTTTTCTTTCAACGTGAAAGGTGGACGTTGCGAGACCTGTAAGGGTGCCGGTGTGCAGACCATCGAGATGAATTTTCTGCCGGATGTGTATGTTTTATGCAGGGACTGCCGGGGAAAACGTTACAACAGGGAGACCCTGGAAGTCAGATACAAAGGCCATTCCATCAATGATGTGCTGAACATGACCATCAATCAGGCAGTGGGCTTCTTTGAAAATATTCCTACGATCATCCAGAAGCTGAAAACGTTGCGCGAGGTCGGACTGGGATACATCACACTGGGGCAGTCATCCACCACATTATCGGGAGGCGAGGCACAGCGCGTGAAACTGGCAGCAGAACTGGCCAAAAGGGATACGGGACAAACACTTTATATACTTGACGAGCCCACTACAGGCCTTCATTTCGAGGATGTGAACGTACTGCTTGACGTGCTGAACAAACTGGTTGACAGAGGCAATACGGTGATCGTCATTGAACACAATATGGAAGTGATCAAAGTGGCTGACCACATTATTGACCTGGGGCCCGAAGGGGGAGATGAAGGAGGGCAGCTCGTTGCAGAAGGGACTCCCGAAACCATCATAAATAACAATAACAGTTACACTGCGTTTTATTTAAAAAAAGAATTGTCATGAGCGATGAAAAAATTACAAAACTAAAAGAGTTCAGGCCGAAGAGCTGGACAGAGACCAAGGCACACGACTCATGGTCGGTATTCAAGATCATGTCGGAAATCGTTGATGGTTACGAAGAGTTGGCAAGAATAGGGCCTTGCGTTGCGGTATTCGGTTCGGCACGTATTAAGGAAAATGACCCGTGTTACAATATGGGCATTCAACTGGCTTACCTGCTGACCAAAAAGGGATTCGGCATCATCACCGGTGGCGGGCCGGGAGCCATGGAAGCTGCTAACAAAGGGGCTTATATCGCCGGAGGAAAATCCGTGGGACTGAACATCAACCTTCCTCACGAGCAACGTGCCAATCCATATATTGATCCGGATAAACTGCTGGATTTTGACTATTTCTTTACGCGCAAGCTGATGTTTATGCGCTATTCCCAGGGATATATCGCTTTGCCCGGAGGTTTCGGAACCATGGATGAACTGTTTGAAGCCATCACACTGATACAGACACATAAACTGGTGAAATTCCCCATTGTCATGGTCAGCAAAGAATACTGGGGGGGACTGATCGAATGGATCAAGGATAAGATGCTGAAAGAAGGAAAGATCGGTGAAAAAGACCTTGAAATATTCTATCTGGTTGACACCGTCGAGGAAGCTGTTGAGATTATCGAAGATTTCTATAAAGAATATTCATTGAAACCCAATTTTTAATGCAATCTTGTTTGATGCACTTCTTATTCGTTGTGCAATAGAATGATTCTAAAAAATCTTATTACGCATAGTCGCAGTCGGCACTTCCGCCAGCAATGGAAAAAAGGTGGATCGAAGACATTAACGGTTCTGCGAAAATCTGCGTCAAATAAAAACCGATGATCAAAACTGCACCCGGTAATTTAATATCGGAACAATCCCCATCTGGGTAATTGTCTTTATTTTTCCCGAATAAGGATCGTAATAATCATTTCTCACATTCAACTGATTGGTAATGTTCTGGATGTCCAGTTCAAGCGTGTGGGTTGCACGTTTTCTGTTCCGACTCATACTCACTTTAAAGTCAATACGGATAAAGTCCGGCCACCGTTCCGAGAAGGCCTGATTTTCACGCCTGACGGTGGTTCCCTCTTCTCTGGATTTTTCAGGATCAATCGGTGTGGACCATTGCCCGCCGGCCCATGTTC
>CAZMOS010000045.1:0-6435 GCA_964567945.1 uncultured Lentimicrobiaceae bacterium
GTATTATGGATACTACCCCAACAAGCTCATCAGGTGGGAAACACCTATTAAACCCGGAGAATTGGGTAGAAAACCATGGAGATTATCTATACAACTTTGCTTTTTCCCGGGTCCAGTCAAAAGAACTTGCCGAAGACATGGTGCAGGAGACTTTTGTCGCCGCCCTAAAAGCCATGTATTCTTTTCAGGGTAAAAGCTCGGAAATTACCTGGCTGATATCCATACTGAAAAGGAAGATAATTGACCACTACCGCAAATCAAGTACCAACAAAGAAATTTCTTCTTCCGAATTCTCAAAACCTTTCAACGAAGAAGGACCAATGCAGGGTCACTGGATCATGGAACGCGCGCCCAATGAATGGCCACATGTTCTGGACGACCCTTTACACAGAGAGGAATTCAGGAAGGTGATCGAGCTCTGCCTGTCTTTTCTTCCGGACAACTGGAAAGCCGTTTTTATTATGAAAGTAATTGATGAAACAAATAGCGATGAGGTTTGTAAGGAGTTAGGGTGCTCTCCGTCTAACCTCTGGGTTATGCTACACAGAGCCCGCCTGAAATTAAGAGAATGCATTGAAATGAAGTGGAAAAATGAGTAAAAAGAAAGGGGTAATTAATAAAGGTATGGAAAAGATCATGCTCAATTGTGATCAAGCCACATACTTTGTAACAAAAAGCGAGTTTGAAAGCCTGGGATGTATCCGGAAAATGCAGCTTAAAATGCACCTGGCCTATTGCAAGTTCTGCAGAAGGTTTGCACAGCAAAATAAAATCATATCTGAAGTTCTTGAAGACTTTAAACAAGTTGACCAGGAACATTTACATATTCGTCTTTCCGAAGAACAGCAAACCAAACTAAAAGAAACTATTGAATCCGAAATAAAAAAATAAAACCCCGTAAGGTTTTTTTAAAATCTGCGTCTAAATACATAGCAAAATATCTTTTTAATTAATTTTTAAATTTAACATCATGAAAAGTAACAAACAAAAATTTAGTTTCATCACAGCTTTGGTAGTCGTGTTAGCTTTTTCTCTAACGTTATCTACTCAAGCAAAAACCAGTTCTGCCGGTAACGACCTTAACCTGAAAACATCCGTGAAGGTAAACACCTTTTTGAAGGATGGCGGCAAGTTTTACGATTTGAAGTGTAACGGTGAAAGCACGGAAGCCAAGTCGTCCAAAACCAAGAGCGGAACAGTTTCAGAGAAGAAAACAGAGTCTTCCGGTATGAAATGCGGTGAAGGAAAATGCGGTGATGCGAAATCAACCGAAAGTAAGGCCGCCAAATCCGGATCTGTCTCCGGCAAGGACGCCAAGACCACAACGGGTGGAAAATGCGGTGAAGGAAAATGCGGCGAAGGAAAAACGACTCAAAGTAAAAGCGGTGATACCAAAAAGGCCAAAGCCACAGAGCACAAATGTGGCGGAGAAGGAGAAGGAGGAGGCAAATGTGGCGAGGGAAAATGCGGAACAGCAAAAATGTAATCTCTTCGTTGGGTGCTGAGAACAGGGAGGCCCGCAACTTAGCCTCCCTCTTTTTTCAAAAAAATTATCTCCTATCAAAAGAAATAAACACACTGCCCTTTCGGCACTTTTTTAAAACCGGATAATATTAACTCTATCCATTCCTTTCCGGGAACTTTTTGAAAACTCTTTTTAATTGTAAACTAAATTACAAACAGAATTTGTACAGGAGGGACTATCTCCACCCAAAGGATATACAGAATTTTATATAAAAAACAAAAAATCATGAAAACAAAACTTTTAAAAAATTGTGAAACGGCGGTAAGCAAGTTGCGCAAATTATCAGACCTGCCCCTGTTGTTTATGCGCCTTGTTCTGGCTTATGGATTTTGGGGAACCGGCATGATGAAATGGAAAAATATTGAAGGTGTGGCCGAATGGTTTGGCAGCCTGGGTATCCCTTTTCCCACGCTGAATGCCTATTTGGCAGCCTCAACAGAAGTAGTTGGTGTATTTTTTTTAATTTTGGGTTTGGCCGTAAGAATAATTTCCGTACCTTTGATGGTCGTAATGCTGGTAGCAATTTTTACCGTTCATTTACATAATGGCTTTGAAGCCGGAAATAACGGCTTTGAAATTCCGCTTTATTATCTGATCATGTTGTTTACATTGTTCATTTATGGTGGTGGAAAAATTAGTTTGGATAATGTACTACGACGTGCTGGTTTAGCATGATTTTTGTAGTAATTAAGATACTTCCCTATTTTTCATTAGGCGATAGTTTTGGTTAATCTGGGAATTATAAGGCGGTCCGCCCGGGCCGCCTTTCCCATTTGTAAGAACTTGATTTATACTTCCTTATATTATTTTCAAGATATGTCATTTTGGCAAATCAAGACCTTCTCACGGTCTGATTCCACCATACGGTACGTCGTTGACCTACAACCGAAAACTCGCATTATGCAATCTGGTGTCAGATCAACCAGGATTTAGGCATTACTTGAAAAAAGCTGCTCCTTATTTTCCAGAGCAGCTTTTTTGAGCTTATCCCGTGTGATAATAAATAATTGACCGTAATTTTTTCTTTAAAAATAATAGCCTTTTTATGAAACTTTGACAAACGAAAATCGTAACAAGCATTACAAAGCACAATAAAATACAGTAGTCATGGAAAGGAAAATTACTCAGTACGCATTGTATTCGCTGATTATCATTCTGTTAGCGCCCGTCGCCCTGATTGGACAGGACATACTGGAAAACAACCGGAATCTGTCTTCCGGTCATTTCCAGGCTGCAAATATCAGCCATTGGGAAGCCCAGGCAAATTTTGTGGCAGAAAAGTCTCCGGTATTGCATTTCTCTGATATACACAGGCAGGTGCCGGAATCAAATTTTAAAACAGGACTACATTCCAATCCATCTACCTTTTCTGACAAAACAGTGAGCATCGGAACCCTTTTCAGAACACCTGTTGTTGTCAAAGCCAATAAAAGTGGAAATCTATATAAAAACACAACCAACAAAAATCAGAAAAGCGATATTTCTTATTTCGTAAAAGACATTGATATTGCCACCGGAAAGATTTTACTGGCTTTTTTTGAAGACGAATAGATCATTCACTTTCAATCCTTTTTTATTTCTTTTTTAAACGGGCATTGTTTCCAATGTTCCGACACTGTATTAAACCCTTTCACAAATATCCTGGCCCTGACAATCAGGAACCAAAACCGGAATTTTCATTTTTTGTTAAAAATGTAACCCTGATGATCTTTATCCGTAAATACAGGAGTCTAAACCATTGTCATGAACAGAACTTTAATCCTGAAATACATTTTTATCGCTTTATTTCTCGTAACCACCGTATTTGGTTATAGTCAGATGATGGCGCCACAGGATCCGGGAAACGGGCCACAATCAGGTGATCCGCCAATTGGCGGTGGTGCCCCTGTTGGTTCCGGCGTTGTTATATTACTCTCATTGGGAATCGCCTACGGTGGTAAAAAGTTTTTTGAAATAAAAAAAAGCAATTACTTGGATTATAATAAATAAAAATACTGAAAATTATTCCGCCTTTAATGGGAAAGTCTGCATAATTTGTGTTTAATTTTTAAATAAATATTTTTTGCAACCACTTTTCAAAATATTAACAATTAATGGTTGGAAAATTAGTCAGAAATCTGATATTCAATAAAAATAAAGAACTTTATTTGTGTAATTGACAAATTCTCTCATTTATTTTAAAAAAATTTATGAACATGAAAAAACTATTACTCTTAGTAACTGTTTTATTATGGATCCTCGGGCAGGCTTTTGCACAGACCGAAACCAATGTGGAAGAATTGATACGATTGTCGAAATTGTTTAAAGAACAGTGGGAAGCCAACAGGCAGGATGTGATCAATTATTCGCAGACAAATAACGTCCCGATCAGAACGGAAGACAGTATTGTAACCCGTGAAATGCAGTTTTTAAACCAGTTTGGCATGCCCGTTTATTATCAGACGGAAAACAAAAATGCCGCTGCAACCCTTTCAACCAACAAAGTTCATCCCGGCGGAGGAGCCGGGCTGTCACTTGACGGTACGGGGATGACCCTTCACGAATGGGATGCCGGTGCACCGTTAACAACCCATCAGGAATTCGGTTCAAGAATTACTATTGGCGACGGGACAACAGGTTCCCATTATCATTCAACACATGTTGCGGGAACTCTGATTGCATCAGGTGTTGACCCGTATGCCAAAGGAATGGCTCCTTCCGGGAACCTAAGAGCTTTTGACTGGAACAGCGACAACGCCGAAATGGCTTCGGAAGCTACCAGTTACGAACCGATGATCAGTAATCATTCTTACGGTTATTCAAGAGGCTGGACTTATAACAGTGGCGATGGTAACTGGTACTGGTATGGCACTGTTTCCATCAGTACGACCGAAGATTACCTGTTTGGTTTCTACGACCAGAGTGCCAGTGACTGGGACGACATTGCCTACAATGCTCCCTACTACCTGATCTGTAAATCTGCCGGAAATGACCGTGGGGAATATTACAGCGGATGGCATTTATATTGGAATGGTTCGGGCTGGAGTTGGAGTAATGCTTCAAGAGATGCTGACGGTGGTAGCACAGGTTATGATTGTGTTGGTTCACAGGGAACCGCAAAAAATATTCTGACCGTAGGTGCGGTAGATGATATACCCGGTGGTTATACACAACCCTCCGATGTTGTTATGAGCAGTTTCAGCGGATGGGGACCGGCTGACGACGGCCGGATCAAACCCGATGTGGTAGCCAATGGGGTTTCGCTTTATTCTACCATGAATGATAGCATTGATGCTTACTATTCTTTAAGCGGTACTTCCATGTCCTCACCCAATGCTGCGGGGTCACTGATCCTGTTGCAGGAACACTGGGAAGATTTGAACGGATCGGGAAGCAAAATGCGTTCGGCCACTCTGAAAGCCTTGATTATTCACACTGCCGACGAAGCCGGATCAAGTACAGGCCCGGACTATAAATTCGGCTGGGGATTGCTTAATATTGAAAGGGCTGCTGAAAAGATCACCGAAGACCAGACCAATGACGTGATCTCGGAACATACCTTAAGCAATGGCGGAACCTATACAACCACCATTACTGCCACAAGCGGTTATCCGATCAAAGTAACCATTTGCTGGACAGACCCCAAAGGAACACCTCCGGCAGCATCTCTTGACCCTTCGGATGTGATGCTGGTCAATGACCTGGATTTGAGGGTAGAAGATCAGTCATCTACAATTTATTATCCCTGGAAACTGGATAAAAGCAATCCTTCGAATGCAGCTACCAATTCAGGAGAAAACAATGTGGATAATGTGGAAATGGTATATATCGAAAACCCGACTCCCGGAGAGGTTTATACTATCACCGTTGACCATGACGGCAGTTTGAGCGGCGGAAGCCAGGCCTTTTCCATGATTATCAGCGGATACCCGATAGCTCCGTCTGCAAACTTTTATGCCGATAAAACCACTTGCGGTTTAAATGAGACGGTTTCCTTTACCGATGTGTCAACCGAAAATCCAACTTCATGGTCATGGAGCATCAGCCCTTCTTATTATACTTTTGTGAACGGAACATCGGCCACATCACAAAACCCACAGGTACAATTCACAAAATCAGGCAGTTACGGTGTAACTCTTTATGTTTCAAACAGTGTCGGTAACGATACCGAAGTAAAAACAAAATATATAGTAGCTTCCGATGCACCGACGGGTTATTGCTACGGTTATTCCACAAACCCATACGGGTATATTGATAATTTCAGTTTTGCAGGAATAGAAAACTATCATACTGGTTACACGAACGTTGCATCACCGGACCCGAATGATGAATATTATCAGGATTTTACTTCGATCATGATTGATGTGAACCTGTTAGGAACTTATTCTCTTTATGTTTTGAACGGATCCAGCAATGTGAATAATGACCTTGGCGTATGGATTGATTTCAACAGGGATGGAGATTTTGCCGATGCCGGAGAAAATGTTGTGTGTGATGTAGATAGTTATGGCCAGGGAACTTTTAGTGTTACCATTCCTTCTGATGCAAGCATTGGCGCCACAAGGATGCGTTTGAGAACAAAATACTGGAACTCGGATTGTGGGACACCCTGCGGTTCCACCGCTAATGGCGAAGTGGAAGATTACACTGTCAATATCCAGGCCGGTACGCTTACATGGACAGGGGCTGTTTCCAGTGACTGGAACACGGCAGGAAACTGGGATGGAGGCATAGTTCCGAACGCCAATTATGATGTAGTCATTCCGGACGCATCAACGGTTCCCAATAACCCGGTTATTTACAGCCCGGTTGTGGCCACTTGCGCCAATCTGACCCTTCAGCCCAACGCAAACCTGTCCTGTGACGGTGAGCTGAATTTGATGGGTACTCCATAAAAAGGTAACACTAAACAACTGATTTAAAAAAGCGGC
>CAZMOS010000045.1:6535-22902 GCA_964567945.1 uncultured Lentimicrobiaceae bacterium
CTGAAAAGGACAAAACACTTTGAAAGCCTGAAAAGCGACGGCTTGTGTATGTTAAACCAACGGATTAAAAACCAGGCAAAATCACCGGACTTATCCAAATCAACACCTGTAACAAAACACAGGTTGGATTCATTGATTTATGAAACATATAATGAAAGCGCCGGACAGTGGGTCTATTATTCAAATGATAAATATACATATAATGAAAATGGGCATCTGATACTTCATTTCCGGGATAGTTGGAATGAGTCCGGGAGTAAATGGTCAAAGGGCAATAAGGACGAATACACATACAATAGTGATGGTAGCCTGGTACTGGAGATCAATTATGACTGGGATGAATCCGGGAATCAATGGTCAAATGACGATAAATACGAATACACCTATGACGACAATGGTAATCTTACACTGAAAATCAATTATAACTGGTATAAATCCTCCAACCAATGGGTTCCCGACCATCAACACGAATACACCTATGACGATAGTGGTAATCTTACACTGAGAATTGATTCTGACTGGGATGAATCCGCGAACCAATGGGTAAATGAAGATAAATACGAATACACCTATGATAGTAATGGCAACCTGATACTGATAATCAATTATGAGTGGGATGAATTCTCGAACCAATGGGTACTCAACTCCAAAGGCGAGTATTCATATAATGATGATGATAATCTGACACTAGGTATTTTTTCTTATTGGAATGAATCCGCAAACCAATTGATATACGGCGACAAAGCCGAATATACCTATGATGATAACGGGAACAGGACAGAATTTCTTTACTTTTTCTGGGATGAAACATCGGGCCAGTGGGATGAATTTTGGAAAGAGGTTTATACCTACAATGATTTAATTACTTACGATAAACTGATATTACCTTTTTATTTTGACACAGAACTGTTCAATCATATGCTATTAACCCTTTTCAGATATAAATGGGACGAGAATGCCAGTGTGTGGACTGATTATTTCAGGAGCAATTGTTACTATTCAGAACAAGAAATTTCCAGCATTTTTAATGGCTCTGATGCAGTCATGAATATCTATCCAAACCCAGCAAAAGAGTACATCATTGTTGATATAAATAATAACCCGGAACCGGTTTTAATCAACCTGTATGATATGCAGGGTAAAGTAGTAATCTCACAGGAAGTTTATGATAACCAATCGTTATCTGTCAGCCACTTAAGCAGAGGGTTGTATCTTTATAATTTTGTAATCAATAGTAAAATGCATAAGGGAAAAATAATCATTGAATGATCAGTCTTCGGCGTAAGTCAAATCATTAATTTTAGCGATAAAAAACTGATTAAAAAAAGCGGCCATAAGCCGCTTTTTTTGTTAATATTTTGTTAATTTTTTGAGTCTGTATTTATTGTTTTTTATATTTGGTTAAATTCAGGAATACTTACTACCAGGAAGGATAACAATTGACATAATAAGACCAACAAATTTTTTTAAACTAAATATCTATGAAACAAACTTTATAAACTGGGTTTTTCCTGTTTTGTCTGCTGCTCTTTTTCCAGGCAGCCGCACAACCATGGACCAAAAACCTGCCGGAAGAAAAGTTAAAAAACAATCAGGAACTTACATTTTACGAAATCCAAAAAGCATTCAACGATTACTGGGAACCTTTTCATGTTAAGGACGGGTATTACGTTGAAAACGGCATCCGGAAAAAAGCTTCCGGATGGAAACAATTCAAACGCTGGGAATGGTACTGGGAGATCAGGGTTGATCCTATCACCGGCGAATTCCCGGATATTTCCGCATCCGACATACGCCGGCAGCTCCGTCAACAATCAGGTGTAAGAAATGCGACAGGTAACTGGAAAAGTATGGGGCCCTCGACCTCACCCGGTGGTTATGCCGGGCTGGGGAGGTTAAACTGTGTCGCTTTTGTGGCCGGCGACGACACCAGGTTTTATGTAGGATCCCCCTCAGGCGGATTATGGAAAACAACAGATTCGGGGACGACCTGGGAAGTACTTACCGATGACAATGATGTTCTGGGTGTAAGCGATGCTATCGTTATTCCCGGTTCTTCTTCCAGCAACGATACCATTTACATTGCCACCGGCGACCGCGACGGGGGAAGCATGTGGTCGCTGGGCGGCGGCCAGTCAAACGACAACAATACCATAGGCGTACTCAAATCAGTTGACGGTGGCGCAACCTGGTCAACAACCGATCTTGTATGGATACCAAGTGATAAAAAAACCGTCAACCGATTGCTGAAGCATCCTGCAAGCAGTGATACGCTTTATGCTTCCGGAACTGATGGCGTTTTCAGGACTATTGACGGAGGCACTACCTGGCCTGCCGTTTTTACTACTGAAGAAATACTGGATATGGAATTCAAGCCTATGGATCCGGGCATTATTTACGGCTCAACAAGATCGGGTGATGTGTACTTATCAACCGATGCAGGTTCAACATGGGTAAAAAAACTTGATGTTACAACAGGCTTAAGGGTAGAACTTGCTGTCAGCGAAGATAAACCCGCCTGGGTTTATGCTGCCATTTCAAAATCCGGCGGTGGCCTGGAAGGAATTTACAAATCGGAAGACAGCGGAATGACATGGACAAAAATCTATGATGGTACCGTTTCCGGGCACTATCTGCTTGGCTATTACTGCGATGGTAGTGTTGACGGGGGACAAGGTAGTTATGACCTTTGCATTGCAACCGACCCGACCGATGCAACAATTGTTTTTCTTGGAGGTGTAAACACATGGAAATCAACCGACGGAGGCGTGAGCTGGTCAATATCAAATATGTGGACAGGTTCTGCTACTTATAATTCATGCGGGGCACCCGTTGTTCATGCTGATAAACATTACCTTGCTTTTCAATCCGGTTCATCCACACTATTTGAGTGTAATGATGGCGGGCTATACAGAACCACCGACGGGGGAACCACATGGGACCATCTTGCCAGCGGATTGGTAATCAGCCAGCTTTACAGGCTTGGAGTATCGCAGTCAACTTCCAACAATGTAATTGCAGGACTCCAGGACAATGGAACAAAATCTCTCCTGTCCGGAACATGGACCGATGTGATCGGCGGAGACGGTATGGAATGTATCATTGATTATACAGATGATGCTACACAGTACGGAGAATTGTATTATGCCGCAATGCGTCGCACAACGGACGGCTGGGCAACAAGTACCTCAATAACTTCGGGGTTGACTGGTTACGCAGCCTGGGTAACGCCTTATGTTATTGATCCGACTACGCACACCACGCTGTTTGTAGGCCTGGATGAGATATGGAAATCAACGAACCAGGGAACTTCGTGGACAAAAATAACCTCCTTCGGAACCGGTCCGACAACTTTCAGGTCGCTGGCCGTAGCACCCTCAAGTTCAGATACCATTTATGCAGCTTCCCTGACAACAATTTACGCATCCTATGACGGCGGAACTACATGGACAGATATAACAGGCACATTGCCTGTTGGTTCCTCAAACATCACCTATATTTCAGTAAATTCCGATTTTGCCGACACATTATGGGTTTCCATGGGAGAATACAACGCTTTTGGAGTTTATCAGTCAAACGATGCAGGTTCAACGTGGACGGACATTTCTTCGGGCTTGCCATCCATTCCTGTGATGTGTGTGATCCAGAATAAACAAAACACTTCTGAACTAGAATTGTATGCCGCAACGGACGTTGGCGTATATGTAAAGGTGGGCAGCGCAGACTGGGCATTGTACAGCGCAGGATTACCTAATGTGGTGGTTAGTGAGTTAGAAATTTATTACAACACCGGTTCTCCTAACCTGAGCAGGATCAGAGCCGCAACATTTGGCAGGGGGCTTTGGGAATCGGAATTATATGCGCCGGCTACTTCTCCGCCAACGTCTGACTTTACTGCCGACAATACTACTCCGGTGGTTGGCGAAACAGTTACTTTTACTGACCTGACGATCAACGATCCCACAAGCTGGTTCTGGACATTTACCCCGGCAACAGTGACCTACCTGAATGGCACATCATCCACTTCTCAGAACCCTGTCGTATCCTTTAACGCTGCCGGGACTTATGATGTGGAACTGTATACCGAAAATGCCAACGGAAGCGATACCGAAACAAAAACAGGATACATCACTGTAACGGCAGGATCACCAACCTATTGCAGTGCAAGTGGGGGCAGTTCTTATGGGTATATATCACGGGTACAAATGGGTTCTATTGATAATAGTTCCGGCTGGACTACAGGTGGATATGCAGATTATACAACGCTGTCCACAAATGTTACGGTTTTGGGTTCCCCTTCATTAACAGTTACTAACGGAACAACTGACACAGACATTGACCTGGGAGTCTGGATTGACTGGAATCAGGATGGTGATTTTAATGATACTGATGAAAAAGTGGTTTGTGATATTGACGGAGGGGGTGCTGGAACCTTTAGCCTTTCTGTACCTTCTAGCGCTGAACTGGGAAGCACTAGGATGCGTCTTCGTACAAAGTATTGGGGTGCTGATTGTGACACTTCCTGCGGGTCAACCTCAAACGGCGAAGTGGAGGATTATACGGTTGTGGTGGTTGCCGGAACCAATACCTGGGCCGGAACCACATCCACCGACTGGGCTACCGCCTCTAACTGGAGTACGGGAACAGTGCCCACGGGGTCATTCAATGTGACCATTCCCACCACACCCACCGGAGGCGTTTACCCTGTGATTGCCTCTACAACTACCGATGCACATTGCGGAGGACTGACCATTGAAACCGGCGCCAGCCTGACGGTCAACGGTAACCTTACGGTTGACAGCACACTGACAAACAATGCAGGCGTTACCGGGCTGGTCATCGGCTCCACTTCAACTTATGAGGGCTCGTTGATCACTTCAACAGATGATGTGGATGCCACAGTGAAGAGATATCTTGCAGGGGGCAAATGGCACCTGATAGCGGCGCCTGTGAAATCGGCAACCGCCAATTCGCTGTTCTTTAACCATGACCCCGAGGTGTGGTTAAAAGAATTCGATGAAAGCGCCGACACCAATGGCGGCTGGAGCGCCACGATCACTGACCTGACAACGCCTATGCCGCTTGGAAAAGGGTTTGCTACGTGGCTGGAAACCGGAAAAACAGGTACGGCTTCTTTCAAAGGAAAGCTGAACGCGTTGGATCTGTCGCCAACCCTTTCGTTCACAAGTGCTTCGCACGGATACAACCTCGTTGGGAATCCTTTCCCCTGTGCCCTCGACTGGGACCAGGGGGGCTGGACAAGGACAAATCTTGACGGTTCAGTCTGGGTTTATAAAGGGGGCAGCGGCTATCTGACACGAAACAGTCACGGACTGGGAAGTCTGACGGATGGAATCATTCCGGCTTCGCAGGGATTTTTCGTCCGCACAACCGCAAGCGGCGCAGTGTTAACAATACCGGCGCTGGCCAGGGTGCATTCCAGCCAGCTTTTTTACAAAAGCACCCAGCAAAATAGTTCGGATGAACAAATTGCCTATGCGGTATTTAACGTTTCGGATGATGAAAATTCCGACGAAGTATGGATTGCCTTTTGCGATGAATGCAGCGAGGTTTATGACAACGGATGGGATGTAACCAAATTTTTCGGAAACAACAATGAGCCGCAATTGTATGTTCAACAGGAAAATAATATGTTACTTAGCGTGGATGCTTTACCACCTCTTACCGGCGATGAAAAAACAATTCCTCTGAATTTTGAAGCAGGAAAAACAGGAAACCACATTTTAAAGCTAATAGAGCTAAACAATCTTGAAGAAACAGGTATTCTGCTGGAAGACCTTGTTGAAATACAAATCCAGGATATGATCGCGTATCCCGAGTATGATTTCTATGCTATAAAAGGCCATCCGCCAGGCAGATTTCTCATTCATTTCAACCCCAATATGACGGGTGTGAATGAAACAATAACAGATAATGACATTGTCATTTATTCTTTTGATAAAACCATTTACATAAAATCAAAAGGAACGGCAGAACCAACTTACGCTGTGGTGGTTGATCTTTACGGAAGGGAGTTGATCAGAAAACAACTGTCTTCATCTTCGGTAAATACCATCCCAGTTAATTTAAACAATACCTATCTGATTGTGAAAGTTTTCAGCCGGGATAAAGTAACCGTTAAAAAAGTATTCATCCGATAAAACGAACTGACAATGAAAAAATCGAAATACATCAAATACCTGTTTATTATTCTTTTTCAGTTTTTTGCACTCATATCCGCTGCACAAATGATGGGGCCTGATGATCCCGGAAACGACCCGGTAGGTGAACCGCCTCTTGGTGGCGGAGCGCCTATCAGCGGGGGAACAGTATTACTTATTTTACTTGGCACTGCCTACAGTGCAAAAAAAGTATATGACCTGAAAAAAGAAAAAACCGCCGAATAAAGCGAAAAGCCGGCTGTGAATGTTTCACAGCCGGCTTTAATTTTTTCAGATTTCTGCTTGATAATTTTAATAAAGTATGAGTTTCCCTTTACTCCTTATTCCGTTATTTCTTATTAATACACTACTTTTTAATCTCCGCAAATCAATTACAAACATTTACACTCTGTTACATAAGTCGCGATTAAATAAACCCTTCTTTCTTAATCCACTCCCGGGGTTCTGACATAGTTTTTTCCACCTCTTCAATGGTTTTCGGGATGGGCTTGCCAAGCACACGGTTTCCGGTTTCCGTTACAAGAACATCATCTTCTATGCGGATGCCGCCGAAATCCTTGTAGGTTTCCACTTTATCATAATTGATAAAATCCATGAACCTGCCTTCATTCCTGAATTTGTCAATCAGTGCAGGAATAAAATAAATACCGGGTTCCACAGTCAGCACAAATCCCGGTTTCAGGGCTTTGGCCAGGCGCAGATAAGCCGTACCGAACTGGTCTGAACGCGAAACAGTATCATCGTAGCCCACATAATCTTCCCCTAAACCTTCCATGTCGTGCACATCCATGCCCATCATGTGCCCCAGGCCGTGAGGCATGAAAAGCGTGTGTACTCCGACTTCAACAGCCGTTTCGGTATCGCCTTTCATCAGTCCTGCCTGTTTCAGCCCATCAACAATGACACGTGCCGCCAGAAAATGAATATCCCGGTAAGGCACACCCGGTTTGATGGCTTCGATGGCCTTCATGTTGGTATCCAGGACTATCTGGTAAATTTCCGCCTGCCGCGAATTGAACTTCTCTCCCACCGGAACTGTACGCGTTATGTCGCTGGAATAATGCAACTGCGTTTCGGCACCGGCATCGGTGACCATCATACGCCCTTCCATCAGGGTGTTTCCGTGATAATGATTGTGCAGCGTCTGGCCATCCATGCTCAAAATAATGGGAAACGAAACGGGTCCTCCAAGCGCCAGCGAAATCCCTTCGATAGTACCAGCGATTTCTTGCTCCACAATGCCGGGCATGGCCATCTTCATGGCTGTTGTGTGCATCAGATAAGCAATGTCCACTGCTTTTTCAATTTCGGCGATCTCATATTCGTCCTTGATCTCTTTCAGCTTCACCACTCCTTTTATCAAATCAACCGACGCGCCGTTTTTCACCTCATCAATGCTGATGTTCAGCAGTTGCGAAAGCTGGATCATCGTTTCTCCCCGGTATGATGGAAGAAAATGGATTTTCTGCCCGGCTTTCACGGCATTGGAAAGAAAGGTTGCAAGATCATTCATCGGTGCCGTGTTGCTGATCCCCACTTCTGCAGCAAGGTCGGCTACTTTCGGTTGGACACCCATCCAGATGATGTCTTCGATATCGAAATCATTCCCGAAGATGTATTCTTTGTCGTTGTCCACATCAATCACGCCGGCAAAGCCGGGATGATCGAGGCCAAAAAAATAAAGGAAATGGCTGTCCTGGCGAAAATGATACTGGTTGGCCGGATAATTAAAGGCCGCTTCTTCGTTACCGGGAAATAAAGCAATTCCCGATTTTAATTCTTTTTTCAGGCGGTTGCGCCTGTCAATATAGACTTCTTTTTTGAACATGATTGTTTTTGTTTTAATGAACGTGATTAGGCGCGTAAAAGTACAAAAAGAAAAAGACTGCCTGCTTTTGGGGTGATCATAAAATACATTAAAAGGAGATTGGCTGAAGTAAGTTGATTTAAAGAAGACGGGGAATTATTGCCTCAATGAATTTCAGTAATTGATACAGGTAGGAATTTATGTCGTTCCTACGGAACTGAATCACACCTTATTTTTTTCCAGGGACTTACGTCCCTGGTTAGAACATTTCATCCCGATGGGATGATTTTTTATATGTTGTGAAATCCAAACGTATCGGCGACTTTAGTCGCCGTTCTTTCAGGTTTTTCTGTCTGATTGGATTTGATTCGGCGATTGAAGTCGCCGGTACGGAAGATTCACGAAAATACAGATATCTCTAAACTGCCAGCGGCAGGATATATTATTGCCAGGTGTCGTAAGACCCTGGTTAATAATAAATGAAAAAACCAGTTCCGTAGGAACGAAATTTCTTTCTTGTAAAGTCTTAAAAAGATTACAAAACCCTTTTATTCTTCGGTTTTCTTACCATTCTCAAACCACTTCCAAGCAAGGCCGCCCAAAACGCCTCCGATGATAGGCATCACCCAGAAAAACCACAACTGTGTTAAAGCTATGCCCCCTTCGAACAACGCCAACATATAAGGATATCCCCCCGGCGAATGTTCGCCGTATCCGTTGCTGACCAAGCTGCAGCTTTTTAATTCATATCCGGCTTTCCCCGTTGCGATCAGATACAATATCGCCGTTGCGGCAATTGCTCCCAATACCTGTACTATAACATAGGGGATCAGGTCTTTTCCGGGTAGCCTGCTTCCGGCCCAAAGGCCGAAAGAAACCGCCGGATTGAAATGACCGCCGGAAATGCTACCGACAGCATAGATCATTGTTAGAACCGTTTATCCGAAAGCCAGTGCAAACACCAGCGAAGCCGATCCCCAGTTCAGGATAAGCAGCGGCAAGCACTGCGCTGCCACAGCCACCCAGCACCAGCCAGAAAGTTCCGATAAATTCCGCTCCAAGTTTTTTTGAAAGTTCCATAATTTGTTCTCATTTGTTTTTGGTTAGGCATAAATATTAAAAACTTATTGATTCATGATTCTTTCTATTTCATCCGCTTCGACGGGTATCTTTTCCATCAGGTCCACCGGCCCGTTTTCGGTGACCAGGATATCATTTTCAATCCGTATTCCGATATTTTCTTCCCTGATGTACAGTCCCGGTTCGCAGGTTAAAACCATCCCCGGTTTAAAAGGTTCATCTTTACTACCAACATCGTGCACATCTAACCCGAGAAAATGGGCCGTTCCGTGCATAAAATATTTTTTAAATAATGGTTTTTCAGCATCCTGGCTTTTTACTTCCTCTTCAGTGAATAAACCCAACCCGATCAATTCCTTTTCCATCAATTTGTTGACCTGTTCATTCAGCTTGTTAATAGTGTTGCCTGCATAATACAACTTCTTTGCTTCTTTAAATACTTTCAACACAGCATTGTAACAGGCCTTCTGACGATCGCTGAATTTTCCGTTTACAGGAATGGTGCGGCTCATGTCGCCAGAGTAACAGGCATATTCGGCTCCGAAATCCATAAGCAACAGATCACCGTCATTACAAATTTTGTCATTTTCGATATAATGCAACACGCAGGCGCTACTACCTGATGCGATGATCGGTGCATATCCGTGTCCGTTGGCGCGGTTCACCGTAAATTCGTGATCAATCTCTGCCTGGATTTCAAATTCATACTTTCCGGGTTTAACAAACCTTAAAATACGTTCAAAACCTTTGCGGGTGATCTCACAGGCGGTTTTCAACAGTTTGATTTCCTCTTCCGATTTGATCATCCGTAACTTTGCCAGAATTGGTGCCAGTCTTTCGGTTTTGTGTAACGGATATTCCTCTTTGAATTTCCGGACAAAACGGAGGTTTCTGTCAGGTACCTCACTGAAAAATTTAACATACTCGTTACTATTCAGAAAAACGGTATCCACATCAGCCAGCACTTCTTTCAATGATGACTCAAATTCCTCCAGCCAATAAACATTTTGAATTCCTGAAATTTCCCGCGCTTCCTCTTTGGTGTATTTATGACCTTCCCAAATGGCGATCTGTTCATTGGTCTCGATCAGGAACAAAGCTTCTTTCAATTTCTCATTGTTACAATCCGGAGCCAATATCAAAATGCTTTTTTCCTGGTCAATGCCGGACATATAAAAAAAATCGCTTTGCTGCCGGAAGGGAAAAAACTGGTCACCGTTGCGCGGATACCGGTCATTGGAATGTAAAACCACCAGACTATTAGAAGGAAGCCTGTCAGTCAGATGTTTTCTGTTTTTTACAAATAACCCGGAAGGGATGGGAACGTATCTCATAGTATGATATAAATTATAATTGTTTTAAATTACGGAAATGAAAAACAGATAGAGTTTACTTTAATATATTTGCTGCTTATTAGCAAAAATAATAAAATAGCTTAACAAATAACAGGTAAAACGCTTTAGATATGAGCAACAGATATTACTCTTCTTTGACAAAGAAGTACATTATGGCGCTGATGGGGTTATTCCTTTTCACGTTTCTGGTTGTGCACCTTTCCATTAATTTATTACTCGTGTTTGATCCGACAAGGGTTTTGTTTAATGAGGCGGCACATTTTATGGGCACAAACCTGATTGTTCAAACGTTTCAATGGGTTTTGTTTGCCGGGTTTGCAATCCATATTTTTTATGGAATCGTCTTGCAGATCCAAAACTGGATGGCAAGGCCAACGGGATATAAAAAGAAAGCTATATCGGAAGAATCGGTATTTTCTAAATTTATGATCTATACCGGAATTGTCATTTTTATTTTCCTTGTTATCCATTTGGGAAACTTTTTTGTATTAAAAATGCAAGGCAACGTTCCTGAATTCAATAATGCTGCTGCCTCGGAGATAGAGGACATGGGACTGCTGGTCGTCAACCTTTTTCACAACACAGGTTATGTTATCTTTTATGTTGTCCTGTTGCTGATTATGGGATTTCATCTTGATCATGCTTTTCAATCGGCATTTCAGTCACTGGGATTGAACCACAAAAAATATATGCCTTTTGTAAAAGGTCTCGGCCGTTTTCTGGCAATCGTTTTGACTGCAGGTTTTATTATCATTCCGGTTTTTATTTATTTCAGTTAAAGATTTTTAAAAGATGGCAAAATTAGATTCTAAAATTCCCAAAGGCCGTTTGGCCGACAAATGGACTCTTTATAAAGAATACCAGAAACTTGTAAGTCCGGCCAACAAGCGCAAGATAGACATCATTGTTGTTGGTACTGGTCTGGCCGGTGGTGCTGCCGCTGCCAGTCTTGGTGAACTGGGTTTCAATGTCAAGGTTTTCTGTATCCAGGACAGCCCGCGGCGTGCTCACAGTATTGCTGCCCAGGGAGGTATCAATGCGGCAAAGAACTACCCCAATGATGGGGATACCGTTTACCGGTTGTATTACGATACGATTAAAGGTGGCGACTATCGAGGCCGCGAAGCCAATACATACAGGCTTGCAGAAGTAAGCAATAACATCATAGACCAATGTGTTGCCCAGGGTGTTCCGTTTGCCCGCGAATACAGTGGGTATCTTGCGAACCGTTCCTTCGGGGGAGCACAGGTTTCCAGAACCTTCTATGCACGGGGACAAACCGGACAGCAATTGTTGCTCGGCGCTTACGGTGCTTTAAGTAAGGAAATCAAAAAAGGTTCCGTAAAATTATATACACGCCGCGAAATGCTTGACCTGGTGGTCCTGAAAGACGGCCGTGCAAGAGGTATTATTGTGAGGAACCTTTTTACAGGAGAAATTGAAAGACACAGCGCTCATGCCGTGTTGGTTGCGACGGGCGGATACGGAAATGTATTTTTCCTTTCTACCAATGCTATGACTTCAAACGGCAGCGCTACCTGGCGTTCGTATAAACGGGGTGCGCTTTTTGCCAATCCCTGTTATGTCCAGATCCACCCGACATGTATCCCCGTTCATGGTGATTATCAGTCAAAACTGACACTAATGAGTGAAAGTTTGCGGAATGATGGACGTATTTGGGTACCGAAGAAAAAAGAAGACGCTAAAAGGATACAAAAAGGGGAAATAAAAGCAAAAGACATTCCCGAAAAAGACAGGGATTACTATTTGGAAAGAAGGTATCCTGCTTTTGGGAACCTGGTGCCGCGTGATGTGGCATCGAGGGCTGCCAAAGAACGGTGCGATGCCGGCTATGGCGTGGGAAAAACAGGGCTGGCCGTTTTTCTCGATTTTAAAGATGCCATCCGTCGCCTGGGAAGGGATGTGATCGAAGCCCGCTACGGGAACCTTTTCCAGATGTATGAAAAGATCGTGGATGAAAATCCCTATGAAGTCCCCATGCGCATTTACCCGGCAATTCATTATACAATGGGTGGTTTGTGGGTTGATTATGAACTGCAAAGCAACATTCCGGGCTTATTTGTCGCCGGTGAGGCCAACTTCTCCGACCACGGCGCCAACCGCCTGGGAGCCTCAGCGCTGATGCAGGGGCTGGCAGACGGTTACTTCATCATCCCTTATACCATGCAAAATTACCTGGCCGACCAGATTGCGGTCGGAAAAATGACAACCGATTCGGAAGAATTTGAAAAAGCGGAGAAAGATGTGAAGGAACGTATTGACAAGCTGATGTCCATCAATGGCACAGAAACCGTTGACTCCATCCACAAACGTCTCGGACATATCATGTGGCATTACGTGGGAATGGCTCGAAACAAAGAAGGCCTGGAAAAAGCCATAAGGGAAATCCAGGAACTGCGGAAAGAGTTCTGGACAAACGTAAAAGTTCCGGGCAAAAAAGACGGTATCAACATCGAGTTGGAAAAAGCGCTGCGCGTAGCCGATTTCCTTGAACTGGGAGAACTGATGGCACGTGATGCCCTGCACCGCGAAGAGTCGGCAGGCGGTCACTTCCGTGAAGAATACCAGACGGCAGAGGGCGAGGCCATGCGGAATGACAAAGACTTTATGTATGTAGCTGCATGGGAATATACGGGCGACGATAAAGAGCCTGTGCTCAATAAAGAGAAGTTGACTTATGAAGAAACCGAAGTTAAGCAGAGAAATTACAAAACAGCTTAAACTGAATTATACCGGTTAATTTTTAAAACGAAAAAAACAAGAACAATGGATCTGAAATTAAAAATATGGAGGCAGGCCTCAAGGGATGCCAAAGGCAAATTTGTAGATTACGAAGTTCACGATATATCTTCCGATGCCTCGTTTTTGGAAATGATGGACCTCCTCAACGAAGACCTCGTTGAAAAGGGTGAAGAACCTGTTGCATTCGACCACGATTGCCGCGAAGGCATCTGCGGCATGTGCAGTCTGTTCATCAACGGCAGACCGCACGGACCCGACACGGCCATTACAACCTGTCAGTTGCACATGCGTAAGTTCAGGGATGGCGAAACGATCGTGATTGAACCGTGGCGGGCCAAACCGTTCCCGGTGATCAAAGACCTGATCGTTGACCGTTCGGCATTTGACGAGCTGATCCAGGCTGGAGGTTATATATCGGCTTCCACAGCGGGGGTTCCCGATGCCAATGACATTCCCATCAACAGGGACAAAGCGGAACTGGCCATGGATGCGGCAGCATGTATCGGTTGCGGCGCCTGCGTGGCTGCCTGTAAAAATGCTTCGGCCATGTTGTTTGTTTCGGCCAAAGTATCACAGTTTGCCCTGTTGCCGCAAGGTAAGATCGAAGCCAAAGACCGTGTGCAGAAAATGGTGGCCAAAATGGATGAACTGGGATTTGGCAACTGTACCAACACGTACGCCTGCGAAGCCGAATGCCCGAAAGAAATTTCCATTACCAACATTGCCCGGATGAACCGTGAATTCTTCAAAGCGAAAGTATCGTAATCAGCAATATTTAAGCAGAACAAGTAAGCGCCGGAACTTATCCGGCGCTTTTTTTGTAACGGCGACTTTAGTCGCCGTTTTTCTTCCTCCCGCCGGGAGGATGTTCCCTGACCCGCCGAACGGGCTACCGGGCAGCAGAGGGGATTCCAAACCATTCCTCCCATCCATTCCCTCACAAATCATCTCTTTTGAACCTTCTAATTTTATACTTTTACATCCCAAATTAATATATGCAATTCAAATCCATCATCGGCCAGCAGGAAGTAAAAAAAAAACTACTAAATAGTTACAACAAAAAACGTGTAGCCCACACACAATTGTTCCTCGGCCCCGAGGGAAACGGCGGTCTGGCCCTGGCCATTGCATTTGCCCAGTATGTCAATTGCCGGAACAGGACCAATACCGACAGTTGCGGAAAATGTCCTTCCTGCGTTAAGTTTCAGCATTTTGCCCATCCGGACCTCCATTTTTTCTTCCCGACAACAACCAACGAAAAAATAAAGAAAGACCCCAAATCGGAGCTCTTCATGGAAGAATGGAGAAATTATCTTGAAACGTGCAAAAGCTATCCCACACAAAAAGGATGGTATGAGCACCTGGGCGTAGGCAACAAACAAGGAACCATCTATGTCAGGGATGCCGGTGACTTTGTCCGTCATCTTGCTCTGAAAGCTTTTGAGTCGGAATACCGGATTTTTATCATCTGGATGCCTGAAAAACTGCATCCGGCCGCTTCAAACAAGTTGCTGAAAACCTTTGAAGAACCACCCGACAAAACCCTGATCTTTCTCGTTGCCGAACGGTACGAATTATTGCTTCCCACGGTTCGTTCAAGGGCACAACTGGTTAAAGTCCCGAAAATATCTGACCTGGACATGAAGCAGGCTTTGACCAGCCTCAAAGGCCTTCCCGAAAGCCAGGCAGGCACAATTGCACTCCAGTCAGGTGGCAACTGGAACCTGGCCATTGAAATTGCCGAAAACTTTGAAGATGCCCAGACCAATTTTATCAAGTTCAGGGAGTGGCTTCGACTCTGTTTTAAACCCGGCAATTACATTCAACTGTACAATTTCAATTCGGAGCTTTCGCGCATCGGACGCGAGAAAGTCAAAAGTTTTCTTTCCTACGGTCTTGATACGGTACACAACAGTATCCTTGTCAATTCAGGGCAAAACGATCTTTTAAGGAAAAGTGAAGAAGAAGCGGACTTTACCCGGCGTTTTGCTCCTTATATCAACGAAGCAAACCAAAAAGAGGTCTATGAACTGCTGAACGAAGCCATTTACCATATCGAAAGAAATGCCCATCCGGGTATCCTGCTCAGTGATTTGAGTTTTAAAATCCATGACCTCCTGAAAAAAGGCAGGTAAAATATGATTAAAACAATAAAAAATTAACTTTGCGCTGCAATGGAAAAGACACTTTATCCATTAAAATTCAAACCCATCTTCAAAGACAAAATATGGGGAGGACAACGGATCAAAACCATCCTGGGAATGGATTATGGCAACCTGCCCAATTGCGGTGAGGTGTGGGTGGTGTCGGGTGAAGAGAACAATCCCTCCATAGTAGAGAATGGTTTCCTCGCCGGAAACGAGCTGAATGAACTGTTGGAAGTCTATATGGGAGATCTGATGGGTGAGAAGCATTTTAAAAAATACGGCAATCAGTTCCCCCTGCTGGTCAAATACATAGATGCAAACGACTGGCTTTCCATCCAGGTACATCCCGATGACAAACTGGCGGCAAAACGCAAGATCGGATGGGGAAAAACCGAAATGTGGTATGTACTCCATGCCGAAAAAGGCGCACAACTTATCAGCGGTTTTAACCGGAAAGTTGATAAGGAAACTTACCTGAAACATCTTGAATCCAATACTTTACCTGAAATACTGAACTACGAAGACGTACACGCCGGTGATGTCTTTTTTATCCCTGCCGGGCGGGTACATGCTATCGGTCCCGGAATTCTCCTGGCAGAAATCCAGCAAACTTCCGATACCACTTACCGCATCTATGACTGGGACCGCATTGACCACCGGGGGATAAGAAGGGAACTGCATACCGAATTAGCGCTGGAAGCCATTGATTTCAACTTTTATGGCAACTATAAAACCCGCTATGAGCTGAAAAAAAACCAGTTCTCCCAACTGATAAGCTGTGAGAAATTCACAACAAACCTCAACAAATTCAATCAGCCCGTTGTCAAAGACGTTTCCGGACTCGATTCTTTTATCATCTATATGGGTCTGGAAGGAAAAGTGACGCTGAAATCCGAAGATGGCGATATGCTGATCAAGCCGGGTGATGACGTGGGCATTCAGGCGAATAACGACAACCTGAACCTGGCAAAGGAAGGGGAGGCAGGAATGCTTGAAATGTATATTCAATATAACTAACCGGGCTCCACACAAA
>CAZMOS010000046.1:0-22814 GCA_964567945.1 uncultured Lentimicrobiaceae bacterium
TGAGGGATCGAGGCCGACCCCACACCGGCCCCATTTGAAAAAGAAGAACGCTGAAACCCGACGATCAATACACCGATAACACCGCCTTTCATGGCGTCGGCAGCAAAAGCACCCTCAAAGATCAGGCGGAAAGCTTCACCGGTGTGGCTGATATTCATGGCAATAATGATCAGCGCCGTACCCACATACAGCACGGCCATAAACGGTACGATTTTATCCGTAACCCTTGCAATACTTTTGATACCACCGATAACAACAATACCGACAAGTATCGCCAGGATGATACCGTACCAGGCACCATGTTTTTCAACTGACGGCACCAGGTAGGCTAACTGCGAAAAAGACTGGTTGGCCTGAAACATATTGCCGCCGCCGAAAGAGCCTCCGATAACCAGCAGGGCAAACAAACCTGAAAGTACTATCCCAAGCCATTTCAGATTTCTTTTCTCCAGTCCATATCGCAGGTAGTACATCGGCCCACCCGATACAACACCTTTTTCATCAATTTTACGGTATTTTACTCCCAGCGTACATTCTGTGAATTTTGAGGTCATCCCCAACAATCCTGCTACGATCAACCAGAATGTGGCACCGGGCCCGCCAATGGTAATTGCAATAGCCACTCCGGCAATGTTACCCAATCCGACAGTTGCCGAAAGCGCTGTTGTCAGTGCCTGGAAATGAGACACCTCTCCCGGGTCATCCGGATCGTCGTACCGGCCCCGTACCAGGTCAATGGCATGTTTAAATCCCCTGATATTGATAAATCGCATGACAATGGTAAAAGTAATTGCCCCGAAGATCAGCCAGGCCACAATGAAAGGAATGTTATGCCTTACAGGTTTCCCTTCTTTATTCACTAAAGGTTTTCCCGTTGAATCATAAGAAACCGGGTCGTGAATGCCTAATGTAGCAAAAGGATCCCAGAAAAGAAAATTTGTCATGACTTCCACAACCGGCCTAAAAGCTCTGTCAATCTTTTGACTGAGGGTCATTTCTTGCTCTGCCGGCTGGCTATTCCTGACATCTTTATTAACAGTTGGTCTCAACGTGTCTTGTCCGTGCAATACAACAGCATACAAAACAAAAAGTAAAATAAAAACCGTATTTTTTCTCATCTTATCAAATCAAATTTTGACTACTCAAAAACGGGGGTCAAGATAATAAAAGTATGAGAAAATAATTCGTCTATTAGACGATCTTTGTTATATTTGTTTTCAGTTAATAATCGCCTGCATATTTTCACTACAAAACAAGGATGAGTCAAAATTTCAAACAATGGTCCCGGGCTTTTTTAACAATGAATAAGAGCCAGCAAAGAGGGGTCATTGTTTTATCTGTTTTTGTTGTGGCTGTGTTCATTATCAATTATTTCTTACCTGTACATTACCGGCCACAAAAAGACAGTATAACCGAATTTCAAAATGAAATAGAGAAATTTCGCCAAAAACAACAACAAATTTCCGATAGTATTGTCATCGAAAATTTGCAAAACCGGGGTAAGCTTTCCATTGACCAGGCACGGAAGAAACTACACCCGTTTTTGTTTAATCCCAATAACCTGCCGGAGGAGTCGTGGAAAAAGCTGGGTTTGACAGACAAACAAATTCTTTCCATCAAAACCTATGAATCGAAAGGCTACCGGTTTTATCGCAAAGCAGATTTCAGAAATCTTTATTGCATATCGGATGCCGAATACCAAGTTTTAATGCCGTATATCAGCATTCCGGAAGAAGACAAGAGGGTTCCCGGTGACTTTGAAGAAACTCTTGACCGAGTTAAAAAGAGAAAAAAGAACAAAAAAGAATGGTATAAAAAAGTAGAAATAAACAGCGCCGATTCGGCCACCCTGGTAAAGAGCCTTCAGCTACCACCCTGGCTTGCCGTCAGAACCCTTAAATACAGAAATCTTTTAGGTGGATTTTATAACACCTGGCAACTGGCAGACGTTTACGGTCTTGATAGTGAAAGAGTGAAAAAGTTACAGCGTTTCGTTGAAGTAGATACCACGGCAATCAAAACCATCAACATAAACAAAGAGAATTTCAAAAAAATATCGGCACATCCCTATTTTTCAAATCAGATTACGCGGGAAATCATCAACCGGCGACTGGAAAAAGGGAAGTTCACTTATAAACATCAACTTGTTGAGGAAGGGATTGTTTCGGAAGCACTTTTTAAGAAAATCAGGTATTATATACGATTGAAGTAAACAACCTGTAGCTATGCTGAACTTACTTATTACCTCGTTTGTAAATCATTCTTATTTGTTATATGGGTTTGACTTTTTTATTGAATGTTTCCCATATACTTTTCAGCCACCTTTATTTTTTCTTTTGTCCCCAGATCAAACCAAGCAGACAAATTATCGGGCCAGCCGATGATGCGTTCCGTTTTTGCCATCGCCAGCCAGGCATCAATGATCGAAAACCGGCCTGTAAAGGGTAGCTTTTCCGCAAACGACGGTCTCGCTAGATAAATTCCGCTGTAAGCATAAACTGAGAAATTTTCAACAGGGCCATCAATCCATTTATAAATATTGTTTTCCAGGTCAGCCCATCCCGTGAGTTGCATTTTGTCATCGAACAGCAATGCCCTTCCCGATTTTCTATTACTGACAACAAGAGTTGCAAGGGCAACGGTTTTTTCATGATGGCTCAAAAGCTCATTCAGGTTGATCCCTGATAAAACATCTACATTGTGGACGAGCACCGGTTCTGTACCCTGAAAGAAATCCCGTGCTTTCCAAATGGCACCACCCGTGTCGAGCAACTCATCCTGTTCATCGGAAATGGAAATATCCACACCAAAGCCATTGTTTTTCCCGATATAATCAATGATCTGCTGCCCGAAATGATGTACATTGACCATGAACTTTTTAATTCCCTGTTTCTTCAGCCGTTCAATCAACAGCCTCAACATGGGCATACCGTTCACCGCAACAAGTGCTTTCGGTTTGTCCCGCGTCACTTCACCCAGTCGTGTCCCCAAGCCTGCAGACAGTATCATTGCTTTCATCTTATTATCCTGTTCGCTTGTCGGGATTTATAATCCCGGCCCTGATATTAAATTTGTAAACGATCCCAAACATCAGGATTTCAAATCAGAAGAGCGTATGTATAAACAACATAGGTTTAATCCATCAACTCTTCCTTTTCCAACTGTATCTGCTTCAACCGGATTTCAACCTGCCCGTTGTATTTTACACTGATGAATTCCGCAAGTTGCCGGGCACAGTAAACCGAACGGTGCTTCCCCCCGGTACATCCGAAATTGACCTGTAAATGAGTAAACCCGCGCTCCAGATAATTTTCAATGCTTTGTTTGACGATCATAAAAACTTCTGTCATGAACCGGTTCACTTCGCCTTTATCCTGCAAATATTCGATCACAGGGCGTTCAAGACCTGTAAAATCCTGCAATTCTTTTATCCTGCCCGGGTTGGGTAGTGCCCGGCAGTCAAAGACAAATCCACCTCCGTTTTCAGTCATATCGGGCGGGTATCCCGTTTTTTTATAAGAAAAACTGTTGATGCTGACTGTTAACTTTCCGGCGGGCAATTCCGGCACATTATACTGATTCAGGCCGGTGATTTGAGTAAATATCCGTTCAAGTTCCGGGTACGCCCTGCTAACGGGTGACCTTTCCATAAGTTCTTTCAGGTTGCGGATGGCAGGCGGAATGCTTATCAGGAAATGACTTTTCCGCTGGATCAACCCACGGAAACCATAAGCCCCAAGGACCTGCATCAGCCGGAAACAGATAAAGTCGTTAAAATACTTTTCAAAGCGGACTGCTTGTCCCGGGATAGCTTTTTCCAGATGTTTCAGGTAATTGTTGAAAAGTTCATCCCTGAATGGCTGAGGCAAGCCGGCCCTGGCCTGGTAAAGCAATGAAGCCAGGTCGTATTGCAACGGTCCTTCACGCCCTCCCTGAAAATCAATATACCAAGGGCGGTCTTCAAAGATCATAATGTTACGCGCCTGGAAATCGCGGTACTGAAAGAAGCCGGAATCAGCTTCCAGTAAACGTTTGGCTAGGTTCCTGAAGTCATTTTCCAGTTTACCTTCATTAAATAATATTTCGTGAGGTTTGACAAAATAATATTTGAAATAATTCAAATCCCACAAAACAGACTTCTTGTCGAATTCTTTCACAGGGTAAGCCACAAACATATCCAGCCCTTTGATACCTTCAGTCTGGAACCGGACAAGGTCGGCGATGGCCTGCCTGTAATGATCTTTCACTTGTTCCGTCAAACCTTCGTTCAACAAAAGCATCAGCAGATCGGTTTCTCCCAGGTCCTGCAAAAGAAAATAATGCATCCCCTTATCGAAGGCAAAAAGCTCCGGTACCCGTAATCCGATATTCCTGAAATGGTTGCTGAATGCCAGCCATGCTTTGTTTTCCGAGGTATCCGGATTAAAGGCAGCAATGAGGGTTTTACGACTGCCTTCATGAAAAACAACCCTGAAATACAAACGGTTTGAACCTGAACCGGGCAATTCGATGATGTTCCCGCCAACAGGGAAATGGTTTTCGCTGAGCAGGCGTTTAATTATGGTTTTATGGTCTTCCAATTTTATTGTTTTGAACCGTTACAAATTTATACCAAATTGCTTTCCCTTTCAAAAACATTCAACAAATGCATAGAATATTTGGCTACTTTTGCAAGTATAAAATTAAAAGTTATGGAATCAAAGGATAAAGCATTAGAGGTATTAAAAAATGCCATTCTTCTCGAACGCAGGGGAAAAGCTTTTTACAGTCAGGCTGCACGCCAAACCGAGAGCAAATCGGCCAAAAAGATATTTGAAATGATGGCGGAAGAAGAAGATGAACACATAGAGTTTCTCACCAGGCAGTTTAAAAATTACAGTCAGCATCATAAATTCCTGAGGGTTAGCGACCACCATGAAGAAGACGAAACCGTGATGGAAATATTATCGGAGAAGGTTAAAAACGAGATCAATGCAGCCGGTTTTGAAGCGGCAGCCATTTCGGCAGCCATTGATTTTGAGAACCGTGCCATTGAGGTTTATTCAAAACGTGCCGAAGAAGCCACCGACCCGGAAGAAAAGGCAATGTATCAGATGCTTGCAGATTGGGAAAAAGGCCATCATCATCTGTTATATAAGCTGAACGAAGACCTGAAAGAGCAAATCTGGAACGACAACAATTTCTGGCCTTTCTAACTAAAACAAAGACAAAAGGAAAGACCGTATCGAATCCCTGGGAAACGATGCGGTTTTCTCATTTTTTATAATACACCAAACAATAAATAAATTATGAATAAAAAAAACATAGGTTTCAGTTCAAAACTCATTCATGCCGGTGGTATTGAGGATGAAAAAGGAAGTGCGGTAACACCCATTTACCAGACATCTACTTTCAAATTCAAAAATGCAGATCAGGGAGCCCGGTTCTTTTCGGGTGAAGAAAAAGGATACATCTACACACGGCTGGGAAATCCTACCATCGAAGACCTGGAAAATACGCTGGCTGAACTTGAGAACGGTTATGCTGCCCTGGCCACCGCTTCTGGAATGGCGGCCGTCAACACGGTTTACCTCACACTGCTTGGACAGGGAGAACACATGATAGGGCATAACTCGCTTTACGGGCCTTCGCGAGGGATCATGGAAAAATTGTATCCCCGTTTTGGCGTGGAGTACGATTTTGTGGATTGTACAAAAATTGAAGAGATTGAAAAAGTGATCAAACCCAATACACGACTGCTTTATCTTGAAACCCCCGCCAATCCGACCATGGGGATTACTGATATAGCGGCAGCCAGCGCATTGGCGAAAAAACACAACATCACCGTTTGCGTTGATAATACTTTCTTAAGCCCTTACTTGCAGAAACCGCTCGACCTCGGCGCTGATATCGTACTGCATTCCATGACCAAGTTCATTAACGGACATGCCGACATTGTGGGAGGCATTGTAATAGCTAAAGAAAAGGAGATGTTCGATGCATTAAGATATACAATGACAAACATGGGTTTCAATATGGATCCCCACCAGGCCTACCTGGCAAGAAGAGGGTTGAAAACACTGGCCATACGGATTGACCGGGCACAGGAAAATGCAAAGAAAATCGCTGAATTTCTTGAATCCCACCCGAAAGTGCAATGGGTTCTTTATCCGGGGTTGAAATCGCATCCGCAGTATGAACTGGCTAAAAAACAAATGAAGGGACCGGGTTCCATGATCTCGTTTGAATTGAAAGGCGGACTGGATGCAGGCAAAAAAGTAATGGACAATGTGCAACTGGCCGTACTTGCCGTTTCACTGGGTGGAGTGGAAACCCTGATCCAGCATCCCGCTTCTATGACCCATTCAAAAATACCCCATGAAGAACGTCTGGAAGCCGGCATTACAGACGGGCTTGTCCGCCTGTCAGTTGGAATTGAAGATGTTGATGATTTGCTGGATGATTTGAAGCAGGCGCTCAACAAAGTTTAACTTTACAACAACAATGATAAACTAAAAAGTCCGTTTTTTATAGCGGGCTTTTTAGTTTGTAGCTAATTCCGTAATTTCGTTACCCGGTTTACAAGAACCCGGATTTACTAAACCATACTATGAAAGGCAGGTGCTACATAATTATTCTTCTGACAATCCTTTTTATTCCGGAGATTGTTTTTTCGCAAAAGACCGCATTGATATTGAGCGGCGGCGGGGCGAAAGGGCTTGCCCACATTGGTGTTTTACAGGCTCTTGAAGAAAACAATATTCCCATTGATTATATTGTAGGAAATTCAATGGGCGCCCTTGTGGGAGGACTGTATGCCGCCGGATACAGCCCTAAAGAGATCAAAAAAATTCTTGAAAATCCTGAATTGTATAATTTCAAACGAAGTACTTCGAAAACGGAATATTTCTTTTTTCAAAAATACCAGGACGATGCTTCGTGGATTACAATTCCGTTTGCCATTGAAAGAGGATTGAAAGCGCAGATACCTTTTAATTTTTATGATATACAAAACCTTGATTATCAACTCATGGAATTGTTTGCAGGTGCCTCTGCCGAAGCGGGATATAATTTTGATAGTTTGTTTATTCCTTTCCGTTGCGTGGCTACTGATATTGATTCCACTAAACTGGTCGTTCTTAAAAAAGGCGATCTGGCAAAAGCCGTAAGGGCTTCGTTCACTTTTCCTTTTTTCATCAGGCCCATTAACGTGGGTAATAAACTGCTTTTTGACGGGGGAATCATTGACAATTTTCCGATTGATGTGGCTGTCAAATCATTTCATCCCGACTTTATTATCGGGAGCAAAGCCGTTAGTAACTACAATCCGCCGGATGCCGACGATGTTGTATCACAACTGCAGAATATGCTTATGAAAAAAGCAGATTTTACTGTTAAACCGGAATACGGGCTGGTGATTGAAACAAGAACAGGCAATGAAAATATTTTTCAGTTTAAAAAAGTTCAACAGTATATTGATAGCGGATACCAGGCGGCGTTAAAGGCTGTTCCCGAGCTTAAAAAAAGAATCGCCAGACAACAGAAGCATGATGTCCTGATTGCCAAAAGAGAAAAATTCAACAGCAACAAACCACCCCTGGTCATCGGGAATGTAGATGTTCGTGGTATAAATGACCGGCAGCGTCATTATTTTATGAAATCTATTCGTTTTTCAAATGACACCATGAATAGCCAGAAATTCAAAAAACAATACAAACGTCTGCTGGCCAATGAAAATGTAAAAACCATTTACCCGTCACTTTGTTACGATAAAGAATCGGAGAAGTATGACATTACATTTGATATTAAAGTGGCTAATCCGTTCAATATTCGTTTTGGCGGATACATCAGTTCGTCGGCAGTGAACGAAGGTTTTGTACGGCTCGATTATCATCATCTCGGGAAGACCAACAAATATTTTGAAGTCAGCTCTTATTTCGGAACCTTTTATAACAGTTTTTTTGCAATGGCAAAATATGAACAACAAGGTCATGTTCCGTTCTATATTATGCTTGATTTTCTTGCTTCAAGGAAAAATTATTTCAGCAATGCACGTTACTTTTTTGAAGACAAATCCCCGGCATTCATTGTCGGGGACGAAAATTACCTTGATCTGAACATCGGTTTGCCAGTCGGGCTTTCACATGTTATCAGGGTGGGTGCATCAAACCTGAAACTTAATTACCTGTATTACCAGGATAATTATTTCACGCGGACCGATACGGCAGATCAATCCAATTTTTATTTTATCAACCCTTACATTGAGTTTGAACGAAACAACCTGAACCGCAAACAGTTTCCAACAATGGGAAGTTATTTTTTCGTTGGTTTTAATTATTTTACAGGTAATGAGCACACTATTCCCGGAACTACGGCTTCAGGCAACAAAGAGTACCGCAAAGACCTGGACTTTTTTCTCATCAGTTTACATTATGAACAATACTTCAATATTTCAAAACCTTTCAGGATCGGACTGGTGACCAGCTTTGAATACTCCAACAAACCTTTGATGAGCAACTATGTTGCGAGCTTGTTAATCGCTTCTTCCTACGAACCCGTTCTTATGATGAAAACAATGTTTCTGGAAAGTTACAGGTCATATTCCTATGGTTCGGTAGGTGCAAAAATACTTTTTAGTTTTCTAAAGAATTTTGAGTTGAGGTTAGAAGGATACTATTTTGTTCCTTACAAGAAAATATTAAGAGGAGAAGATGGTTACACAGCCCAACTCAGCAAACCTTTCACATATCATTATCTGGCGGCAACAGGACAGTTGATCTATCAGACTCCTCTGGGGCCTATCGGTCTCGCAGTCAACTATTTTGAAAAAGACGGAAGTAAAGTCACGGCTCTTTTTACCCTCGGATATCTGATATATAATAAATCGCGATTTTACAGATAATCCGGTTTTACGGATTCAATTTATGATTTACCTGAAAAATATAATGGTTTGGAATTATTTCTATTTTTGCATTTCCCGTTTTAAAAAGGGAAATTTATACTTGAAACCTGAGTACCAGGCTAGCTTTGGTTAGCCAGGATGTGAAATAAAAATAAGAATGTTATGCACGCAGAAGATCCTCATCAAAATCCTGAGATCGTTGAAAACAACAAAAATCAGGAGGAGAAGCCCGAAAAAGAATTAAAAACAAAAAAACCGGCTCCGAAAAAAAAGAGAACGGTCAAACAGATCGGCGCAAAAGAAAAGAAAGAAATAATCAAATTAATTCACGATACCAAAGCGCCGAAAAAGACCACACAAAAAGCCAAAGCCAAAAGTAAACCTGCGGTAACCAAACAGATCGGCAGCAAGGAAAAGAAAGAGATCATCAGGCTTATTGCCAGCAACGTTACTGAATCTCCCAAAGAAACTTCCGGAAAAAAGAAAACCCCGTCTTCCGGGAAGAAAAAACAAATCAGCGCTCAGGAGAAAGAGCAGATCATTACACTGTTGCATGATGGATTTAACCGGGGTAAAGCAGGTGAGCCGGAACTGGTAGAAATCCATTATGAGGAACTCAATAAGCAGGAACTGGTTGAAATGCTTGAGGAAGTTGTTCAGGAAAAAGACATTGCCCTGATCAGAGATCAGGTGATAAGCATCACCAACGCTTTTTATAAAAGAAATACCGAAGAAAAGGAAGATCGCCTTCAGGAGTTTATTGCGGACGGAGGTGATGAAAAAGATTTTAAACTTGTTGAAGACCCGCTGGAAAAAAGGTTTAAATCTGCTTTAAGCACTTATAAACGAATTAAGCAACGTTATGCCGAGCAGCTTGAAAAAGAAAAACAGCAGAATCTTCAGTTGAAACTTGATATCCTCAATGAGTTGCGAGAACTGATCAATTCGGAGGAAACACTGAAGAAAACCTACGACGAGTTCCGGAACCTGCAAAACCGGTGGAAAGAAATCGGGATGGTCCCCTCTTCGGAATTGAAAAATCTCTGGGCAAACTATCACTTTCTCGTTGAGCAGTTCTTTGATAAGATCCGTATAAATAAAGAACTTCGTGACCTTGACATGAAGAAGAATCTGGAACAAAAAATCCAGCTTTGTGAAAAGGCGGAAGAGTTGCTGTTCGAAAAATCCATTCTCAAATCATTTAAACTATTACAAAAGTATCATGACGAATGGCGGGAAATCGGCCCTGTGCCTTCCGAAATGAAAGAAGAAATATGGGAACGTTTTAAAGCGGCAACAGACAAGATCAACCAGCGCAGGAAAGAACATTATGCCGAGCGCCATGAAGAACAAAAGAAAAATTATGAAGCCAAGGTTGCACTTTGTGAAAAAGTGGAAGAAATAATCCAGGTAACCAACAATACCTTGAAAGAATGGCAAAGGAGTACGGATAAGGTGAATGAGGTCTTCAAAGTGTGGAAGACCTTAGGACGGGCACCCAAAGGAAAAAATGATGAAATCTGGATGCGGTTCAAATCTTCACTGGATACATTTTTTACCAATAAACGTGAGTTTCTCACCAAAGTCAAAGAACAACAGATGAATAACCTGAATCTGAAAATTGATCTTTGCGCACAGGCGGAAGCTTTGAAAGACAGCGACGACTGGAAAAAAACCACACATGAGCTGATCAATCTTCAGAAAGAATGGAAAAAGATTGGCCCGGTACCGAGGCGTCACAGCGAAAAAATATGGCGAAGGTTCAGGGCGGCCTGCGATGAATTCTTTAACCGGAAGGCCGAGTATTTTAAAAATATCCATAAAGTTGAAGATGAAAACTTTGAAAAGAAAAACAAGCTGATCCAGGAGATAAAGAAATTCAAAATATCAGATGACAAAAAAGCCAACCTGGATGCATTAAAAGATTTTCAACGGCAATGGGTTGAAACAGGGCATGTTCCGTTTAAAGACAAAGACAGGCTACAGAAACAATATCGCGAGGCTATTAACACCTTGATTGATAAAATGGACATTGACAAGTCGGAGTTCGGCCTTTCGAGCTATAAGAACAGGATCGTCATGATAAAAAACGAGCCTGATGCCGGCAGGTGGATCTCAAAAGAACGGAACAATCTTCTGACTAAAATCAAAAAGATCAAAGAAGATGTAGCCCTCTGGGAAAACAACATCGGGTTCTTTTCAAGCTCAAAACAAACGGAAGTGTTCCGCAAGGAGTTCGAGAAAAAGATTGAAAATGCAAAACGAGAAATAAAAACTTACGAGGAAAAGTTGAGAATCTTGGATGAAGTTTAACATCCTGTGCCTCTGAAAAAAAGCCGGCAGACAGATATGATTTTTACCGGCTTTTTTATTTGACTGTATTTAAGATCAATGTGCTATTTATTGTTATTAACTGTTTTTATATATTTACAAAAAAAAAAAAATCCTATGCCCGGCAATACATTCGGAACAGTATTAAAACTAACCACCTTCGGCGAATCCCACGGACGAGCCATCGGCGGCATCCTGGATGGTTTTCCGGCAGGAGTGGAAGTGGATGAGGGCCTGTTGAAACATGATCTGGAAAGACGACGGCCGGGACAGTCGGATATAGTCAGCCAACGAAAGGAAGAAGACAAGGTTGAGATATTATCGGGAGTTTTTGAAGGAAAAACATTGGGAACACCCATTGCTTTTCTGGTGTGGAACAAAGACACAAAACCGCAGGATTACAGCCACCTGAAAAGAGCTTTCAGACCCTCTCATGCCGATTTTACCTACTATGAGAAATATGGTATCCGCGATTACCGGGGAGGAGGCAGGGCTTCGGCCCGTGAGACCGTTGCAAGGGTGATAGCCGGATCATTTGCCAAAATGTTGTTGCAGAATGCCGGTATTTCGATTACGGCTTATGTAAATGCCATCGGCAATATTAAAATGCCTGAAATCTTCTATTTTAATACCACTGAAATCGAGTCGTCACCGGTCCGATGTCCCCATCCGGAGACTTCGGGAAAAATGATCGTGCTGATCAAAGAAACTGCAAAAAAGGGCGATACTCTGGGTGGTCAGATCAGATGTATCATACAGGGAGTTCCTCCGGGATTAGGCGAGCCTGTATTTGATAAGCTACATGCCGACCTGGGGAAAGCCATGCTAGGCATCAATGCGGTGAAGGGTTTTGAGATAGGCTCGGGATTCGCCGGAACCCGGGCGTACGGCTCTGAGCAGAATGATGAATTTACATCAGAACAGGGAAAGATAATTACTAATACCAACAACTCGGGTGGCATCCAGGGGGGCATTTCCAACGGGATGGACATCTGGTTTACTGTCGGATTCAAACCGGTTGCAACCCTGATGAAAAGTCAGGAAACAGTGGATGAAAAAGGAAATAAAGTTATCCTTGAAGGAAAGGGCCGCCACGATGTAACCATTGTCCCCCGTGCCGTACCCATTGTTGAAGCCATGGCCGCACTAGTGATTGCCGACCACTGGCTGATGAACCGGCTTTCCCGTATTTAAATAGTTATGGTTATTATCTGCATAAAAAGTCGCCTAATAAAATTTGTAGTTTTACACAGCAGGATATTACCTATCACTAAAAATAACCACGTGCCGATAAATCGTTTTAAATGAGATTACTTACAATTCTATATATCATTTTCTTTTTACTGAAAAGTAGCTTTTGTATCGGGGATGGGGACGGGGATAAATCAGTGGGATTTATTCAACCCGGATTTTTGATCGGGAAAGCATTGCCTACGAACAGCAACTTCCCCGTTACAAGGTTCCAGAATACTTATTCAATAAGCATAGGTAAAATAATTTACGATCCGGAAAAGTTATGGGCTGTATATTTAAACTACCCCTCAACCGGGCTTTCCATATCATACACTACTTATGGTAATGATAAAATATTTGGTAATTCAATCAGCGTTCTTCCGTATTTTTCATTGAACACTTCACACCGGCATTTTAATTCTTTGCATTTTAAAATTGGTATTGGAGGAACGTACTTTTCAAAGAGTTACGACAAGTATTCCAATCCAATGAACCTTGCGATCGGTTCAAAGCTGACCTGGATCTTTCAGGCAACAGCATATTATAATGTGCTGATTAACAACTATCTTGATTTTAATATTGGCATAAGCTATATTCATCATTCGAACGGGCATATGAAAATGCCAAATCTGGGGTTAAACTCTTTATTGATCAGTTTATCATCCCGGGTTTATATGAAACCGGTTACAAACAGTTACAAAGAAAAATATCAAAAGCCGGAACTCAAGCATACAAAACAATATTTTATTATGATTCGAACCGGAATAGGTATGCAGGAGTTTGGAGGTCCCGATTCAAAAACAGGTGGTGTACCCAGAGCGGTTAACATTGCCTCTTTGGGTGCAGGAACTGTTTTCAAACAAGTTGTGAAAATAAGGGTTGGTTTGACATATCGGTTTTATCAGCAATACTATAATTATATCCTTGATTTTCAACCGCATGAATTTAATAATAACCCTGTTTATTATGCTTCAAATTTCCAGATTTATATCGGGAGCGAATTGTTGCTTGGTCATGTTGGAGTAGATGGCGAAATAGGTCTCAACATTTTGAAACCGTTTTACAACTTTCACCAGGAGCTTTATGGCGATGATAAAGGACTTAAACAATGGCTGAAAAAAAATTTCTCTACCCGCCTCGGTTTAAGATTCTATATGACCAATACGGCAACTAATCCAAAAAATAATCTTTTTATTGGCGCTTATATTAATGCCAATTTAAGTCAGGCTGATTTTTCAGAATTAAGTTTCGGATTTGTTCACCGTATTGATATGCGTGGTAAATAGAAAAGAAACCCGGCAATTTATTTCCTTTCGGGATACCACGCACTGAATTCGTATTTGTACAGCTCTTTGCCGTTGACATCAAAATAAGTCACCGTGACTTTTCTGTCCAGCCTGGGGCCTGTTACCTTAATTTCCGCAAAGTTACGTTCCATGATCACCGAACCGGGGACACGCAATGTATTGCTTTGATTGATGGCATTGGTATTGGGCCCGCTGTTGAACGGGGAAGACGAAATATCAATGATATCGGGTTTCCCTTTCTTCTTCAAAAGCGATATCTCCGAGAAATGAACATCCCCGGTTACAAAGATCACATTGTGGATGTTTTGTTTATAAATGTATTCGATAATCCTTTTCCTTTCACCGTCAAATCCGTAATTACTGTATGATTCGTATTTTTCGGAAGTACTGAGAAACTGGCCGCCAATGATCACAAACTTAAAAGTGGCATAGCTGCTGGCCAGGTTGTCGAATAACCACTGAAGTTGCTCTTCTCCCAGTTCGGTTTTGTTTTTCCCTTTTCTCCGGTCAGGGGAGCGATAGGTGCGGTTATCCAGCAGGAAGAAGTCGGCGTCAGCCCACTGGAATGAGGTAATGGTCCCTTTAATGTCACCCACGCCATAGGATGGATTGGCCCAGAAAAGTTCAAAGGCTTTCATGGTCCTGTTTTTGTTCCAGAAGCTGCGGTCACTGTCGTTGGGCCCGAAATCGTGGTCGTCCCAGATGGCATAGTGGTGGGTAGAGGCCAGGAATTCCTGAAGTTCAGGGATAGCCCGGTCGTGGGTATAGCGGTGGAGAATGCCCGACCAACTGTTCCAGTCGGGCTCACGGTAATATACATTGTCACCAAGCCAGATCATAAAATCCGGATGCTTTTTGGCCATACTATTATAGATCTCATAACCACCGCCATACGGCTTTCCCGGGCGGTCGTATTCCGGCTCATTGATGTATGATCCGCTTCCGGTGAAGAATGAAAAATCGGGAGGATCGCCGCGCCATTTCCATATTTTCTGGGAATGGAATACGGTTTCATAAGGCAGGAAAACGGGCTTACCATTGATGTAAAGTTCATACTGATAAGTGTTTCCCGGTTCCAGGTTGCCTGCGATAAGGTGTGCGGTAAATCCTTCTTCAGCAATGGTGTTCACCGTATTGGTTTGTTTGACTTCTTTCGGATTGTTCACATTCCAGAACTTCGCAAAAACCGATGCTGCTTTTGTTGTCTGACACCAGATGGCTACTTCTTTCATCGTGCTGTATCCCGGCATGGGACCTGCGTTCAGCATTTTTTCCTGACCGTCGAATATGACCGGCCAGGAGATCAGGAGGAGAACTATTATTTTTTTCATTCTTCAAAAATAAAGAGAACTTTTTGATTTTGAAAGTTTGGTTTGTTTTCCACCCGGCGGGAACAAGCCCACCCGCCGGGATGGGTGCTCCCTGACCCGCTGAACGGGCCAACGAATGGTAGCAAATCACGAAGTGATTGAACATGAATAGCCCCGGATGCAATCCGGGGAAAAAAACAAAAAACAACAAAAACCCCGCACGTGCGGGGTTTAATACAATGTTGTTAATAAAATTTTGTGAAAATTTAGCAGTTTTGCATCGTCCAGGTCTCGCAACGCACGGGCCGGGTATGAAAACTTGAGCAGCTTTTCGTTCTGGTTACTTTCTGACTCTTCCTCCAAAGGTCCGAAGGACTGCTCGGTAGAGTGCCTTTGGCACAGGCCCTTCGCACTCTGGAAAGTCATTTCGTCAATCAATCACAAATCACAACTCACTAATCACTATTTTCTAAGCCCTACCTCAGCATCGTAAACACATTCTTCAGCTTACCATCTGTTGGGGCAGGTTGCAGCTTCATGATCTTTGCGATCAGCGGATAAATGTTCACATTTTCAAATGTCGGATGGACAAAATCTTTTTTGAAAGCAGGGCCCGCAGCATAAAAGATGGCATGCATGTCTTTAAAACTGTTGTCATATCCGTGGTTTCCGTTTCCTATTCTTTTTCTCCAACTGGAGACTATAGACCAACCCGGGTATGCAACAATTGTAATGTCAAGTGTGCGGGGATTATGTCCGTAATGCAGCCGGGCGGGAACACTGTCATGTTTCCAGGCGAAAATATGAGGAATTTTCTTTAGCTCCCCATAAACTTTATCAAGTTTACCCGGTTTGACTTTTATGTTATAATTCGGGTTTCTCCCGATAAAAATATCTATGTCCACCGTATCAAGGTACTGATCAATCATAACAACACGGTCGTTTGATGTTTCAGTCATTCCATGGTCGGAAGTGATGATAAAATTCAGTTTGTCAAATTCGGGAAGCTTTCGCATCTGCGTAAAATAGTAACCCAGCAATGAATCCAGTTTTTCGACCATTGCTATGGTTTGTTCCCCGTATGGTCCGGCTTCGTGTCCGATGTGGTCCGGCTGGTAGTAATACCAGAGCATCAGGTGAGGTCTTTCCCCTTCAGGAAGTGAAAGCCAGTATTTTACCGTATCCACTCTTGATTTGAAGGGTACGCTTTTATCGTATTTGTACCAGTATTCAGGTCTTATTCCTTCGATCTCTGCTTCTGATCCAACCCAGAAAAATGTAGCCGTGTTAACATTTTGTTTTTCGGCAGTAACCCAAATGGGCTCACCACCATAAAAAGCGCCGTTTTCAACAGCCGTTCTGTCACTGATCTTATAATACTTATCCAGATCGGGCGCATAAAAACTGTTATTTACCAAACCGTGATGATCGGGATACAATCCCGTTGCAATGGTATAATGGTTAGGGAATGTTTTGGTGGGAAATGAAGGTTTGAGTGACTCGGCAATTACACCTGCCCTTTTCAGTGAATCGAGAACAGGAGTGTTGGCAAAATCCGGATAATCCCACCGGAAACCGTCAAGCGACAGCATGATAAGGTATGGCTTCGCGGGTTCCTGCTTTTTTTGGCATGAATAAAACGCAAGCAGGGAAATCAACACGATAAAAAGTAAAAAATCTTTCTTCATGGGTTTTTATTTGTGAATAAAAATAAAAAAAGCCCCTGAATGAGGGGCTTTTTTATAAAAGTCCGATGGATTAGAAACGAACCTTCAGTGAGAAGTTCCAGTTACGTCCCCAGATCCAGAATCCTTTTCTGAATGTGTGCTCGTATGAGCCGTCATCCATCTTAACTCCTTTGTCCTCGGCTTCAGCCAGGGCTACCGTATTGAAAACGTTGTAGCAGTTGATCAGGAAATAGGAATCAAGTCCTGCTAACTTGAAGCTCCAGCCTAAACGGGCATTCAACAAAGTGTATGCAGGTAATTTCCATGACTGTCCTCTGTCATCCGGATTTTTACGGTCTTCCAGCGTATATCTTGAATAGAGGTTATCGTAATAGAACCACTGTGCACCGATGTCAATCTTTTTGGCAATCCTGAAATCTGCATTTAAACCTATTTGTGTTTGAGGTTGGTCATAAACCTTCAGGTCTTTCAAATAAAGGGTACCTTCCCCGATTTTATCACGTGTTTGTTCATCATACAGATCGGCAACAGGATCGTTGGAATATCTCCAATCACCGATTGCCAGAATACCACCGATATTCACCCACCTGGTGATGGTATATTGTGCATCAATCTCTATACCTGTGTGTGTTTCTTTCAAAGAAGAAACAAATGCATTTACCCTGATCGTTTCATCCGGGTTATTGGGGTCAGGAATATAGAAACTTGTCAACTGTGATATATCAGCCCATACAGTATAATAGGCATTGAAGTTAAGCCTGAATTTTTTAGACAGGAAACCGTAACCGACTTCAGCAGCATAGATATTTTCATTTTTGAGATCAGGATTCACCTCATTCCTGTAATTCAGGAAGTGGAACCTGAAGAACGGGACACGTGAATAGATACCTGCATTCACAAAAACATTGTTCTTTTCATTGATGTTATAGTTGGCGCCGATCTTGGCATTGTAACCTAAATTTGACAGCGTTTCACTGATATTCGGGTTACTTTTGGCATATTCTTCGGTTACTACACCGGTTTGGTAACTGTAATAATCTTTTCTTTTGGTCCATGTGTCGGAAACGGAACCACCCAGGAATGCCGATATTCTTCTTCCCGTATATTCTATCTGGGCAAATAAACCGCCATATTTTACAATACCATCATTCCAGTAAGCAATTTTGTCGCCAACCGTTGTGTTTCCAAACACTTTGTCCGGCCAGTAATCACCGCCTACCAGGTCTCTTACCTCACGGTAATGTTCTCCGACATAGAATCTTGTGTCAATTCCACCGTTAAATGTCCAATGATCTGAAATATTAAATCTGAGGTTTGAAAGCAAACCGGACCAGAAATGGTTGTTGACCGAATTACGGATAATGTGTTTTGATTCTCCGGCGGGATACCAGGTTGTGTCACCCCCTTTTACCGAATACATATCCTGGCTGTTCAGGTCGGCTAAAAGATCCCAGTTGTAATAACCGCTGGCTGTCTGCGGGGGTTCGTATTTGAGGTAATAACCGCTGCCATTCTGGTCAAACATAAAATTTCTGTTACCCAAAGGACCTGATCCGCCACCGTTTCCAAATGAAATGTAACCGGAAGTTGCCAGGAAAATTTTTTCGGAAATATTCCAGTACCAGTTCAAAGCGATCTGTGGTTTATGGTAGTAGTTAACCCTTTCATTCAGTTGCTCACCACCGCGCCATCCCCAGTTGCGGGTATATTTGGCGCCGTAAGTTTCATACATGGTTGAATCAAGCATGTAATAACCGTCACGTTGTCCGTGTTTTTGCGGTGCACCAATAACAGTAAAGACAAGTTGATGATCCTTTCCGATATCCTGGCTGATCGAAAGGAAATAGGACCATGCATCTACCCATGTTGCATCAATATAACCTTTACCGAAAGTACGTGAACCGACAAAAGTAATTGCAGTCCCTGTTTTCAGTTTGCCGGTTGACAAAGTGAGCATGGATTTGAAACGGCCATAATCTGTAGCCGCGACCATAAATGATCCGCCTTTGTTCATATCGGTTGTTTTGGTGATGATGTTAATGGTACCTCCAACCGAATTAATGGCCAGTTTTGATGCACCCAACCCGCGCTGTATCTGGATTGTACGTGTTGCATCACCCAGTCCTGCCCAGTTGGACCAGTAAACCCAGCCGTTTTCCATGTCATTTACGGGGATACCATTGATCATAACAGCCACATTCCTTTGGTCGAAACCGCGAACGTTGATGCGTGCATCGCCAAAACCACCACCGCTTTTGGTTGCATAAACGTTAGGTGTATAGTTCATCACTTCCGGAAACTCCTGGCTTCCCAGGTTCTCTTCGATTGACTTGGCTGAAATTGTGCTGACGGCAACAGGTGTCTCCCTGTCAACGGCAACAGAAGCCAGTACATTGACTTCATCAAGGCCGATGGCGCTCGACTGCAATAAAATGGTTCCCACATTGTAGGTAGCACCGTCCTTGACGGTAATGTCAATGTCTTTCTCTTCGTAACCTACGTACCTGATTACAAGAGTGTGTTCTCCTTCAGGTGCAATTAAAAGAAAACTGCCATCAAGATTAGTCGTCACACCAATGGTTGTTCCTTTAATAACAACATTCGCACCAATTAAGGTTTCATTCGTGTTGGCATCCTGAATAACGCCGCGGACAATTCCCTGTGCAAAGGTTGTTCCGCTAATAAATAAACCCATTAAAAAGGTAAAAAGTAATTTTCTCCGTTTCATACGCATTTTGAATTTTGGTTTATACTAAATTAATTGTTGGTCACAAATGAAGGGTAAATGTAAAGATTTAACAAATTACATACGTTAAAAAATTGTTAACAATTGATGGTATTGACAGGGTTTTTAAAAATAATTAAAAGTATTTCAATAATTTATATCCCGGTTGATGTTAATAATTTAGAAGAATTCTATATAGTTTTATCGCCTACTCGCCTGTTTACCTCTGAAAAAAGTCAGAAGTAAAGCCGGAATTTAAAATTGAAAGTACGTCCGAAAGACCAAAATCCCCTGAAAGTGTCCGGGTCGTGGCTTTTACCATCCTCACCCCACTCGATATAGTTACTGTTCAGGATATTGTAACCGTTAATTTGTATCAATACAGGTATTCTGGAAATCTTAAAAGGAATACCGATATAAGCATTCACAACCTGATAACCGGGCATGCTGTATGGTTGGCTGGTGTCGTCCGGGTCAGTCCTTGATACAGGCGAGAAGCGTGCAAAAATCTTGTCGAGGTAAACCCATTCGGCACGTATGTTAAAAAAGTTGAGCAGGCGAAACTCAAGATTTAACCCGAATTGTTGTTGTGCCGTTCCCCCGACATAAATATTTTTTGCATAAACATGAATTGTATCTACAGGAACATTTTCGTTGTTAAAAAGAGTTGCTTCCACATTGTTTTTCCACCTGAAATCACCCAGCATCAGGAAAGCCCCCAGTTTCAGATTAGTGACCGGATTTGCTTTGACTTCCAGTTCAATACCCTGATGCACTGCGTTCAACCCGTTTATCAAAGCACGGGTCTGCAGGTTGTTTTCCAGTTGAACATATTCGTCTGTCAACAGGGATACATTAGACCACAGCGTATAATAGCCACTTAAGTTGATCAGCCATTTTGGAGATTCAAACCTGTAACCTGCCTCCAAAGTTTTCACCTGTTCGTTTTTCAGGTTCAGAACCGGCTGATTGTTAAAATTCCCGAACACATATTTAAAAAAAGGTGCTTTGGAAATAAAAGCTCCGTTGACATACACGTTGTGCTGTCCTGCCGGCCGGTAACCCAATCCGCCGCGCACATCAAAACCGGGGAGCACAATATTATTGCTTTTGGTATTTTCCACATAATTGTACCTGTCAACTCTTTGATACCAGTTGTTGTTGCCGTTTACCGAAATATAAGCATTAAAAGGCCCGCCCTCAAAAAATAACTGGGCCCAGGCATTTACAAAATTAATAATGGAATTGTTGTTGACCTTGATGATATCACCTGTTGTTTTCACCTCGTTTCGGCCGGCGTCTCCGTCAACAGCCCACGAATAGTCGTCAATAAAGAATTTGCCTCCTAAAAGATCGGTAATATCTTCGCGAAGGAACGAATTGAAAAAACGATAATGGATACCTGCTACGAACTTAAAATGCCCGTTTATTTGCTGCTGCCATGTTGAAAGCAATCCCGTTTCGATGTGGCTTGCCAGAAAATTGGTTTGTACATTCAGGGAATAACCTCTTACCGTATCTCCGGTATTCAAAACATACTGGCCTTCGTGCGAGGCATTGTTCCGATAAATTGCGGGCCAGTCAATTTGTCCCGATTCGTTCCTGTACGAGAAAATGGTGGGGGCATAGTTAAAATTCTCCGACCATTTGCCCCCGCCGCTACCCATGATCAGATAAACCGATGTGGCCAGTTTTTTATTTTTATCAATTGTGAGATAATGGTTTATTCCCAGGAACGGGCGGTGATAAAAATTTTCTGATGCATTATTGATCTTTCCGTTGTAACTGCCCCAGTCTTTGTTGAACAAATTACCATAGCGCCGGTATTCATCATTTGACAGTTTCAGGGTGCGCTGTCCGTGCCGTTGCGGGGCGCCCATCAGAGTTAAAGTGAGTCTGTTTTTTTTATTGATCTGTTTGCTCATTGCCAGATAATAAGACCATCCTTTCACATAGGTGGCATCAATGTAACCGGGACCATTCATATAGGAACCCATCAGGGAGATGCTCCAGCCGTTTTTCATTTTACCGCTGTTCAGGTTAAGGACGACTTCCTGGTTTCCGTAAGTTGTTATTCCGTAACTTAATGAACCACCTTTGATCCTGGAAGCCGGCTCGGTAATGATGTTGACACTTCCGCCCACCGAGTTTACCGCCGCATTGGAAAAGCCCGGCCCTTTTTGTATCTGTATTTCAGCCGCTGCCGAAGCAAGCCCCAGCCAGTTGCTCCAGTAAACCAGGCCATTTTCCACACCATTGATCGGGACACCATCCACCATAACGGCTACATTTTCCTGATCGAACCCACGGATACTCATTTCGGCATCTCCGCTCCCACCGCCTCTCCTCACGGTATAAACTCCCGGGATTTGATCGAACGAAAAGGGAAGCGGCCTGTCTCCCAGCTCGTTATGAATGGTTTTTGCATGAATTGTGGAAACGGTTACCGGTTTTTCTTTATCCGTTACCAATCCGGCAGAAACAGTAATCTCATCCAGATCAATGATCTCTTTTTGCAAAAGGATGGTGGTAAATTCTTTTCCGCTTCCTTTAATATGAAACGGAATTGTTGCCGTTTTGTAACCTACACCATGAATGGTAAGTGTTCCTTTGACGGAACCTGATGTAATTGAAAAAAAGCCGTCATCATTACTGACTGACCCTTTTTGTGTGCCCTTGATGATAATATGTATTCCTGTCAGCGGTTTCCTGCTCCCGGCATCAACAATTTTTCCCGAAAGGGTATATTGAGAAAAAGCTGAACCAACACAAAAAAGAAACAGGGTTAAAAAAATTGAAAACCTCTTCATGACTTGTAAATTTTGATTTTTAAAATAAACCCTGCACTACGTCGGGGGGAAGTCTGACATGTCATAAAGAGGAAACGGATAACGTGCTTTCGTTTCCTGAAATATCGGGATACGAAAACCGTTATGTTACCGGTTCCGGCAAATCACATTTCTTCTACCATCCAGACTGTTACTGTCGGCTCCGGAATTTCACCGGGTCAGTCACGCCACAGGCGTGAGTCGCGGGCTTTTACCGCCGGTCGGGAATTCCTGTCTGCGCCGTAACGAAAACAAGGCACCCTGCCCCGAAGAAAATGCGATGCAAAATTATTTTTTTAATGAAAATGACAACAGGGAAATGCAATTTAGAATGGTTCTTTTTAAACCGGATACAGGAGTTGCGATAAACACTTTCCGGAGTATGCCACCGGCGTACTTGGAAGAGTGTTTTTGTTTGTGATGATAAATATTGAATCCCTCACGTGCGGGATCGAATGTTGAAATCTGTCAGGTAAGCCGATGCGGAGGAACCCCCTCCTTTCAGGTCGAA
>CAZMOS010000047.1:0-2202 GCA_964567945.1 uncultured Lentimicrobiaceae bacterium
TATCTTAAAGCCTGCACGGTTTTTCCCCGGGAGATAAAATCGCTTCGATGTGATGACAGGTTCAGGCATTCGGCAATCCGGTCAATATGAATACCGTAAAAGTAAAAAAATATCGGATGGCAGGCAAATGATCAAACAATTATTTAACCTCTGAATTATTCTCCAAACGGAATTCTGCACGAAGGCCCGGAGGTTGCCCGGCTGAACGGTTAATCCGAAGACCGGTTTAACGGGTCTCCAACGTCCCGGTCAGCTCACTGACGGAGCTGATATTTTGTTCTTCGCAGTAAGCAACAATTCCTTCGATGATCTTCACGGACACTTGCGGGTCAATGAAATTGGCGGTCCCAACCTGGATGGCTGCCGCACCGGCCAGCATAAACTCGATGGCGTCGGTGGCGTTCATGATGCCTCCTATGCCGATTACCGGAATCTTCACGGCATGGTAAACCTGCCACACCATTCGCAAAGCGATGGGTTTGATGGCAGGGCCTGACAAGCCGCCTGTGATGGTGGAAAGAACGGGCTTTCGGGTTTTGGCATCAACGGCCATGGCCAGAAATGTGTTTACCAGCGAAACGGCATCGGCTCCGGCGCCTTCCACCCCTTTGGCAATTTCGGTGATATCGGTTACATTGGGTGTGAGCTTGACAATGAGGGTTTTGTCGAAAGCTTTCCGGACAGCATCCGTCACGGCAATGGCCGAGGGACAACTCACCCCGAAAGCCATCCCCCCTTCCTTTACGTTGGGGCATGAAATGTTCAGCTCAATGGCGTTGATGCCTTCCGTTTCATTCAGTTTTTCTGTGACCTTGACGTACTCTTCCACCGTAGAGCCGTTCACATTGGGGATGATCTCCGTATCCAGGTCTTTGATGCGGGGATAGATCGTGCTGATGAAATGATCAACTCCCTTATTTTGCAGGCCGACGGCATTCAGCATTCCCGAGGCCGTTTCCGCCATGCGGGGATAATCGTTTCCTTCGCGGGGCTTCAGGGTAAGGCCTTTCACGAAGATGCCGCCCAGCCGGTTGAGGTCCATAAAATCGGTAAACTCTTCGCCGAAGCCGAAAGTTCCCGAAGCCGTGGTTACCGGGTTCTTCAGGACGAGATCGTTTATTTTTACAGTCAAATCCGCCATACCAGTTCTTTTGAGTTAAAAACAGGCCCTTCGGTACACACACATTTGTTGCCGGATGTGGTTTCGGTCACGCAACACAGGCAGGCGCCAATCCCGCAGGCCATCATGTTCTCCAGCGAAACTTCACAATCAATCCGGTTTTCCTTGGCAATTTTTGCCACGGCTTTCATCATGGGGTCGGGGCCGCAGGTATAAATTTTGTCAAAACGGGTAATGTTACTGAAAACCGGATGTTGTGTTACCAGCCCTTTTTCGCCCATTGTGCCATCCTCGGTAGTGATCAGTACGGTACCGTATTTCGCAAATTCACCGGTCAGCACAATTTCGTTTTTTGTCCGTGCGCCAAACAGGAAAGTGGTCTTAACTTTTTTATTTTTCAGTTCGCGGGCAAGCAGGATAAAAGGTGCAATTCCCGATCCGCCGCCAACGACCAGCACATTTTCCGAACCGTTTACCGTGAAAGAGTTTCCGAGGGGATAGATGATATTTACCGGGGTGCCGGTGTTCAACTCCCCGAGTTTTTTGGTGCCTTTGCCCACCACTTTAATATAAAAGGTGATCAGCCGGTTTTCATAATCCGCATCAAAAACGGAAATGGGGCGGCGCAGAAAAACATCCGGTGCACCGGGAACCAGGATTTCGGCAAAATTGCCGGGCAGCACATGTTCGATCGCTTGGCCGGAAGACAGAGTGAGCAGATAGCCGGTTTCATTCAGCCACCGGTATTCTTTTACTCTGAAATCCTGTATTTTTTTCATCAGGCGTTGTTGGTTCGTTGTTTAATTCAATTTTTATTACTTTTTTCAGTATTCAGTCTTCAGTCTTCAGTCGCCAGTCAGTAGTTCACAGTTTTCCCGCCTTCGCTGCACTTCGGACGGGCAGGCAGTTCACAGTTTTCCCGCCTTCGCTGCGCTTCGGACGGGCAGGCAGTTCACAGTTTTCAGTTTTCAGTTTTCAGTTTTCAGTTCACCAATCACCAATCACCAATCACTAATCACTAATCGTTCTTCTCCTCTTTATCTTCCTGTTCTTCTTTTTGTTCCTCATCTTTTTCTTCTTCC
>CAZMOS010000047.1:2302-5802 GCA_964567945.1 uncultured Lentimicrobiaceae bacterium
CTTCTCCTCTTTATCTTCCTGTTCTTCTTTTTGTTCCTCATCTTTTTCTTCTTCCTCTGTAAATTCCATCAATCCTTTCTCCAGAAGGAAGTTATACCATGTGAACACTTTTTTCATATCCGAAACATATACGGAATCCCTGTCATATTCGGGTAGTACCTCGGCAAAAAGTTCCTTGATTTCATCTGCGGAAGCTTTTTTGGCGTTCAGTACCGGTTGACCGTCTTTTATCTCATAAATCTTTTTGAAGACTTTATTCAGCGGTACATCTTCATCCTCGGTATAGATGCTGATGTCTTTCAATGTACTGATCCGTTCGTGCGGGAAAGCAGGCCCGCGTTTCCCGTCAATGAGTGATTCCACAACCAGGTTGGATTTTGATTCGCCGACCATTTTATACAAACCCGGTCTTCCTGTTATTGATAATATCTTGCTTAAATCCATCTCTTTTAAAATTTTTGCAAAAATAACATAACCCGAATTCATATCACATTTTATGCCAACTCAATTTTATTTATCACCTTTCTTTATACATTTGCCGGTTCTTTAAAAGATTCTGTTAAATGATGAAAAAATTAACTGTTGCCGGATTTTTAATTACTTTATTGATAATCAGTTCATGCTCGGGAACAAAGAATATCACACAGTTACGGCAAAATGCAGAAACGGCTTACCAGCAGGGTGATTATGAAACATCACTGAATGACCTGAAGCAGGTTATTGATCATTATGAAAAAACCGGTACACAACAGGAATGTCCGGTATTTGGAAAAGCGGCTGAATGTGCCATGCATCTGGGGCAGACGGATGTGGCCGAAGACTTTCTGAAAAAGGATACTTACACGAATTTTGCCACAGAGGATACCTATATTTCGCTGGCAAAAATTTACCGGAAACAGGGAAACCTTTCCAAAGAGATGATGGCACTGCAATCCTGTAAGGAAAAATTTCCTGCCGGTGAAAAAACGGATACGGTAAATATCAGTTTATTTGAAATTTACGTGGAAAGCCAAAACTGGGAGCTTGCAGAAAAAATCTGGCCGGAGTTACCGGAAATTTCCCGTTCGGATGAGAAAATGACGGAGCAGTATTTTAAGGTGAACAAAGCACTAAAGAATGACTTTATGTGCGACCAACTGGCTACTGAATTAATGAAAATGGATGCAGCCAATACAACCGCCCTGGAATGGAAAGCCGTAAAATATTTCTGGCAGGCCGAAAACCTGTACCAGACCTCTTTGAAAGAGTACAACAACAACAAAACCAACAAGCAATACAAAATCCTTCTGAAAGCACTGGATGTGGTGACGGCCGACTTTAAAAAGTCGCTGGATTATTTTACCCGTTTATACAAGCTGGACCCGCAACCGGAATATGCCCAGTACCTCGGCAACATCTATACCCGCCTGGATGACAAAAAAAAGGCGGAGTATTATTACAAATTGTCGAAGTAATGCTTGTCTATAATGTCGGTTAATTAAACGACTGTAAATCCTGGAGCCGTTTGTAAACACCATTCAATTTTGTAAGTTCGGCGTGGGTTCCCCTTTCCACGATCTCTCCTTTTTTCAAAACAACGATCTCGTCGGCATGTTTGATGGTTGACAACCTGTGTGCGATGACTACCGTGGTACGGTCTTTCATCACATTGTTCAGGGCCTGCTGCACATGTTTTTCCGATTCCGTATCCAGTGATGAGGTGGCTTCATCCAGGATCAGGATGGGAGGGTTTGCCAGAACAGCGCGGGCAATGCTCAGCCGCTGCCGTTGTCCGCCCGAAAGCTTCACACCCCGGTCGCCAATGTTGGTCTGATAGCCGTCCTCCGTTTGCATGATGAACTCATGGGCGTTGGCTACTTTGGCTGCGGCAATCACTTTTTCTTCAGGAATACCCGTTTTGCCAAAGGCAATGTTGTTATAAAAAGTATCGTTGAACAGGATGCTTTCCTGCGAAACGATGCCCATTAATCCACGCAGATCGCTGATCTTTACGTCTTTTACATTATTACCGTCAATCAGCAGTTCACCTTCCGTAACATCGTAAAAACGGGGAAGCAGATCAGCAAGTGTTGATTTCCCGCCTCCCGACTCACCGACGATAGCAATGATCTTGCCTTTTTTAATTTTCAGATTAATATTTTTCAATACCGGTTCATGGTCGTAGGTGAAACCCACATTTTTGTATTCGATCTCTTTTTTAAACGAACGAATTGGAAGCGCGTCCGGTTTTTCTTCGATGACTTCCTCGGCATCCAGGATCTCAAAGATACGTTCTGCCGATGCGATACCTTTTTGGATACTGTAAAATCCCTGTGTGAACGTTTTGGCCGGCGGAATGATCTGTGAAAAAACCACAATGTAAGTGATGAATGCGGAGGCCTGGATGGCGGGAGTGTCGCTAAGTACCATTTTTCCCCCGAACCAGAGAACAACCACAATGACCACTGAAGACAGAAACTCGCTCAACGGCGAAGAAAGGTCACGACGGCGGTATATCCACAATAAGATCCTGGCATAGTTGTCGTTTTGCTGCCTGAATTTGTCATTAGAATAATCAATGGCGTTGAATGCTTTGATGATGCGGAGCCCCGAGATGCTTTCTTCGATGATGGACAGCAATCCGGCAAAACGGGTTTGCCCTATTTTGGATTGTTTTCTCAGACTCTTTCCAATAATCCCGATCAGAAAACCGGTTACCGGCAAAATGATCAAAACAAACAAGGTAAGTTTAGGACTGAGTATGATCATAAAAATCAGGTAAGCAATCACGGTAACCGGGTCGCGGACAATCATTTCCAGGTAATTCATGATGGAAAATTCCACTTCCTGCACATCGGTTGTCAGGCGGGCTATGATGTCGCCTTTTTTGTTTTTGCTGTAAAAAGAAAGGGGAAGGATGAGCAGTTTTTTGTAAATCTCGTTTCTGATCCCTTTGATGGCGCCGATGCGTACGTTAGCCATAAAATACATGGCAAAGTAGCGGGCAAAGTTGCGGAGGAAGAAGGCTGCAAGAATAATCAGGCAGATGTAAACCAGCGCCTGTATTTTTCCTTCGCTGATGATCACTTTGCTGATGAAGTAGTTCATGTTTCCCAGGATGGCATCCTTGCTGAACGTGAATTCGGGACGGACGGTGATCAACTTATTGATCCCGAACAACAGGTTGAGAAAAGGGATGAGCAGGGCAAAAGAGAACAAAGAAAAAATAACAGTCAACAGGTTGAACAGGATGTTCAATCCGGCGTACCCCCAATAGGGTTTGATGTAAGCCAGGACTCTGTAAAATTTTTTCATAATTGTTGTTGCTCCGGACGGCAAAGATAAAAGTTAAAATGGTATTTCAGTTCTTAATCTTGTTGGGATTTGTGCCAAAGGCACTTCTTTGGAGAAATTCGTACTTTTCTATTTCCGCATTTGCAATGCAAAAAGAACAGGGTTTTTCGCTTGCGAAAAACCAAAAATCCGTCAAATCCGTCAAATTCGATGACGATAAAAAAACC
>CAZMOS010000047.1:5902-11627 GCA_964567945.1 uncultured Lentimicrobiaceae bacterium
AGGACACCAACAAGGGGGGATAAAAAACTGTCAGCGTGGACGCTGACAGCAGGGGGTCTTTCTGATCTGTTCTCACTCCCTGGTTGGTGTCTCTACCAACCAGCGCTGTGATGATAAAAAAACCATGTCGGTGACACCAACAAGGGGGAGGGGGTAAATATCACAGTGCTCCGCACCTTGATGGTTATTAATGTCTTTGGCTATAAATATTATCGGTGCTCCGCACCTTTGTCATTCTTATTCTGTTTGGCTACAGCAACTCCAGCCCCGTGTAATTATCCGGCCTGATGGCGCGAAGCTCTGCTTTAACTTCATCCGGCACATCCAACCCGTCAATGAATTGCCGGATGGTATCGCCGGTGATCTTTTGGTTTGTGCGGGTAAGTTTCAGCAAGGTTTCATAAGGGTGCGGGTAATTCTCCCGCCGTAAGACGGTTTGAATGGCCTCGGCCACTACAGCCCAGTTGTCTTCAAGGTCGGCGGCAATCTTTTCCCGGTTCAGTATCAGCTTGTCCATTCCTTTCATTAATGATTTTAACGCGATCAGCGTGTGGGCCAGCGGTATTCCGATGTTTCTTGTCACCGTCGAGTCTGTGAGGTCGCGTTGCAACCTGGAAACCGGGAGCTTTTCGGCCAGATGACGGAACAGCGCGTTGGCAATGCCCAGGTTTCCTTCGGCATTTTCAAAATCAATGGGGTTTACCTTATGGGGCATGGCCGACGATCCCACCTCCCCCTCTTTAATCTTTTGCTTGAAATAGTCCATTGAAATGTAAAGCCACATGTCGCGGCTGAAATCCAGCAGGATGGTGTTTATCCGCGCCAGGTTGTTAAAATAGGCCGCCATATCATCATAATGCTCAATTTGTGTTGTGGTTTGCTGACGCTGTAATCCCAGGTTGTTCTCAAGGAATTTGTTGGCAAATTCACGCCAGTCAACCGTAGGATAGGCCACCACATGTGCATTCATATTTCCTGTGGCGCCGCCGAACTTTCCCGAAAAGGGAATATCTTTCAGCAGTTCGAGCTGGTTTTCAATCCTTTCGGCGAAAACATAGATTTCTTTTCCCAGCCGGGTCGGAGAGGCGGGTTGTCCGTGTGTCCGGGCCAGCATAGCCACGTCCTTCCATTCAAAAGCCAGCAGGCTGATCTTGTTCAGCAGCTTTTTGATCAGCGGAAGAATGACCACATAATGGGCATCTTTCATGGACAGCGGAATTGCTGTGTTGTTGATGTCCTGGGATGTCAGCCCGAAATGTATGAACTCTTTATATTTCGGTAAGCCGGTTTCATCAAAATATTGTTTGATAAAATATTCGACGGCTTTCACATCGTGATTGGTGGTTTTTTCGATTTCCTTGATGGCAAGTGCATCGTCAGGGGAAAAATCTTTGTAAAGATCACGTATTGTGTTAAAATTCTTTTCATCAAAACTTTCAAGGCCGGGAAGCGGCAGTTTGCAGAGCGCTATAAAATACTCTGTTTCAACTTTTACGCGGTATTTGAAAAGTGCATATTCCGAGAAATAATCGGCAAGCTCGTTGGTTTTGTTCCGGTATCTTCCGTCAACGGGAGAGATGGCGGTAATGGTTGAAAGTTCCATGACAGGTTTTTTTTTTCAAAAATAGGAAATTCACAGCTTATTTGTACTTCGGGTGAAAAGGTGGCAAAGGGATGGATTTTTATTATTTTGGCCGGGTCAAAAATTCCACACCTGATGTCTGAATATCTTCAAAGGGAAACGATTTGGGTAAGGCCGCGTTATAAGCGGAAAACCAATTTGCCACCATGCAAGGTTACCGATGAGATTTTACAGGCATTGATAAACAAAAAGGAAGTGAAGGGTGAGGTCATTAAAAATACTGCTTATCTGAAAATTCCTGAAGAGGAGCAACGTTATTGGTCACCCGAATTTGAGGTTACCGTTTCTAAAAAGGGGGATAACGAATCGCTGATACGCGGTGTGATCGGGCCGAAGCCGGAAATTTGGACCATGTTCATGTTTTTTTATGCAGTTGATTTTGTTCTTTTGTTTTTTGGTGTGTTCATGGGAATTTCTCAGTGGCTGCTTGGAATGGATGCCCCGATGCTCTGGAGTGTGTCCGCTTTTATTTTGTTGTGGCTGCTGATCTATCTGGCTGCGCAATACGGACGCATAAAAGCCCGCAGGCAAACCGAACGTCTTTTGAAATTCCTGGACAAGGCCATTGATCGCGGGGAGCAGACGGAGGTGGGGTAAAGAACTATTCCGCTCACTCCCAAATCCCCGAGCCATCCACGATATTGGTTGCCGGGATGGAACTGTATGCGGCAAAATACCCCAGGGCACCATTGCTGATGTTGGAGCGAATATTGGCCGGCGGCCCGCTGAAAAACGGAACTTTGGGGTGGAGCTCCTGCCGGGCTTCGTCGAGAAACCTGAAATAATCTTCTGATATTCCGGAAGTGAAAAGTGTGACCGTATCACCGATTTCCAGTTCGTCTTCATAAAAAAACAGCACATAAATACCGGGCAGATATATGCCGTCAACGAGCTTGTCATCGGTAATGCCAAGACGTTGAAGACTGTCGGTCATCGGGATGCCGTTTTTCGAAGCGGTGAACATATAAAAGTCGGGGCCGGGCGGTTCATAGGCATAAAGTTTAATTACCCATCTGTCAAAGTCACCCCGGAAAATGACCCTGATGGAATCCACAATGGCATCAAGGGAAGGCATCGTGGTTTCCGATTCAAAATGATTTTGTCCTCCCACGGGTTCCGCCAGGTTGATGGTCAACTGATATTTTGTTCCTGCGGCTGTTGCCAGCAGATCTTCAGGCATATAAAATCCGGGATTGTCAGGGCTTTCATTAAACTGGACAACATTACTGTCCACTGTAACCGTTACCGTTGCGTTTTGGACGGGTGGCGGGGTTTCCTGTGAAAAATACCCCCCCGTTTTTTCCAGCTTAATATACTGTTCTTCAGGCGTTATGTTTCCTATGACTGCAAGTCTCTGATAGTCCTCATCCAGTTTGATGTCAATCCGTTCGGTACAGGACTGTAGCCAGGCCGCTGCCATAAAGAGTAACATGGCATAAGTTATCTTTCGTAACATCCTGTTTATATTAATTGTTTTGATCATTGTCATTTTTATCTTTGATTTTAAAAGCTGAAATTGTAGGAAACCGAAGGTATAATCCCGAACAAATAGATCATTTCGGCGTAAGTCACGTCGGGTTGTGTGGGATCGTTCAAAAAATTGATCATCCAGGGATTTTTCCGGTTATATGCGTTATAAACGGAAACATTGACCGAGCTTCTCCAGCGTTTGTTTGGCCTTTTCTTTTGCCGCCAGGTAAAGGAAAGGTCAAGCCGGTGATAATCGGGGAAGCGGTATGAATTTCTTTCGGAATAGACAGGCACCGAATTGTTCAGGTATTTGAATTTCCCGACGGGAAATGTAACGGGCTGCCCGGTCAGGTAGATCCAGTTCAGCCCCAGGCTGATCGTATTGGACACATTGTAATTGACAATGATGGAGAAATCGTTAGGCCTGTCGTAACTTGCCGGGTAAGGGTCGCCGTGGTTGATTTCATTTATCTGCTTGAATGCACGCGACCAGGTGTAACTGACCCATCCGGTAAATTTTCCCCGTGTTTTTTTCACCATCAGTTCAAGTCCATAAGCCTGTCCCTTGCCTTCGAGTATTTCCCCTTCGAGGTATTTGTTCAGCAACAGGTCGGCATGGTCCCTGAAATCAACGGCATCCTTAATAAATTTATAGTAAACTTCCGCTGATGTTTCGAACATGCTTTCTTTGAAATTCTTAAAAAATCCCGCGGCTATCTGGTCTCCTATCTGGGGCCTGACATTGTTGGGGCTGGATGTAAACCAGATATTAAAAGGTGAACCGGCAGTGGAGTTTGACGCCTGTTGCAGATATTGCACATTCCGGGAATAGCTTGCCTTAACGGATGAGGTTTCGGATGTTTTAAGTACAATTCCGAGCCTCGGTTCAAGATGTATAAAAGTATTGTAAAAAGTTCCCGGAGAATAGGCGGTTGAATCCACAAGTTCGCCGCTGCCGTTGAAACTATAGACGGTATCCGGCCCCATGTTGTTGAACATGGAAACACGCAATCCGTATTTTACGGTTACCAGAGACCCGATCTTTTGCTGGTTACTGATATATACCGCACTTTCAAGCGAATATTTTTTGGGAATGGAATAGGTGCCGAATGTAGCTTCTTCGCCAAGCCCTTCAAACAAACCGGGGAAAAAGTCATGATAAGTTGAAGAAAAACCAAAAGTGATCATGTTGTTGGTGTTGAGGAACCAGGTAAAGTCACCTTTCAGGTTATAATCCGTGATGGAAGACTCCCACAGGAATGCCTGCAGATTACCTTCCGGGATGCCCAAATTGTAGTTAAATTTACTGGCAATAAAGGTAAAATTTGAAAATAATTTTTTATTGAAAAGGTGGTTCCAGCGTACAGTTCCGGTTGCATTTCCCCAGTCCATTTTAAATTGCGAACTGCCTTTGAAAACATCTTTCCCGAAATATCCGGAAACAAAAATCCTGTTATTCTGGTTGATATCCCAGTTTAACTTGGCATTGAAGTCGTAAAAATAGAGGGTGCTGTTTTTCAGTGTTTCATCGTTGCTCAGTTTTAAAAACAGGTCGGCATACGTACGTCTTCCCGCCACCATAAATGAAGCTTTGTTTTTTACGATGGGTCCTTCCAGGGTTAGGCGGCTCGATATCAGCCCGATACCACCCTGGCCGTGAAATTGTTTTTGATTACCTTCTTTCATCCTGATGTCAACCAGTGAGGCGATACGCCCGCCATATCGGGCAGGCAGGTCGCCTTTGTAAATCTGCACGCTGGTTACGGCATCGTTGTTAAACACCGAGAAGAACCCCATCAGGTGACCTGCATTATAAACCGTAGCCTCGTCAAGCAGGATCAGGTTTTTGTCGGGACTGCTGCCCCTGACGCTGATCCCTGAGGTGCCTTCGGCAACAAACTTGACTCCGGGCAGCAACTGCAGTACTTTGATCAGGTCAACTTCGCCCATCAATGAGGGTATTTCTTTAATGGTCTGGCTGTTGATGGTGTTCACGCTCATCTGTGAGGAGGTTACGTTGTCGTTGACGCCCTTGCCTGTGATCTCAACTTCATTCAGGTCTTCTGCCGATGGTTCCAGTTCGATGTTAATGGTTGTGTCGGCCTTCAGTTCCACAGAAAGTGTCAGATTGGCATAGCCCAGGTATGAATATTTTATGGAATATTTTCCCGGGGGAAGGGTAATGGAATAAAAACCGTAACCGTTTGAGACAGCGCCTTTTTGCAGGCTTGTGATGATGACGGTTGCGCCGGGCAACGATTCCCCGTTGGTTGCATCGGAAATGTAACCGCTGAGCGTATGCATTTCCTTCAGTTCTCCGGCAGAAGAAAAGAAAGGATGCAAAAAGAGAGTTAAGGCTAGTATGATGTTAAAGAGAAAGGATAGTTTCATTTATAGCATGTTAATACCGGATTTGTAATAAAAAGAAATATTTGTTATTAAGACTGATATTCTGAAAAAAAGTTTCACTTACCGGGCAAATTTTAAAATGATCCGGTAACCGTCAGAGCTACCATCGTCATTGTCACTAACTGCGAACAGTACAAAATTATTGTGTTGTTTGGCTTTTATTGTAATGGCTTCCAGCTTTTTTTTCAACAAGTTTTTACCATC
>CAZMOS010000047.1:11727-22765 GCA_964567945.1 uncultured Lentimicrobiaceae bacterium
TGTTACGCGGATGTTAATTCTTGATATGTCATGTTTTTTTTCCGGGGCACGTATTTTGAATATAATTCCTTAATTTTCGGGCTTGATGGAAACAGAAAAGAAAAGATTTTACGGCGCCGTAACGATACCGCTGGCGATGCTCGCCCTCATGTGGGTTATCCAGTTTATCAGCTATGCTTTTGATATAAACTTTTTTGAATACGGTATTCATCCGATGCATTGGGACGGGCTGCCGGGGATCCTGCTGATGCCGTTCATTCACAGCGGCTTTAAACACCTGATGGCCAACTCGCTGCCATTTCTGATATTGGGGACGGCGCTGTTTTATTTTTATCGTGATCTTTCGTTGAAGGTATTGATCGGCATCTGGGTGTTGTCCGGCATCTGGGTTTGGTTCGGCGGCCGCGACTCGTGGCATATCGGTGCCAGCGGAGTGATCTACGGCCTTTCTTCTTTTTTGTTTTTCAGCGGGCTGATCCGCAAAAATACACAACTTGCCGCACTGGCCATGGTGGTTGCCTTCCTGTACGGTTCAATGATCTGGGGCATTTTTCCCGATTTCTTCCCGAAAGAAAATATCTCCTGGGAGGGGCATCTGGGCGGTTTCGTTTCCGGTATCATCTTGGCAATTTATTACCGGAAATCGGGGCCGAAACAAAAAAAGTATTCCTGGGAGTTTGAGGAAGAAGAGGACGATGATGATGGAGATGATGAAAATGCTTATTGGAAACAGTCGAAAAATACAACCAATACGACCTGATATTTTTGTTTTGTATAATACGATACAGTATAGAGCAACTTTTAGATTTTCAATCCGTTCCTGCGGAACACATTCTTCTTTTTTGTATTATCCGGTCTTATTACCGGTAAAGAACAAACCACAAAAGTGTTAAAGCTTGAAATTCTCCGGCCCGTCAGGATGAGCGGGGTCATAGAGGTTAAACCTTTCGGGATGCTTACCCCTGAATCCCCGGTAAAATTTTTCAATTTCCTTAAAGTCCTTTTCAAAATCGCCTGTGGGGTAAAAGATCTTACCGATACCGCCCCGTTTTGTCGGGTAGTCAATGAAACCCAGGGCAATGGGCAGTTCGGCTTTTAATGCAATGTAATAAAACCCGCGTTTCCACCTGTCCACCCGTTTCCGTGTGCCCTCGGGAGTGATGACAAGGATCAGCGAATCGCGTTCTTTGACCATCCGGGCTACGGCATCAACCATTCTTTCATTTTTTTGGCGGTTTACGGGAATGCCGCCCAGTTTTTTCAGCAACCATCCGTATAGCGGTTTGAAAGCTTCTTTCTTGATCAGCAGCTTTACATCATAGCCGTAAAACCAAAAGGCAAACTTTCCGATCACGAAATCCCAAAGACTGGTGTGGGGTGCCTGGATGATCACGGCTTTTTTTACTCCTTCCGGCAGCCGGCCTGTGATTTTCCAGCCCAGCAGCTTTAAAATGAAGGTGGCTAATTTTTGCATATTACAAATTAAATTTATCAGGGTATTTGCCTTTTCGCCCCCGGTAAAAATCTTCAATTTCTTTAAGATCTTTTTCAAAATCGCCTGTGGGGTAAAAGATACGTCCGATGCCCGCTTCTTTCTTTTCGTAATCAATGTATGACAGCAGGAGGGGGACGTTGGCTTTGACGGCTATGTGATAAAACCCGCTTTTCCATTTTTCCGATCTTTTGCGTGTGCCTTCCGGAGTGATGGCGAAAAAGAAAGGGTCGTTTTCTTTGAACAACTGAACGATCTGATCAACACGGCTTGTTCTCACACTCCGGTCACTGGGCACGCCACCGGCTTTTTTCAGCAGTCCGCCCAACGGCCCTTTGAAAGATTCTTTTTTGATCATAACCTTGATGGGGATCCTTTTTTGGAAACAATAAAGCCGGCCGATAAAAAAGTCCAGGTTGCTGGTATGCGGGGCGATGATGAAAACAGCTTTGGTGATTTCCGGGGGAATGCCGCCCACGGTTTTCCATCCGGCGATTTTTAAAATGAATTTCGACAATAACCGCATCCGCTGATAATTTGACCCCAAAAATAAAGCAACTTTTCCAAAGTTCCGAACTTTGGAAAAGTTGCTTTATCACCCTTAAGAGTCGTTTCGTTCCAAAAAGGTGGAAAATTATTGATTCCTGTTATTCCTTCTCCTCCGGCATCAAAATCACTTTCAGGTAATTGTCTTCGTTGAAATAGCGGTTTGCCATTTCTTTCAGCTCACCGGGTTTAACGGCTTTGATCCTGGCTTTCAATTCATCCAGGCCCAGCAGGTTTTCATGATAATAATAAGCGTTTTTGATCTTATTGAGCCAGTAATTGTTTTTCTCAAAATTGGTCTCATAATCGCGGATGGCCGTTTCCCTAGCTTTCAACATGTTGACATCGTTGGGCCCGTTCATTTTCAGTGTATCCATCTCAAGGAAGACGGTTTGAACCAGCTTGTCCACATTTTCGGGTGCGCAGCCCCACGAGATCAAAAGGTTGATCTCTTCTTTGGGATATTTGGTCATGTTCGGCCTTGCTCTTACACCGTAAACGCCGCCCTGGTCTTCACGCATGCTTTCGCGCATCCTGATGTTCAGTATTTTTATAAGCATACTCATTTTCAGGCGGCTATCGGGATCGTAAGTAAAAGGTTCGTCCATCATAATAGCGGCCATGCTTTTGGGTTCGGTTCCTTTGTGCACCGTAACATCCGTAATGCCGGGGGGAAATTCGGGACTTACATCTTTCCACATCAGTTTACCATCCTGCGATGGCAACGATCCCAGGTATTTTGTGATCAACGGCAAAATTGAGTCTTTGTCAAAACTTCCGGTAAGCACAAAAGTATATCCGTTGGCATTGTCAAACAATGATCTGTAAAAGTCGTAAGCTTTATTCAGATCAATGCTGTTAAGCTGGGCTTGTGTCGGGATGACGATCGTCCGCGGATCATTCTGTGTAGCCAGTTTGTAAATCGTATCATAAAAGACGGCCTGCGGGTTTGCCATCATGAATTTGAACTGGGTGGACATTTGCGACTTGAACGTTTTAAAGGCGGTGGTGTCTTTCCGGGGTTGGGTAAAATATAAATAAGCAAGCTGGAATAAAGTTTCCAGGTCTTTTTTCCCCGATTTACCGCTGATACCTTGTGAAATCTTGCCGATTTGCGGGCGAACCGAAACATTCTTGCCCGTCAGGAATTTTTTCAGCGCAACCGGGTCAAAATCGCTCACACCGCTTCTGGAAATGATCTGGCCGGTAAAGAAGGCGGAAACAAAATCTTCGTCGGGCACAACAGAAGTCCCGCCAAATCCGTAGCTGGTCATCAGTATTTCATCATTTTTAAAGGTGGTGGGCTTTGATACAACCGTTATGCCGTTATCCAGCTTTATTTCGGTAATGCCAAATTCCTCATTTTCAGATTGACTTACGATGTTTCCTCCCGGAAGCGGTTTTTCGATCAGCGACTCTCCCACCGTTTTTTCCGTGTATTTTTCCACTTCCGCTTCCCTGGCTTTTTGGAGTGTGGCACGGACTTCTTCTTCATCCGGTATTTTGACTCCTTCTCTTTCAGGTCCGGTTACCAAAACCACAAGCCCGTTATTTTTTGCAAAATAGTATGCTACCTGGTTGATGGCATCCAGTTTGATATCGGGCAGGACCGATTTGGTGAAACTTTCTTCATATTCAATGCCGGGGAAAGGTTCCTGATCGAGGTAATTATTAATGTATTCGTTCACATATCTCCTGGATTCGGTTTTGTCTTTCTCGCTGAGCATTTTGTCAAGTTGTTTCATCATTTCCGCTTTTTGCCTTTCCATCTCACTTTCGGTAAAGCCATAGCTTTTAATTTGCTTATTTAACTGAATTAAATATTCGATGGCATCGTCCACCCGGTTTTCTTTCACCATGGCATACATGGTATAGGCATCCGATGATCTGGCCAGGAAACCGCCGTAATAAGAACCGGTATAAACAAAAGGAGCATCAGGTTCCTGTGCCTTTTCATAAAGGCGTGCATTGATCATGGATATGAACAGGTTGAATTTGATCCTTGTCCTGTAATTATCATTTTTCTTGACATAGAACTTGTTCATTTTGCGGAACATGCTCACACTGGTATAGGTAGCTTCCTTGTCTGTTGCCACCGCAACGAGAGGTTGTCCGTTACCGGGAATTTTATACAATACTCGCTCTCTTTCGGGATCAGGGTTTTTGATGGTGCTGAAATGGTTTTTTATCTGTTGTTCGGCATATCCGGGGTTAATATCACCCACCACGACCACGGCCTGAAGGTCGGGACGGTACCAATCGTCATAGAACCGGGTAATGGCACTGTAGGGACATGAATCTATGACGCTCATTTTTCCGATAGGCAGCCGTATGGCATAGCGGGAATCTTTAAGCATGACAGGAAGGTATTTTTTCATCATCCGGTCTTCGGCTCCCAGTCCAAGGCGCCATTCTTCGTGAACCACTCCCCGTTCTTTGTCAATTTCCACCGTATCAAAAGAAAGTTCATGTGCCCAGTTTTCCAGGATCATAAAAGCCGAATCAAGCAATCCCTGCTTGTCGGACGGGATTTGAAACATGTAAACGGTTTGATCAAAACTGGTATAAGCGTTCAGATCGGGTCCGAAATCAACACCCGATTCCTCGAGAAAATTCACAAGGTCGTTTTTGCTGAAGTCTTTTGTGCCGTTGAAAGCCATGTGTTCAACAAAGTGAGCCAGGCCCTGCTGGTCGTCGTCTTCCAGGACAGACCCGGCATTGACGACCAACCGGAATTCAACACGTTTTTCGGGTTTATGGTTTTGACGGATGTAATACTTTAATCCGTTGTCCAGTTGTCCGACAACCACATCCGGGTCGCGAGGAATGGGATCGTCGAGGGGATAATTTTGTGAAAAAAGAGATACAGATGAAAAGAGAATGAACTGCATCAGAACAAGAGCGCGAAACAATGATTTCATTTGGATTTTTTTATTAGGGGTTATTCAGCAAAAATAAAGAATAGTTGATATAAACAGATAATTTTTTGAACTTCATCCGAAATCCCGGCAAATGATCTTGTCAATGGGTGTAGCAAAAGAAAATCCTCCGGGTCTTAAAAAAACCTTCCGGGGAAGAGTTATTTCAATCTACCAGATGTAAGCCCTTTCGTCTTCCGGGATATAGAGCCTGTCTTCGGGAGAAATGCGGAATGCCTGAAGAAATACATCCAGGTTGAAAACAGGCACATTGACACGCGCTTCGCCGGGGCTGTGGACATCTTCTTTCAACCGCCGTATCAGTTCTTTATCACGGATATTCTGCCGCCACACTTGTGCGTAACCCATGAAGAACCGCTGGTCTCCCGTAAAACCGTCAATGGTTTCAGGCTCTTTCCCGTCCAATGACATCTGATAGGCATCCCGGGCGATGTTCAGCCCGCCGAGGTCGGCAATGTTCTCACCCATGGTCAGTTCCCCGTTTACGTGCAAAGAGTCCAGCAATGTATAATGATCATATTGCTTACTCAGTATTTTTGTTTTTTCTTCGAATCGTTTGGCATCTTCCGCCGTCCACCAGTCGTTCATGTTGCCGTCCTTGTCATATTTTCTGCCCTGGTCATCAAAGCCGTGGGTCATCTCGTGGCCGATCACCACACCGATGGCGCCGTAATTTACAGCATCGTCTGCCCCGGCATTGAAAAACGGGGGCTGGAGTATCCCTGCCGGAAAGACGATTTCGTTGTTCGACGGGTTGTAATAGGCATTGACCGTTTGTGGCGTCATGCCCCATTCGGTTTTGTCAACGGGTTTGCCGATCTTGGCCAGGTTGCGGTTAAATTCCAGTTTGTTGGCATTGCGAACATTCCGGAGGTAATTGTCAGGTGTGACTTTCAATTTTGAATAATCTTTCCATTTGTCAGGATAGCCGATCTTTACCGTGATGGCATCCAGTTTGGCCAGCGCCTGTTTTTTGGTTTCGTCCGACATCCATTCCAGGTTCTTGATCCTTCCGGCAAATGCTTTCCGTAGGTTTTCCACCAAAATGATCATTCTATTTTTAGATTCGGGAGGGAAATATTTTTCAACATACAACTGGCCGATGGCTTCACCCATGCCTTTGGATGTGGCAGTCAACACCCTTTTCCACCGCGGTTTCAGTTCTTGCTGCCCCGAGAGGATTTTCCCGTAAAAGTCAAAGTGTTCTTTCACAAAATCATCACTCATGTAGTTGGCCGATTTGTTCAACAGGTTCCATGCCAGATAAACCTTCCAATCGTCAACCGAATATTTGTCCATCAAAGGACTGATGCCTGCGATGAAGTCTTTCTGGCTCAGATTGATATCTCCGGGTTCGGGCAACCCCAATGCGGCAAAATAACCTTCCCAGTCAATTGACGGGGAAATCTCTATCAATCCGCGGAGCCCTGTTTTGTAATAGTTTTTTTCCGCATCCCGGCGTTCGGTGCGGGTTTTGGAGATGCCGGCCAGGGAAGTTTCAATTTCCATGATTTTGTTTGCGTTTGCAATGGCTGTTCTCTCATTTTCACCGGCCAATTGAAACATACGGGTAACATGGTTTACATAGGCTTCGCGCAATTGTTTTGTGTGGTTATCCGGTCCGGTGTAATATTCCACGTCCGGCAAACCGAGTCCGCCCTGGTAGAAATTGGCGATCTCCATGCTGCTGTTTTTCTGGTCGGCATCGGCAAAAAAGTAAAACAGCGGATAGATGCCTTCCTTTTGCATTTCAGCAATATGATGCTGGACATCTTTTTTTGTCTTGAGGTTGTTGATCGCATCCAGGTCATCACGGATAGCATCCGTTCCCAGTTTTTCAATCCGGCCCGTATCCATTCCGCTGTTGAAGAAATCCCTGATCTGCTGGCTGACGCTGCCGTTTTCGGCATTTTTATCCTTAGAAACTTCATCCACCAGCTCTTTCAGTTTTTCCTGGTTCCGGTCGAACAATACATTGAATGCGCCGTACTGACTGTACTCGGGAGGGATAGGATTGGCAGCCATCCAGCCACCGTTCACATAACGGTAAAAATCATCACCGGGCTTGTAATTCAAATCCATATTGGCCGGATCAATTGCTTTTATCATATTATCTGAATTTTTATTGGTACAACAACTGTTGATTAATATGACAACGGTTGCAAAAAGAGTAAGTAAGATCGTTTTTTTCATTTTATAATTTTTAGAAATGGCTTTACAGCCAAAAAACGGGCAAAGTTAAAATAAAAAATGTGAGTTTTGATGTTTGTTATTCTTCAAGCGAAGACGCTTGAAGCGGGGAGAGGTGGTTCTGAAAAAGTGATTTGTCAAAACTCCAGTTCCAGATTCAGTTGGTCTTTCAGCTTGATGATACCCGGGTATTTTTTAGCCATTTCCTCAAACCGTTCCCTGTCGGTGTAAGCCACTTTCTTGTCCGTTTTTTTCGGAAGGACGTGTTTGAGTTTGATCTGATTGTTCTTCAGCTCTTTTTTAAGAAATTCAAGCAGGGCAGTTACATTGAGGACATCCTGGGCAATGATCTGGTTGTCCACCTTGTATTCGATCGTGAAGTTTTCTTTTAGTACCGGTTCGTATTTGCCAACGGCTGCGGAAAAACTTAGAGATTTTGACTTGTAGGACTCCACAAAACTATGCCATGCGTCAAGCAGTTGCTGTTGGTCAAATGGTGTAGCGATCACTTCAACTTCCTGTTCTTCTTCCGGTTTGTTCTTGCGTTTCAGCGCTTCCAGGCTGTCTTTTATGGAAATGTGCCTGACTTTTGCCGTTCCGGTAGTTGCCGGTTTTTTCTCCGTTGTTTGCGGTGGAGTGGCTTCTGTTTTTGTAACCGGTTGTTTTACGTTGGTCTTTGCTGGCGTGGGTGTAATTTTATTTTCCTTGTACTGTGCGGTTTTTTCTTTTGCAATAACCGGTTGCGGGGGAGGCGTAATTGTTCCGGATTGTCTTTCACCGGAAGCTGTTACCAGCCGACCCATCTGCATCAGGGCAATTTCAATGTGGAGCCGCTTGTTGTTACTGGTCTTATAATCCAGGTCATATTTATTGCAGATTTTCATGGCATCCAGAAGTATCTCTGCCGAACAGGAGGCGGCCTGTTTGCTGTAACGTTCTTTCAAAGAAGGACTGGCCAGCAGTAACTCGATAGTGGCGGGGTCTTTAATTACCAAAAGGTTGCGAAAATGTTCGTTCAGCCCGGTAATAAAATCCTGCCCGTCAAATCCGTTTTCGATGATCCGGTTAAAGATCAGCAGCAGTTGCGGGATGTCCCCGGCAAGCATAGCGTCAGTCACCCGGAAATAATACTCGTAATCAAGGATGTTCAGGTTTTCAATAACCTGTTTGTAAGTCAGTTCCTTTCCGCTGTAGCTGACGATCTGGTCGAAAGTGGAAAGGGCATCGCGCAGGGCACCGTCGGCTTTCTGGGCAATGATGTGCAGGGCTTCAACCTCAGCCTCAACGCCTTCGTTTTTGGCGACATACGACAGGTGATTGGCAATGTCTTCCACGCTGATCCTCTTGAAATCAAAGATCTGGCAACGCGAAAGAATGGTAGGAAGGATTTTGTGTTTTTCGGTGGTTGCCAGGATAAATTTGGCGTAGGCCGGAGGCTCTTCAAGCGTTTTCAGGAAAGCATTGAATGCAGCCTGCGACAGCATGTGAACCTCATCAATGATATAAACCTTGTATTTCCCGACTTGCGGAGGTATCCTTACCTGGTCAACCAGGGTGCGGATATCTTCCACCGAGTTGTTTGATGCGGCGTCCAGTTCATGGATATTGAAAGAAGCATTGTTGTTGAAAGCGATACACGATTCGCACCGGTCGCAAGGCTCCAGCGTGTCGGTCAGGTTTTCGCAGTTAATGGTTTTGGCCAGGATGCGCGCGCAAGTGGTTTTCCCGACGCCCCGCGGCCCGGTGAACAGGAAGGCCTGCGCCACCTGGTTGTTGCGGATGGCGTTCTGAAGTGTGGACGTGATGGAATCCTGCCCCACCACCTGTTTGAAGGTGACCGGCCTGTATTTGCGTGCCGATACGATAAAATTTTCCATGTGAACCTGGTAAAAAACAGAGGGTCAAAAGTACAACTTTTCCGGGAGAACTGAGGCAGGGGAATGGGTGAGAAAAGGGATATTTTTCAACAGGGCAGACGCTCCTCCTTTCAGGTCGAAAGCGACGGCCAGAGTGTGGGCGGTACGAGGTCAGAGGGCGCCAAACCTTTCAGGTCGAAGCCGGCCTGTGGGCAGAGACCTGAAAGGTTGCCCGAAGAAAGATCCCTGAATATTCAGTTTTACCAATGTTAGCGACCTTTCAGGAGGCCGTACCCGGAGCTGTGCTCCGGTATCGGCGCCACCTAAAAGGTCTGGGGGTACTCCTCCTTTCAGGTCGAAAGCGATGGGTAGCGGGTGGCAGCACCTGAAAGATGGATAAGAAGCCCACTCGTTATGACTAACCGACCTTTCAGGAGGCCGTCCCCTCCGCTGTACTCCGGGTACGGCGCCACCCCAGACGGGCAGGCTAAAAGGTCAGGGAGCACATATTTTCAGTGTTTCACCCATTTCCCGCTTTCGTGCAGCCCGGTTTTGCCAGTGATCCGGTAAATGTAAGTTCCGGGTTTGAGAAAAGTGGTGTTGACGGTAGCATTTCTGCCGGTTATTTTTTGTGACAGCACCTCTTTACCGTTCATGTCGAACAGCCGGAAGAGCGATTGCGGGTATTGCGCTGCCACCCGCACCCGAAGCTCATCGGAACCGGGATTGGGATAAACCAGGGCTTCGTGCATTTGAATGACCGGTTTTTCATCCGTATTCACCAAAAGCCCATCGCTGTTGAGTTTCAGGATGATGATGTCCGTTTGTTCTTCGGTGACATGCTGGTAATCGTATCGGGTGCCTGCCACCAGGCATCCCCCGTCAATGGTGGTAATTAGCTTACACATCACATAATAGGCATCGCCTCCGTAAAAACGTTCCCAACGTATGTTCAACATACTGTCGGTTTGTAAAATTATAAACCATGATGAATTATTGTAGAACCAAAACCAAAAATTTCGGGTTCCTCCAACAAAAATACTGTCTTTGTTTTTAAAATCAATACCATTCCATGCGGCTGGGAAGTCAATTGTATCAGAAACTCCCCATTCATTGAAAATATATTCTGTTGTGTCTATCGGGTGATACTGTTTGATAAAACCTAGGTTATGACTGGGTAAAGGATAGATTTTATCGCCTAACAAATAAAATGATGTATCTGTATCCCATTTTACACCGAAATTAGCAGTTAAATTTTCAGGTACTTTTTGGTTTGAAAGATAATTTAAAGATGAATCCACCAACTGATATTCCTTATGTAAGTCTTTAGTAAACCAGTAATTGCCATTATGTAACTTTTTTACATGCGATACAACACCATAATCGTTGACGTAAAATTTTGCTTTCAGACTATCAAGATCGCTGTTGAATTCATATAAAAAGGGTCTTGGCGTATTTGAATTGTAATAAATACTTCCACCAACAAGAATATTACCATTTTCTTCAATTTCAGAAACAAAAGAAGTACATCTGTATTCAGGTGGTAAATAATTAGTTATTTGATTCGTCAAATTCAAATCATTATCCATATTATAAAATACAATAGCTGAATTTTTAAAAGTACCCAAAGTGTCATAAATGCTTGTCGGAATGAGATAATTTTGATTATCAATAGGATGGAAATTGTTAATGTACATACCTTTTCCTGGGAATCCAATGTGAATACTGTCAATTAATTCACCGTACTTATCAAGTTTAAGGATTAGCCCATAATTATTATATGGATGTAATATATTTGTAAATACCCCTGTTAGGTAAATGTTATTGTTTTGGCTTTCAAATATATCACTTACTCTCTCATCAAAATCAGTTGAAAGGATGTATTCAAATGTTATTTCCTGGCATAAAACGCAACTTTTTAATAAAAAGGAAAAAACAAAGAAAAATATGGAAATTTTTATTTTCATAATTAAATAAGTAAAAGCCTGATAATATTCATATTATCAGGCTTTGTT
>CAZMOS010000048.1:0-6823 GCA_964567945.1 uncultured Lentimicrobiaceae bacterium
TCACAAATCACTAATCACAAATCAAAATATAAAATCATGAACAAACAAGTATTATCTCTCTGGCCCGAACTGGAATGGATCAAAGACGATGACCTCCGGGAGAAGACCGCCCGCACATGGGAACTGGCTTTGGAAAGAAGTGTGCTGACAGTGGAAGACCTGAATCGTATCCCGTTCACTTTGCTTGTGGGCCCTGATCTGAAAGTGACTTTCATGGACCACAAACGGTCGGTCGTGCACATCGCCCGCGATGCAGGGAATAAGATCAACGAAATGTATCACGGCGAATTGCCGGTAAACATTGATGTGTTGATCGCAGGCGCCATCCTGGCCGATGTGGGAAAACTGCTGGAATATGTGCTCGACGAAGAAGGTAATGCCGTCCAGGGAACTTACGGGAAATATATCCGTCATCCGTTTTCCGGCGTCAGCCTTGCTGAAGAGTGCGGTGTTCCGCCGGAAGTCTGTCATATCATCGCCACCCATGCCGGTGAAGGCAATATGGTCAAACGCACCACAGAGGCCTACATTGTACATCATGCCGATTTCATGACTTTCCTTCCTTTCAAAGAAAGACTGAAAATCTGATATGGATGTTTTATTAATAGCCGTAGCACCTGTAATCGTTATCCTTGTCTATATTTACGCAAGGGATAAGTATGAAAAGGAACCCCTCGGAATGCTGGTCAAAGCTTTCCTTGCAGGTGCTCTGGCAGTTATCCCGATCATCCTGGTTGAAAATATTCTGCAGGCGCGGGGGGCCGGTTTAACAGGATACACACACATTGCCTATAATGCTTTTGTTGTGGCGGGCTTCACGGAAGAGATATTCAAGTTCTTTGCCCTCTACCTTGTCATCTGGAAAAGTAAAGAGTTCAATGAAAAGTTTGATGGTATTGTTTATGCGGTATTCCTCTCTATGGGTTTCGCCACTGTGGAAAACATCATGTATGTAGCCGGTTACGGAACTTCGGTTGGAATCTCAAGGGCGCTTACGGCCGTTCCCGGTCATGCGCTTTTCGGTGTGGCGATGGGTTATTATTTCGGGCTGGCAAAATTGTCGCCTCAAAACAGATCAAAAAATTTCCTGCTGGCACTGCTTGTCCCGGTCGGATTACATGGTGTGTATGATTTTATTTTGTTTACACAACACCAATATCTCCTGCTGGCTTTCATCCCGTTTTTGATTTACCTGTGGAAAGCGGGTTTTAAAAAGATGAAAGAGCATTCCGATAATTCAAAGTTCCGGCTCTGACAGGTTCTTATCACCTAATCGGGATCACGACTCCCTGCGGATGACCATGGCTGTTGTCACGCCGCCGCCGCCGCAGATGGCCGCCACCAAATGTGTTTTCCCCAGACGTTTCAGCGCATGGTAGCCCGTTACCAGTATTCTTGCCCCGCTGATCCCGGTGGGATGCCCCAGGGCAATGGCCCCGCCGTGAACGTTCAGTTTGCTTTCATCCCATTTCAGCAGTTGCTGGTTGGCAAGTACCTGGATGGCAAAAGCTTCGTTAACCTCGATGAGGTCCATGTCGTCGAGGGTCATGCCCGCATTTTTAAGTGCGGCGGGGATGGAAAATCCAGGGCCTTCTCCCATGGTTGACGGTGAAACGGCCTGTTGGGCATAGGACACGATGGAGAACAATGGCGTTGCCCCCAGCTCTTTGGCTTTTTGCCTGCTGGTGACCACCAGCGCCGTGGCGCCGTCGCTCAGGCCGCAGGCATTGCCGGCTGTGACCGTCCCGTCCTTACGGAAGGCAGGCCTGATCTTTGCCATCTTTTCCAGGTCAATTTCATGGCGGATGGTTTCGTCCTTGTCAAAAGTTTTGGCCGGTGTTTTTCTGGTGGCAGGGATCTCGATGGGAACGATCTCTTCATCAAACCAGCCGTTTCTTTGGGCTGCCGATGCTTTGAGGTGGCTGTTCATGGCAAACTCGTCCTGTAATTCCCTGGGGATTTTGTATTTGTCGTACAGGTTCTCGGCCGTATGGCCCATGCCCTGCCCTATCAGCGGGTCAATGCTGTCGCTCCAGCCGTCTTCCAGCTTTTTGTCACCCATCTTGAAGCCGTCCCAGCGGGCGCCTTTGAGCAGGTAAGGGATGGTGCTCATGCTGTCGAAACCGCCGGCAACCACGATTTCCGCTTCACCCAGCCTGATGGCCTGCGATGCGAACATCACCGAGCGCATGGCCGAAGGGCAGGCCATGTTGAGGGTGATGACCGGTTTTTCTTCGGAGATGCCACCCTTCACGGCAGCGGTCCTTGCCGGGTTGGGGCCGTTACCGGCCTGGCGGCAACTGCCCAGGATGGCATCGTCAACCTGCTCTCCGGTGATGGAAGCGCGTTCCAGGGCGGCACGGACGGCCGCGGCTCCCAGGTCGTAAGCGGGGATGTCTTTGAGGGTTCCGCCAAAACGGCCCATGGCCGTGCGGCATGCTGAAATGATCACTATGTCGTTTAAATTCATATTTTAAATTTTGTTTGTTGTGAAATTTTGTTTTTCTATCTCAATCTTGTATTATTTTGTTAATTTGGGAAATCCTTTACAAGATACTGGAAATGTCTCGTTTGCTTTCATAAAAAATTGATAAGTATCCCTAAAGCAATCGCAATTCCAAAACTTAACATTGTTCCAATAAGGACATATTCCGATTTAATTGTATTATTAACGGTTTATTATTACTTCACTGAAATATTTTACCGCCTTTTCTATGGCATTCCATCCAACACTTGTTGAATGTTGATTTACTACTGATTGTGCTATTCCCAGCTTTGCAGCTATGACTTCCTCCTTGTTCTTCATTAATTTCAAATAGAGTACTTTGCATTGCTTTGAAGTAGCTTTATTTATTAATACATCTAATAATGCTATTAATGGTTCTAATTCCTTATTAAGTGATGCGTCATTTGAAACAAAGAACAAAGTGTTTTTTATTACTATTCGTTCTTTATTATATATGGAAAACTCATTTATCGTTATTCCCGACAGATAAATAGCCTCACCGTCAATAATTCCTTCGTCAGCATTAAAACGACTCAGTTGACCGTAACCTATGGCAAGGCGAATTCCATAGGTTTTAAATAATTTAACCCTTTTGCTGTTTTTGTATAAAGAAATATTTTCTATTGGAATAGATTTGACGAAACTTTTTATTGCAAGGGCAACACGCAATGCATCTTGTGGTTTCGGCACTACACATTCAAGATAATCGCCTCTGATAATTCGGGTATATGTATTAAATCTTATGTTTAGTTCTTCTATCAGCTTTCTAAGTGCTTCTTCTATTAATCCCCTGCCAGCGTCACTTAAGCTTGTAGATGCTACGATGTCTCCGGATATAACCGCTTTTATCATGGTAATAAAATTTCCAGCAAATATAATATTTTTATCGGTTTTTAAAACTATAAAATGTGTTTATAGGTATATATACATATAGATTATGATTACAGTCCCTAGTCCCTATAAAATATAGGTTGGAAAAATCATTTACAAAAATGACACATTAAATATACTGCCCTCCGTCCACCTTGATGACCTCTCCGGTGATGTGGCGGGCCAGGTCGGAACAAAGGAACGCCACCAGGTTGGCCACGTCTTCCGTCTGGCCGAATCGCTTGAGGATGATCTCTTCCATGGCTTTCCGGCGGACCACCTCGTCGGCATTTTTCATCATGTCGGTTTCAATGAGTCCCGGAGCCACGGCATTGACGTTGACCGAATATTTTCCCAGCTCCCTCGCTACGGTCTTGGTCAGGCCGATAATGCCCGCTTTGGTGGCTGCGTAATTGCTCTGACCGAATTTTCCCCGCAAACCGTTGATGGAAGTGATGTTCACCAGCTTGCCGGATTTTTGCTCCCTGAACAAAGGCGATACGGCCCTGATGAAGTTAAAATAGCCCTTCAGGTTGATGTTGACAACGGTATCCCATTGTTCTTCCGTCATTTTCCAGATCACGCCGTCCCAGTTGATACCGGCGTTGTTCACCAGGATGTCTATCCTGCCAAACTCCGCCAGGGTTGTCTCCACCATCTTCGCCGCATCGGCAAAGCTGGAGATATCAGCCTGGAAAACCAGGGCTTTACATCCGTACTCCCTGATTTTTTCCGCCACAGCTTCCGCTTCTTCCTTGTGTTTGCGGTAATTGACGGCCACGTTGGCGCCACAGGCCGCCAGTTTGAGGGCGATCCCGGCACCGATGCCGAGGCTTCCGCCGGTAACGATGGCTGTTTTGTTTTCCAGGTTGATGCACACTCCTTTTGAATTATCCATGTTTTATAGATTTTGATTTTTAACTGATTCGATGGCTTTGAGCACCCGTTCTGGGGTGATGGGCAACTCAAACACCCTGGCGCCGATGGCGTCGGTGATGGCGTTGGCCAGGGCGCCCAGGATCGGCAGGGTTGCCCCCTCGCCCACTTCCTTGGCGCCGAAAGGGCCCTCGGGTTCGTAGCTGTCCACGATGGTGGAATCAATCTCCGGCGTGTCGGCCGAAGTGGCGATGAGGTAGTTATGCAGGTCGGCATTGACCATTTTCCCTTTTTTGTCGAACACCTCGTTCTCTATCAGCACCTCACTCATGCTCATCACCACGGCCCCTTCCACCTGGCCTTCCACCAGCATGGGGTTGATGGCCGTCCCGCAGTCGTGGGCATCCCAGAAATTCAGCACTTTGACTTTACCGGTTTCCATGTCAACCTCCACTTCGCAAACGGTGGCCGAGAAAGAGTAAGCCGGCGAAGTGCCCACTGCCGCGCCTTTGTAAGTGCCGCCAAGACCCTCGGGCGGCGAGTAGTGCCCGCGTCCGGTGAGCGGGCCGTTCAGCGAAAAGTAACGGGCTGCCGCTTCGTTCCAGGGTACCGAAACGGAAGGATCGTCTTTTAAAAATACTTTGTTGTCCCTGGCCTGCAACCTGTCCGCATCCACTTGCAGCATTTCGGCGGCCATCTCAAAAACCTGTTTCCTGATATCTTCGCCGGCCATTTTAGCAGCGTTGCCACCCATGAGGGTCACCCGGCTGGAGTAAGCGCCGAAGCCGATGGGTGTGATGTCGCTGTCAGCCGATACCACGCTTATGCGGTCGTAGGAAATGCCCATGGCCTCGCAGGCTGCCATGGCCAGCACCGTATCGGAGCCCTGGCCGATGTCGGCGTCACCGATGAACAGCACAGCTTTTGAACCGTCTTCCTCCACTTTGATGATGGCGTTGGAATGGGGGAATTTTGAACGGTAAATGGGATACCCTGCCCCCGAGACAAATCCGCCGCAGCCGATGCCGATTCCCCGTCCTTTGGGTAATTTGCCTTTTTTGTTGTCCCAGTCCGATTTTCTCCTGACTTCTTCGAGACAGGCGGTAAACTCACAGGAACCGATGTCCAGGTCGTTGCAGGTGTGATAGTTGGGTTCCATGGCATTTTTCAGCCTGATATCAATAGGGTCCATGCCCAGGTCATCGGCAATCATTGACAATAAGGATTCGAAGGCAAAACGCGGATGCGGTACGCCGTGCCCCCGGAAGGCGCCACAAGGCGGAAGGTTGGTATTGACACGAAAACCGTCATATTTGTAATTGGGCATTTTATACAATGTAGGTAACATGGAACCGGCATAATAGGCCGAAACGATGCCGAAGCTGGAATAGGCCCCGCCCTCGAGTACAACTTTCTGTTTGACGGCGGTGATGGTTCCGTCCTTTTTTACACCGATCTTCAGATCAATGTACTGCTTGTGCCTGCCTCTTCCGTAGAGGTACATTTCTTCGCGCGTAAAGCGCATTTTTACAGGTTGTCCCGTTTCTTTGGCAAGGAAGATCGAAAGTATCTCAAGGTAGTTGGTGGCTGCTTTCGATCCGAATCCACCGCCGCAATGGGTCATCACCACACGGATGTCGCCCAGCGGCATGTCGAGGATGCGCGAAAGCTGGTGGTGAACGTAATGCACAACCTGGGTGGAAGTATGAACCGTTACCCTTCCCCGGCGGTCCCATTCGGCGATGGCCACGTGGGGTTCCATGGGATTCTGGTAAGTCCTGTTGCCCACAAAACGGTGGTCGCGGATGTGGTCGGCTTCGGCAAACCCTTTTTCGATGTCGCCGAAGTGGTGGTCAACGCGGGTGTTAATGTTGTTTTCGTACTTGTTGTCGAACAGGCGGGGGGCACCGTCTTTCATGGCTTCCATGGGATCGAAAACCGCCGGTAATTCTTCGTATTCCACCTCGATGAGTTCCAGCGCTTCGTAGCAGGTGGCCTCGTCCACGGCAGCCACGGCAGCCACCACGTCGCCCACAAAGCGCACTTTGTCTTTGGCGAGGATGAATTCGTCGTAACGCGGGGGCGAAGTTCCCCAGCTCACATCGGGCACGTCGGCACCGGTGAGGACGGCTTTGACGCCCTTCAGCGCTTTGGCTTTGGTAGTGTTGATGGATTTGATCTTTGCGTGTGCCACAGGACTCAACAGCAGCTTGCCGTAAAGCATGTTGGGCAGCACGATGTCGTCAGTGTAAACGGCCCTACCGGTAGCCTTGTCGGGTGCGTCAATTTTAGGCAGCCTCTTTCCGACCACAGAAAGATCCACAGCCGATTTCTGGGGAGCGTAGTGAATCTCTTCCGGCTTTTTGCCGTGGATGATGTTTTTTGCAGACTCGATGGCCTCAAAAATCTTTGTGTAGCCGGTACAGCGGCAAAGGTTTCCCGCCAGTTCGGTTTTGATTTCCTCTTTGGTGGCATCCGGGTTTCTGTCGAGAATGGTTTTGGCCCGCATGATCATCCCCGGAGTACAAAAGCCGCACTGTATGGCTCCTTTTTCGATAAAGGCCTGCTGCA
>CAZMOS010000048.1:6923-8818 GCA_964567945.1 uncultured Lentimicrobiaceae bacterium
CTGTTTTTTGCTTTTTCCACAGCGGTTAAAATTGCCCGCTGCGTGAGGGTATTCAAAACATTTCTTCTGAACTGCGCTCCGCCCCGCACATCGGAAATGGGTACGGAGTCTTCGGAAGCGGCTTTGCCCGCCGCCCGGAGTATCGCGGATTGCTCATAAAATTCCGATACCGGTTTCCCTTTGACGGCATTGATGGCATTGTAGCTGACCAGCGGTGTGGGCGCTACCGCCCCAATGACGATGCTGGCATCGCTGCAAACCTCTCCGACCAGTGTAACCCTTGCCGCAACCGAAACCACCGCAATGGCAGAGCCTTCACGTAACCCGAACTTAATGAAATGCACGCCGGTTCCGGGAGGCGGCTTTTTCACGATAACCCTTGTGAGAATCTGGTCTTTTTTCAAAACCGTTTTCCTGTTGTGAACGAAAAAATCTTTCAGGGCAACCGTTTCGGCGCATTCTTTGTTAACCATTTCAACGTCAGCACCCAGGGCAATGAGCGTGGGGGCCGAATCACAACAGGCTGCTGCCGTACATAAATTTCCCCCGAGGGTTCCGGTGTTGCGCACCTGCTCGCTGCCAATCTGGGCAACGGCCCCGGCAAAAGCCGGAAAATAGTTATTCACCAGTTCCGATTCAAGAATATCGGAGTGTGTCAGCCCGGCTCCCAGGTACACGGTATCATTTTCTTCTTTCAACTCTTTCAGCTCCCGGATACCATCCAGCGAAATGAGGTCGGAATGCGAACGCAGTCCCTTTTTCATTTCCACCAGCAGGTCGGTACCACCGGCTTTCAGCGCACCGTTTTCAGCATTCGCCAGTAACTCAAGCGCTTCGTTTACAGAACCGGGACGATGAAATTTAAATTTTCGCAAATACATCTTGCTATTTGTTTAACTCTATAATCGTTTAATAACCAACAGGAAACAATAGTTTCTTTTAAAAATATTTTTCCTTTGCAAATTTAAAGTATTCCACAGGATTATTGATATTCGTTAATATATGTGCATTGTCTGTTTTTATTTTTTTTACCCTGAACCGGGCCAGGAAATCTTTCAGGATTTCATCATTTTTTTTGTGCCCGAGCAGATGACCGGTTATTTGATCACCCAGCAAAACAGGGTGCCCTCCCCTGTGTTCATATACGGGAACAACTGTAGCATCATCTTCTTGATTCTCAAAAAGCAAATCAAGTATTTCCGCTGATGTAAACGGGTTGTCAATGTTCTGGATGAAACAACAGGATTTGATCTTCATCGCCCGCAAACCCAGTTTTACCGAATAAAACCTCCCGAATTCAAGGTGTTCGTTGAGAACAACTGACAATCTCCCGGGCAGGTTGTTCAAAGCCCTGATTTTATCAATAAGATGTTTGTTGGTAACAATCACCATTTCGGCAACACCCCAATTCTGATATGTTTGAATGATCCTTTCCAAAAATGTTTGATCATCATCCACTTTTAAAAACGCTTTATCGGTCTGCATGCGCGATGACAATCCTGCAGACAGGATAACGACCGAGGCATTTTTCCGGGGAGTTGTCATGGGTTAACGGTTTAATCGTCAAACAAACTGTTGTAATTGTTTTTCCATCCCGGCAGTTCGCCCCTCGGTGTGAGGTCCACCGGCGGGTTTTTACCGCCCATGTTGAGCAGCCGCAGCAGTCCGGTGGAGATGTAGGGATTTTTTGCCGGATTGAACACTTCGCCCGTTTCGCGGGTCAGTCTTTCGTCGTTAATGCCCTCGTTGTAAGCATTTTTCTTTTGCAGATTATACAGCGCCATGGAATAGGGAACAGCATTTTTCTGCCTCAGGCGGACGGTTTCGTAGGCTTTCTCCAGCAAATCGAATTCGCTTTCGGAAATGTAGTTGGACAAGCCCAGCTCGTAAGCCCG
>CAZMOS010000048.1:8918-22288 GCA_964567945.1 uncultured Lentimicrobiaceae bacterium
CCCAGCGCATGGTCAAGCTGATCGAGCGTGTACCTGTTCCACACATTGCCCCGCAAGGGATTGTCGAAAATGATGGAAACCACACGGTCGCGTTTGGTGGGGAAGATAAAACGCAGGTCGTTGTAGTAAATGTCCATTTCGCCGGTCCGGAAATTCCGCTGGCTGACGGGCGTGCCGTAAACGCGGCCATAGCCCAGCAGGTTCGACCAGCCTTTTTTCTTCATGGTGTGCAGCAGTGAGGGTTTTCCCCTGCGCGGGCCGGTGAGCCCGTCCACATCGAAAAAGCCGCTGCGATCGGGGTTCTCAACACCCGACCTGCGTGCCAGGTTCAGGAAACCGTCTATGCCGTAATAGTCGAGGAAACCGTCAATGATCTCGCACAGCCCGAACTTGAACCGCAGCCCGACCTTGGTGGAGACGTTGATGTCGGCTGGTGTGCCGTAGCCGTCCTGAATGAGGTCGAGAGCGTAAAGCATCATGGGCACCACGTAACGGCGGAAGGTGTGCCCGCCCTTGTCTTCGGCATCGGCAATGCCGATCAGTCCGTCAATGCTCTGGATGGTTGACCGTCGGTAGTCCAGCGAGCGGGCTTGCGAAACCGACCAGAATTCGTCAGCGTTGACGGGTTGGATATCCACGTAATCCTTTGTTGCCGGATCGTACACCTTGACGGGTTTTTCGCGGTTCTTTTTGCCTTCCCACTTAAAAAATCCCGCTTTTTCCGGTGAGTTGATCCCCGTCCGGTTGCTTTTTTCCAGGTCTTCGATCCACCGGGGGTAGCGCCTGTTTTCGAAGGTGTAAACTCCTTTCAGCCGGTCGTGTTCCGGCAGGTCGTTGCCCATGTGTTTGGCACACTCGGTGTAGGGCATGTGGCCCGTAAGGTCAAGCACCTGGAAGGGATTGGCCGTCAGTGCGGCGAAGACCTGCGGCAGTTCCACGATGTCCTGCCCGGTCCGCACGTCCCAACTGATGATGGCTGCCATGCCCTCGAAGATGGGGTCGGCGATGTAGCCGTGATGGTCTTTGCGCATGGCGATGACCTTTTTTTCGAGGATCTGTTCGGCAAAGGCGATGCCCGTCAGAAAAGTGTCCTCGCTGGCATATTTTCCCTTCATCACGTCGAACAGGCGGTTGGCATGAAAAGGGAAGTAACCGTGTCCGGTGAGGAATTTTTCCCGCAGGAAAGCATCGTTAAAAAGTTCCGCCAGCTCGGTGGTCGTGTGCGACGAAGTGTTGGAGAAAACAAACAGCAGCTTGTCGGGATCGGCACTTTTTTCGATCTGCGTGAAGATGCTCTTTTTCACTTCGATACGTTCGGTGGCCACTTCCCAGATGATTTCGGCATTTTTGAGGGCCGTAAAAGCTTTGGAGTAAGTCACCCGTCCCAGGGTGTCCTTCAGATGGCCTTCAAAAAGACGGCCGCCGGCCACCATGTCCGTAAAATAGTCTTTGATGTCCGCTTCGGCCCGCTTGAGGGCGGCATCCGAAATATCAATGAAAGTGATGTTGTATGCGGTCTTGTTCAGCAGGTCGATGCCAATGCCGATGCCCATGGTTCCCGAGCCGATGATGGCAATGTTGCTGACACTGTTGAGCCTGCCGGCTGTCCTTTGAATCAATTTATTTCCGTATGAAAAACAAACGCCCATGATTTTAATTTTTTAAATGTTTAAACAATTTCAACACAAACAGCCCCACCCTGTCCTCCGCCAATGCAGGCCGAGGCGATCCCGGTTTTGAGTTTTCTTCTTTTAAGTTCGTAGATCAGGTCGGTGGTAATGCGCAGGCCAGTGGCAGCGATGTTGTGGCCGATGGCCACGGCGCCGCCGTTGACGTTGGTGATCTCACGCGGCAGCTTCAACTCTTTTTCCGCTGCCAGGTACTGGGCAGCAAAGGCTTCGTTGATCTCGAAAAGGTCCACGTCTTTCATCTTGAGTTTCAGCTTCTGCATCAGTTCCCTGATGGCGGGAACTGGCCCCTGGCCCATGATGGTTGGGTCAACGGTGGAGAACCGGTAGCCCCTGACGACTGCCAGGTAAGGGATGTTGTTTTTGTCGGCAAAAGCCCTGTCCATGAGGATGGCCGCTGCTGAGCCGTCGCTGATCTGGCTGGCAGTGCCGGGTGTGACCAGTCCGTCGGCTTTCATCAGCGGGCGTAACTTCGACAAGGCCTCAAGGCTGACATCGTACATCACACCTTCATCGCGCCAAAAGCTTACGGGAATACCGTTGGGGTCTTCGGTATTGACGGTGAACACTCCTTTCAGGTAGTCGTTTTTGCTTTTGCCTGAAAAACGGTTCCACTGTTTTTTCTGTGCTTCGCGTGCCCGGACGTGGCTTTCGTAAGCAAATTCGTCGCAGTCGTGGCGGGTGATGCCCTGCATGGCGCCGTACTTTTCAGCCGTCAGCGCCATCTGGGTATTGAAGAGATTGTGGCCGAAGCCTTCCATCAGGTAGTCTTTCAGCGGGCCGTCTTCAAAGTCCCAGACATTGTCTTTTTTCCGCTTGCCCTGGTGGACAAGGTTGGTGTTGGTCATGCTTTCGGTGGCGAAGGAAAGCACACAGTTCATTCCCTGGATTCCGTCCTGGTTCAGCAGGTCGAAGGCATCGGCGATGACCTGAAAGCCCGTCCCGCAAATGCGAAGGGTGGTTTTTCCCGGTGCCGTTTTCAGGTTGTCTTCGTCGCCCAGCAATATTGCCGCGCGGTAGGCCACGTTGCGGGGCAGGTAGATTTTCTGGCCCAGCGAATCGGTGTAGATCATCCCTGCCACCACCTGGTCAATCCTGATCTTTGACAAATCAATGCCCGAGCGCAGGACAGCTTCCTGAACGGCAAGAACACCGAGGTCTTCGGCAGAAAAATCGTAGTAGTACCCGCAGTGCTTCCCGATGGGAGTTCTGGCGGCGCTTACCACGACCACTTCTTTTTGTTTGGTATTCATTGGTTTTTATTTTTTGCATGAAGCAGTACACTCCCCCATGCGGCGTAAAACTGCGAATTTGGGGGGCTGTCAACCTGCCTGAATTTGTTTTTGAACAACTTGACAATGGCGGGATGCTTTTCCGGAACCCCGCCGGTAATGATGATGGTTTCGTCCACGGCAACCATTTCCATACACCTTTCGATGATGGAATTGTAAATGCCCACGGCGATGTTTGAAACGGTTGCGCCTTTTTTGATCAGTCCGATAATTTCCGAAACGGCAAAGACGGTGCAGTAGCTGTTGATGCGGATCTCTTCGGTGGCGCCTTCCGCCAGGGCATTGATCTCCAGCGGGGAAATATCGAGCCTGAAGGCGATCTCTTCGAGGAAGGAGCCCGTTCCGGCGGCACACTTCCGGTTCATCTTGAATTTGTCAACCTGCCCCTGGTCGTTGATCTTGATGAACTTGGTATCCTGTCCCCCGATGTCAATGACAGAGCATTTTGTTCCGTAACGGCTGAAAACGGCTTTCGACAGAGCCATGATCTCGGAATTTGAAATGTGGTCGAACTCCACCTGGTCGCGGCCGTAGCCACAGGTGTAAACAGGCATGGTGATTTCGTGCCCGGCAGCAAGTTTGTCCATGATCCGTGAACTTGCCCGTTTGAAGTCAAAACCTGTTTTGACAACATGCTGGTCAACAATACGGTTTTCGTCATCAACCAGTGCGCCTTTAGTGTACGATGAACCGAGGTCAATTCCTAATTTCAGCATATTTCTCCTCCTGTTTTTTGTTAAACCTCAACATTGTTTTTTGCAGACAACTGTTGGATGAAAGTCTCAATGGCGATAAGCGACTGTTCTTCGCTGAAACAGCGCGGGTCGTTCAGGTCGCCGTTGATCTCCAGGAAAGGGATCTCCGTTTTTTCAAACAGGCGGTTTTGCAGCCCGAAACGGCTGTTGGAATTGCGGGGACAGGTTTTGGAATCATGAAAAATGATGCCGTCCACTGAAAAATCTTCCATCAGATCCATGAGCACCTGTTCCTTGACATCTTCCGACCTGACGATGAACAGCTTGGAATACGCCAGTGCCGATGAGTAGAAGGGGTCAGCGGGGTCCAAGTCATCGAACACCCAACTGTTGCAGTAAGTGGAGGCCACGATGCAGGTGTCGAGACGGGCAAAAAGTTTGGCCATTTTGCTCAACTGGTACCACAGGGGCATGCCTTCCCAATAGAGCCGGAATTTTTCGTTGGGCACCGCACCGATCCCTTTGTCAATGCGGTCTTCCAGCTCGGCGATGAGCAGCTTGTAGTATTCCAGGGCGTAAGTAGTGCCGCGCATCACCACGATGGGGCCCATGTGGATGGCTGCATCGAAAAAGTTGATGGGTGAAGGCCGGTGCTGCGCTTTTTCAAGGATCTCGCGCCACAACACGCAGGCATCCCTCGACAGTTCTATGGTTTCCCGGAAAGCATCCATGTCGAATTTCCTGGGGGCCACATTTTCCAGGTCAGGGATCAGCGCCTTGAACTGTTCCGAAACACCGTTGATCAGGTTTTCCGTCAGGTCTTTCAAACCCAGCGGCGTGTGGATTCCCAGAATGGGCACATCGAAATGGCGGGCGTAAAACGAAAACCAGTCGGCCACCTCGTGACACTGGTTGGTGTTGTACACCAGGATGTCGGGTTTGGGCACCGACTCAAGGCCGTTGCGCTGCAAGGGTGTTTCGTTTTGCAAAAAGGCGCCGATGTCGCTGGTCAGATAAGAGCAGATGTCAGGTGAATAACCTTTGGCTGCCGCACTGGGGATGTACTTGTCGGCATTTTTCGAAGCGCCGATCATTGCCCCGTGGTTTTCGGGGAAGAACACTTCAAAACCCATGGAATAAAGCAGTTCTGCCGGCCCCACACTGGTGCACCAGGCCACCTTCTTTTCGTCAGATGCCGCCGCTTCTTTCAATCTTTGAAAATAGTCATTCATCACGACCTTCAGTTCGTTGGCCGATTCCAGTCTGACAATCCCGTTTTGTGGTTGACTCATATTTTTCAATTTATTTTATCAAAATAACATAAACATAAACCAGGCTGAAGCCAAGCAAAAATACCAATCCTGCCCAACTAAGCGTCCGCATACCCAATCCGGGTTGAAAATCATCCGGGAAAGAACCGGCAGTGACCACCCTGTAATTGATAAAGGCAAAAAATGGCGCCGTCAGAAATGATATGATCGTGGCAAATTCCAACAGTGATTTCATGTTTCTCGTAAAAAATGCGATGATAACAATTGCAGAAACCGCAAGGAACAATGTCCAGAAAGTATAGATCTTTTCACCTGATTTTGACAGTGACGAAAAAATCAGCACCGTGGCTCCTCTTAATGAACGGGGGTATCCGTCAATCACGGTCAGGGCAGTACTGAACATGGTGATCAGCACAATGGTTGAAATGATGCCGTGGCTCCAGTTTCCGATGGAAGTGGAATAGAGGGAAACCAGTTGTTCCGAGAATGCAATCCCGTTGGCAGAAAATTTATTGCCGCTGCCGTACATGACCAGCGCGCCCAGCCCCAGGAAGAAAAGGGCTATGAAAGCAGAACCTACGTAGCCCAGGTGGAAGTCCACTTTAAACTCTTTCAACGAGGGGGTATATTTTGTTTGTTTGATACGTTCCTCTATCCAAAGGGAAGGCCACACCGAAGCATCAATCGGCGTAGGCATCCAGCCCATGAGGGCAAGGAGGAAAGTAATGCCAGCACCGTTCCAGATTTCCGGAGGGACAAAGCCCGGCTGCATCTGCTGACCGCGGTGTAAGGCAAAGAAAAATGCCGTAATGGTGAAAACAGCCAGGACTGCAATCATCAGTTTCATGATCTTGTCAATGGTGGCATACCTGCCGAAAAAAAGGATGAGCAAAATGAGTGCGAGCAAAGCTGTACTCGACACAAAGTTGCTGATCTCCAGGTTAAAAATATAGCTGGCCAGGTCTGCCGTTACTTTGGTGACCGCTGCAAAATTGACAATGGCAGTAACAAATGAAAATATAAAAAAGGTGACGATGGCCCAGCGTCCCAGCTTGTTGTAACCGTCCAGCAGGCTTTTTCCCGTGGCAGCCGTATAACGGTAAGCGTATTCAAAAAAAGGATACTTGAACAGGTTGATGAGAATGATAATCCAGATGAGCCGGAAACTGTAATCGGCGCCTGCACGTGTGCTGAACACCAGGTGAGAAGCGCCAATGGCAGCTCCGGCATACAAAATGCCCGGACCGATGGCCTTTAGCATGCCTCTGAAAGAAATCGTCCTGTTGTCGTGTTCAGCCATCCGGTTTATTTAAGTTAACGGTTTTTCCACTCCGGTTTTCTTTTTTCCATAAAAGATTTGATGCCCTCGTTGGCATCATGAGACTTCATCAGTTCGTTGTTGTACAGTTCCGACAAAGCCGGGAGGCTGCTCCGCATCGTCTTGTCGAAAGCGAGCCTGACTGCCCGCACGGCATATCTTAGTGAAGCCGCACTTTTGGGCAGGATATATTTTTTGATCCAATCCTCCGTGGCTTGTTCCATGCTTTGCTTGTCTTCATAAACTTCGTTGACAAGCCCCATGCTTTTGGCTTCCATGGCGTTGATGATCTTCCCGGTGAGCAACAGTTCCTCGGCTTTGAGGTAACCCACCCGCATGGGCAGAATGACGGAAGCCGGCGGTGCAAACACTCCCAGCATGATCTCGGGCTGACCGATCCTTGCCGATTGGTCGGCAAAAATAAAATTGCAGGCCAGGGGCAGCTCAAAACCGCCGCCAAGGCATTGACCCGATATTTTTGCCAGGGTGGGTGTACTCAGCTCCATGAGGGCATAAAACAAACCGTGAAAGGTTTCCAGCATCTTTTCCGAAAGTTCTTCGGTATGCTCTGCCACGCTGGCCCCGTAAGAAAAGTTTTTGCCTTCCCCTTCGAAAGTAACCAGTTTGAGCCCGCTCATGTCTTTCATGGATGTCAACAGTGCAGTCAGTTCCGTCATCATCCGGATGTCGAGGATGTTGGCTTTACCATCATCAAGGACAACCCGGGCTACCGAACCTTCAAATAAATAATTGACTTTAACTTTTTCCATTGATCTATATTTTTGCCGGTTAAACCTGGTATTGCGGGGAAATGGCGCGGATCATGTCGTCGTTCCATTCTTTTCCTTCTGCCAGCAGCAGCCTGAGTTTGACAAAGTCAACCTCACGTTGTCCTTTGGGCCCTTCGTTGAAAGCCCTGAAACCTGCTTTGGCTTCGGTCATCATGTTCAATGCCAGCCACTCCCTGCTGGTTTCTTTGTTTTTATCCCAATGTTCCAGTTTTTTCTTTCGCATTTCGGTGAGGGTTTTCATCGTACAGTTGGGGAAGGTGTACAGCAGTTTGGTGACGTAAGAGTTCACCAGCTCATCCAGGCGGCTCAGATCAACTTTTGCACGGGCAAGCACTTCTTTTGCTTTTTTAAGTTCGTCACCTTTTTTCATGGTTCCGTAAATAAATTTCCCGAAATCATCTGTCATCCGGTCAATCACCACCAACGGGTTGGGGATGTATTCACCGTCCAGTTTCAGCACGGGAGCTATGTCGCTGATGAGACCAATCTGATAAGCCTGGTGTGCTGACCACATTTCACACAATATCAACGAGTTGATGGCTCTTTCAATCCCCACGTACAGGTGCAGGAAGTCGGTGGCTCCCCCGATGGCAGCACTTCCATGCTTGGGGCCTGCCTGTCCGAAGCGGGCCATGTCGGAAGCAATGGTAAAATCACTGGCCATGCCTATCTCCTGTCCGCCGGCGATGCGCATACCGTTCACCCGGCAAATGACCGGTTTTTCGCAAAGGAAAATAGCCGAAACCATATCGTTGAACAAACGCATGTACTGGCTGTATTCCTGGGGGTTTCCTGCATAGTATTCGGCATATTCCTTGGTATTGCCACCTGTGCAGAAAGCCTTGTCGCCCACGGCTGTAAACACCACAGCCACCACACTCCGGTCGTTTGACGCCTTGCGGAAAGCCAGGATGACTTCTTTGACAGCCTGAGTGGTGTAGGAATTGTATTGCTGTGGATTATTGAGAATTATCCAGGCACTGTAAAGGCCTTCGATTTCATTTCCGGCCTTGTCTTTCGCCGGTCGCTTTTCGTATAGAATTTCAGTAAATTCTATTTCTGTCAGATCGTGATTTTTCAACATGGTTTTTTATTTTTTAGTTGTTTATTTATTCAAAATCGGGAACCATAATGGACCTTTTTTTATACTGATGAGCCAGGGTGTTTTTGAACACTTCATTGATACGCGACATGGGGAAAAGCCGGATGAAAGGGGCAATGTTCAGTTTTCCGCTTTCAACGAGTTCGAGCACTTCGGGATACAACTCGGGTTTACAACCCCAGGTGCCGATGAGGGCGGCATCAAAAGCCATCAGGTTGCTCAGACGTACCTGCGGCTTTTCCATGGTAAAGCCCACCACCGACATGGTTGAAGTATAGGTAATGAGGCTGAAACCCAGTTCCTGCCCCGCTTTGGTACCCGACATTTCAAATATCTTCCAACCATACCGTGAGACGCCGAGTTCTTTGGCAAATTCCCTTACCTGTGCCTTGACCTCGCGCGGATCCTTGTCTTTCACATTGAAGGCGGCATCAATACCGTTGTCGGTTGCCATTTTTAGTTTTTCATCATCAATGTCCAGTGCCAGGACCTTTGCGCCGAAAATCTTTGCGATGAGGGCAGCATAAATGCCTACACCACCCACACCGATCACAATGGCAAAGTCGCCGCTTTCAAGGCCCGACTTTTTAACAACCTGATAAGGTGTGGAAATGGCATCGGCAATTACGGACAATTCCCTGAGCGAATATTTGTCGAGAACAGCTTCAGTAACAGGGCACAAAAAGCGTGCGGGAACTTTGATGTGTGAGGCAAATCCGCCATCGAAATCATTGCCGGGCATCAACTGGTTCTGACACATGTTGCTGCGTCCTTTTCTGCACAATTCGCATTCGCCGCAAGGCAAAACAGCCGGGATGATCACTTTTTTCCCGACCCATTCAGCAGGGCCGTCAATGACTTTCCCGCTGATCTCGTGGCCCAGTGTGAGGGGCGGGTCTTTTTTGGTCTTCACGCCAAAGTGCCAGAAACTTAAGTCTGTATGACAAACCCCACAGCCGGCAATACGGATCAGTGCTTCACCATCTCCCACAACAGGCAAAGGGCTTTCAACAAGTTCAAATTCGGCACCGGGTTGGGTCATTTTCCAGGCGTACATTTTCTCATTCATGGTTTTTGTTTTTTTATTCTTTTAAAACATCATTTTTATCGTAATCATCTTCATTTCAATCAACACCTTTCAAAGCTTCTACCCCGTTTTTGCGTCCAATGGCCTTCACCAGGTTGGTCAGGGTCAGGTTCAGCGGTGTACGGATGTAATGTTTACGGCCATACTCCACTATTTTACCGTTCATATAATCTATTTCGGTTTCACTTTTGTTCATCAGGTCAACGGCCAGCGAAGGCATGTGGTTTCCGGCACTGCTCAGATAGCGGATGGCCAGCTTGATGAAGTTATCAGGCAACTTGATCTCTTCGGCCCGGGCAACCGCCACGGCTTCGTAAAGGATCTGCTCTATGATTTCGAGGGTATCGGTGTTGTCCATGGCCTCTTTCATGGTAAGGCGCGAAATGGCGCACAGGGGGCTCAAAGCAGCGTTCAGTATGGTTTTCTCCCAAATTTTATCGGAAATTTTAAATGAGTCAACGTGCTGGGTTTCCATGTCAACGCTGTTGAGGGTATCGGCCACCCACTGTGCCATTTCGGGAATGGAATCATCCACCGAGCCGATAAAATTGGGCGGGTTAAAGAAGTTGATCCCCACTACATTGGGTGCCTGCAGATTACCGGCAAAATTTATGACCATCCGGAGAATCATTGATTTAGGGAAATGACTGATATATTTTGTACTGATATCAATGCCGTTTTGCGCACTCATAAGAAATAAGTCCTTTGACTTATTATGCTCGATCTGGTCGAGGATATTGTCCACATGATAATCTTTTACCGCACTGATCAATATTTCAAAATCATGTTCCAGCATCTCTTCGATTGAATAAAAGACATGTTTGAAATAGGTTTTTTTCTGTATTTTACCCACCAGTTCCAAACCTTTACTGCGGATAAGATTTAATTTTTCGCGATCAAGGTCAGTAATCGCCACTTCACATCCCGCTTCTTTAAAATGAAGGGCAAGAGTCTGCCCGATAGGGCCTAAACCGATAATACCGATTGAATACTTTTTATTATTCATGTTTCAAGCTTTAATAATACTTTTTCAAATAATTATTCTGGCATCCACCGCATGAACCCCATCAGAAGTTGCCAGCACCGGATTGATATCAAATTCCTTAATGTCAGGATTTTCCGTAACCAGTTGGGACAAGCGGAGAATGATGTCAACGAGTTTTGCCTTGTCAATCCCTTTTTGTCCTCTGAAGCCGTCCAGTAAAACAGACGCTTTAATGGAACCGGGCATGGCTTCGGCCTCTTTGTCTGTCAAAGGTGCAATATTGAAAACCACATCCCTGAAAACCTCGACAAACACTCCGCCAAGCCCGAACATGATCAGATGTCCAAGCCCTTCTTCTTTTTTTGCCCCGACGATCAATTCCCGGCCTTTGGGTTTTTGCTGCTGAATGAAAAACTTCAGGTCATCAACCTGAAAACTGTTGATCATTTTTGTAATCGCAGCTATTAGTTCCTTATCGGATGAAATATTAAGCACAACGCCACCCACATCACTTTTGTGAATGATCTGTCCGGAATCGGCTTTTACCACAAGCGGGTATCCCAGGTTTTTTGCTTCCTTCACAGCTTCGTCAGCAGAGCTGACCACAGCCCATCCCGGTACCAATATCCCATAACTTTCCAGGACAGTATAAACCTCCGAGGCAGTGAGCATGCTCTTGTTCCGGTCTTTTGCTCGTTCAATGATGTTCTCTACTTTTTGGACATCAATATCCGTAAATTGCGGTATGGTTCCTTCAGGCGCCGAACGTATTTTTTGGTACCGCACCAACGAAGCCAGTGCTTTGGCTGCCGTTTCGGCGAAGTCAAAACACGGTATTGACCCCTCTTTGAGTATTCTGGTAGTGCCTTCCCATTTCTTTTTATCCGTCATGTAATTGCAGACGATGGGCTTGTCATATTTCTTTGCCGCTGCAACAAATTCACGGGCCACCCTCTCGGTGTCAACAAAAGGCGGGGTAACAAAATTGACGTAAATGCTGTCCACATCCCTTTCGTTCATCATCACTTCAAAAGCGCTTCTGAACTGTGGAGCGCCTGCCGTAGCCACCACATCGAGCGGATTGGCAATGGAAGCCGATTCAAACATAGTCTCTTTTAATTCGGCTTTTGCCTTTTCAGATAACGGGGGAATGTCGAGGCCGTTTCTTACCAGTTCGTCAATGGCAATGACAGAAGGCCCGCCGGTATTGGTTATGATCCCCACTTTGTTCCCTTTTGGCACCGGCTGATGGGCAAAAGCTTCGGCAGCATTGCACAGGTCTTCCTGATTTGAAAAGAACAATATCCCTGTTTTCTTAAAAACCACTTCCATCGAAATACTTCCGGCCAGCCCGCCAATGTGTGAACGGGAAGCCTCGGCTCCTTTATCAGTCGTACCTGCGGTCATGGCCAGGATTGGCTTTTTGGCGGTCACTTCACGCGCAATTTCCATAAATTGCCTGGGGTCGGACAAACTCTCCACATACAACACAATGACCCGTGTTTTTTCATCATTACCGTAATATCGAATGATTTCGGGGATGGAAACATCGGAGGCATTGCCATTGGAAGAATACATGCGCAAGCCGATGTCCATATCGTAAAGGGCCTGCATGATTACCGCGCCGACACCCCCGCTCTGGGCAACTACCGAAATGTATCCCGGCTTGAAAAAGGTGAACGTAAAGTTACAGTAAGAACGGAGTTCAGGGTCGGAATTGATCGCTCCCTGGCAGTTGGGCCCAAAAATCCGGATACCGTATTTTTTAGCCCTCGCTAAAAAATCATCTTCCAGTGCCTGTCCCCGGGCACCCATTTCCTTAAAACCGGCCGTATTGATGATGATCGCCTTTACCCCTTTTTTACCGCAATTCTCAACCTGTTCGGGGACAAACGGAGGGGGTATGACAATGTGGACAAGGTCCACCGGGGCGGGAACATCCAGAATCGAAGGATATGCTTTCAGCCCCCTGATCTCATCCACTTTGGGATTGATGGGAAAAATGGGGCCTTTGAAGCCATAATGGAGAAGGTTTTTAATGATGACATTACCTATTGATAATTCTTTTGATGAAGCACCGATCAATGCTACCGATGAGGGTTTAAACAAAGCATCAAGATTATTATCACTCATGTTAAAATTGTTTTATTCAGGTTGATTTAAGTTGTTTTTCCATTGCTGCTTCCAATTTTCTGTGCCGGAACCCTGCCCAGATAGCTGCACCCAGGGCACCGGCATAAATGGCATCGGGGTGGGTTATAATTTTTAACCCCAGATTTCCTTTGTCGGCCAGCTCGGTGACTGCCTGTACCATTCCTTTGTTCATGGCCATACCTCCGGTGAGAGCAACAGGGGATTCGGCTTTCAGGGAGGTGAGCAATTTGATGACCTTCTGCGCAACCGAAAGGTGTATCCCTTTAATGATATCGGGTGTTGCTATTCCCCTGGAAACCATGTTGATCACGTCTGTTTCGGCAAGGACGGCACATATTCCCGAAGGCATTTCCGGTTTTGTTGACCGCAGTGATGTTTCCCCAACCTCTTCGACGGCAAGGCCCAGATAGCGGGAAATGTTTTCGACAAACTGACCGCTGCCCGAAGCACATTGCCCGGTCATTTTATAGTCCATCACTTTCCCCTGTTCATTCACTTTTATCGCCCTGACAAAAAGAGCGCCCATGTCCACCACGGTTTTTGCCCCCGGGTTTTGAAATATTCCTCCTTTGGCGTGTGTGGTCATGCTGTAAAAATGCCCCCGTTTGCGTTTCAGGCTTTCCCCTTCTCCCGTTGAAGCGAGGTAGGCAATATCTTCATATTTGAGACCGTGTTTGTCCAGCACATACTCAATTAACTGGTTTACCACAAGTTCGGGGTTGCGTTTTCTTAGTTTTTCATGAATCTTATCCAGTATCACGATACCGGAGTCAGATTCCATCAGAACCATCTTAATGCTGCTGCTGCCAATATCCACCCCTACTGTTAAAATCGAATTATCCATATTGTTTTTAGCTATTTACTTTCAGATTAATTACCACTTCTCAATGCAAACATGGCGGCTCCCATGGCACCCATAAAAATTGAATCGGTATGGATGTTGATGGTGAGTTCCTCGCCGTAATTTTTACGAACCAGTTCGGTAAC
>CAZMOS010000049.1:0-22081 GCA_964567945.1 uncultured Lentimicrobiaceae bacterium
GATTCAGCCTGTTCAGCGTCCTGACATCGGTATGATCGGGGCTGGTAGTGTATTGGTCATTGATTTTCTCCGGATTAAATTCGCCTTCGAAATCAATTTCCATTAAATTGGGGTTAACGATAAAGCTTTTTGATCTCAAAAGAAACCTTCCCGAAAACAATGTTCCGCTGATTAATTCTTCAAAGCCCGAACTCAGAATGGTTTGCTGGTACCTGTATCGTCCTTTTACTCCCACTTCACCCGACAAAAGCTCCTGGTTCCAGAACTGGTATATGCCTGTGCCATTCTGCCCAAAACATTCAGCAGAAAAAAACAACAACAGAACTATTAACCATCTGTAACTCAATGCTTTCATTAATTTTTCAGTTAAAAATAAACCTGTCGTCCCCGCCATGTGGATTATGACATTCCGTGCAATCTGCATCCTCAATATCGGAATGCGCCTCATTTTTAAATACATCTTTGGCAAGGTGACAATTCAGGCATAATTCCTGTCCTGTCCTGATAAGTAAAAATTTGTTTTTACTCATGTGCGGATTATGACATTGTGTACAAAAGCCCGCATCAACAGGCCCATGCAACACTTTATACTGATTTCCAAAACTTTCATGACATTGATAGCAAAGCCCGGGTAAAGGCTCAAGCAGTTTTCCCATTTGTCCTTCATTATGGCATACAGCACACTCCTTTTCCTGATAGGGAGGATGTAATATATATTCGGACTTTATCACGCGGGCGAGTTGAGGTTTCCGGCTGTTAGCCAACCTGGTGGAGTCGGCCTGTGCAATACTGTCTGCCTGATTGGGATTTGGCACCCCGTCAAAAAAAAATGAGAGCGTTTTGTAATTTGTCTTCGGGGAGCACGAATATAGGAATACAACAGCAACAACAAGTAAGACAACTTTTATGTGTAGATCCCTGCGCATGGTATCCCCCCGCTTATCATTTGGGCTCTACATAACCATATACATTCACTTTATCAGGGCCATACTGGCTGGTAACGAATATGAGATACTTGAGCCGGAAGTTCTCGCCCACAAAATCTTGAAATAAATCTAAATTGTTATAGTCTATTACCACCTTGGCAGGTAGCCACAAGCCTCCGGGACCTTTATAAGGTCCGCCGAAAAACATCAGCAGTTTACCTTCTTTATCGAATATCTGAACATTTTCAAAGCCGGCATCCACAACGTATAGGTGCCCCTCCCTGTCAACGGCAATTCCTTTGGGGCGGACAAACTGTCCAAGACTTTTCCCGTAACTACCTACAGACCTTACAAACTTGCCGTCATGCGTGTACACTTTTATCCTGAAGTCCCCAAAATCGGTAACATAAACATATTTATCAGTCACATAAATATTGGTTGGTGAAAACAGGAAACCTTCATCCCCTTGTTCTAAATCCGGAATACGGTCTAACAGTTTGTAATCATCTTTGTTATACACATCAATACTGTGATTTGTGAAATTAGCGACCCATATTTTACTATTCTTCACAAACACATCGGTGGGTTTGGCCTCTCCGGATTCCCCAAAACTGGCCAGATAACTGCCATCCGGGTTAAAAACAACAACCTGTCTCCGCTTGCTGTCGGCAACATATAGTTTATTTTCTTCATCCAGAAAACAATTGATGGGTTTTTTCAGTTGCCCCATACCTTCAGGGGTAAAGTATTCAAATTCATGTTTTTTCAGGTTCACGACCTCCAGCGCATCCATCTGTGTGTCGCAAATATAAATCTTACCGTCACGGATGGCAAGTCCATAAGGTTTTACTATCGCGAGGTCAGGTAACTCGCCAAACAGGAACCTTGCAAATCCCGAGCGTTTTCCTGTTACATCGAGTGAGTTGCTGATCTTCGTCAAGTACTGTATCCTTGTTGTATCGGGGGGCGACGGATAAATGATGAGGTTTTCTGCTGAGATATTTTTATGTATCTTACGTGTACAGGATTGCGAAATCATTAAAAACAAAGCGCTTGCCAGGATTACATAAAACCGAATGCCTTTCATAAATAGAGCCCTTAAATTTTGGTTAAATATATTAAAATGCTTAGAATAAAAAAGGTGATTTTTCAATCACCTTTTTTAAAAAATTCAAGCTTTTAAATCACCTTGCTATTTGTTGTGGCAGGTGAGGCACAACGCACTGGCTGCATTACTTTTTACAAGTAATTTAGCAACGCCTGAACCATTGTGTACATCATGGCATGAAGCACATTCCAACTGACTGTTAAACAACATGTCAGCATCAATAGTGCCTCCGAGGCCGGAGTTTGTTGTTGTCGGGTCATACAATCCGCCATCAGTCGATGCCAATGTTGCATCATAAGTGAACGAAATCGGGTGATCATCGCTTAGATCTGTACCAAGCAGATCATCACCGCTAATGAAAGAAGTTCCATTGGTCTTCCCGCCAAAATTGTCAAGGGCAACAGTTCCGTCATGACAACTCAGACATAATTTCGATATACCTGCGGGTTGTCCTACCGAAGCATCCAGTGTAGATGACGAATACACAGTGTATGTAGCGGTAGATAACTGGTGATTCCACAAAGGAGCATCATTCACAGTATTGTCAGCATGGTGAGGTGTGTGGCATACGATGCAGATTTCTCCCGAGGGGTTCCAGGTTTCGCTCGAAAAATCGTGAGCAGAACCAGAGATGTTTTGACCCACGGTCACCTGAGCCAAAAAAATGATAAATAATCCTGTAAAAAGTTTAATCAGTGTTTCCATTTTAATTTTTTGTTAATGATTAATTAAATAATGTTTCTTTTTTTCTTTTGATAATAAATTCACACTGCAAATGGAGAGCAAAGTTCATGCCTCTTGTGATGTCTGTTGAAATTTAGAATTAATCCAAATATAGTCTGTTCAACGAAAAGCCGGTACCAGGCAATAAAATCCTCCTGCCCTACAATTTAATACTTTCAATACCAAAACGTTACCTGGTTTTTTAATTCAAAATGATTAATTAACTGTTATCTTGCCAGATTTTCAATGACTGTTCATAATGTTGCTAAATTCATGAATTAAAAAAGAGAAGATTAATAAATCCTGTGAAACTGATCATTCTTAACCTCGTCAGGTTCCGGAGCATCATAGTAACATGAGTTCGATATAAGTGAGCGGATTAAAATCCTGTAAATATGTAGTTTAAATAATAATTCTGCTTACATCGAACTGACGTTATTAATTCTGTCACAAAAAATTTATTCGGTTTCAGCTTCAAAACATTGGCGGCAAACCAAAGTGGGGCATTTCACCCAACTGCCGTGGGGCATTTCACCCTACCCTGCTTTACAAGCCGTGTTTCTTTTTTTTGTACCGCAACGTATCCCTTGAAATGCCTAACATTTTCGAGGCTTTGGTCTGATTATATCCGGTTTTCTTAAGAGCCTGGACAATTAACTGCTTTTCCAAGGTTTCAAGTGAAATGCCTTCTTCGGGAATATCAAACTGATACGGGTTCCCTAATTCAGGTGCCGTGCCCGAAACTGCGGCTGTATTAATCTCGCACGGAAGGTTATCCGGCTGGATTTTATCCTTACTTTCAAGTATAATGGCGCGTTCCATTACATTGCGTAGTTCCCTGATATTACCCGGCCATTGGTAATGGGACATCAGTTCCAGGGCAATACGGTCAACACCCTTTATTTTTTTATTAAACTGACCGTTGAATAATTCGATAAAATAGTCTATAAGCAAAGGGATATCTTCTTTGTGTTCCCGCAGCGGCGGGATATCAATCTGAAATACCTTCAGGCGATAATACAGGTCTTCCCTGAAAGCTTTTTGTTCAATGGATTTTAAAAGGTCTTTGTTTGTGGCGGCAATGATTCGAATATCAACAGGAATATCTGAAGTACTCCCCAAACGTTTTATTGTCCTGTTTTCAAGTACGCTTAATAGTTTTACTTGGGTCGTCAGGTTTATTTCACCTATTTCATCAAGGAAAACAGTACCCCCTTCGGCTATTTCAAAAAGCCCTTTTTTCATTTTTGCCGCATCCGTAAATGCTCCTTTTTCATGCCCGAACAGTTCACTTTCAAGCAGGGTATCTGGAAATGTTGAACAGTTAATGGTCACAAAAGGGTTTTCTTTCCGATTACTTTCATTGTGGATTGCACGCGCAAACAAATCTTTTCCTGTCCCGCTTTCACCCAACAGCAATATTGTAGTCGTTTCGGAACGGGCAATTTTTTTGGAGATCTGCACAATTTGTTTGAAGACAGGCGAGTTACCGATAATGTTGTCAAAGGTTATTTTCTCCCGCTGCTGCCGCCTCAGCAACTTGATCTCATTATTTATGTTTATGTTGTTCTTAATATTTTCAATTAGCAGGTTAACTTCATCAAACGAAAAAGGTTTGTTAATGTATTCGTTAGCACCGTTTTTCATAGCCGTCACGGCGGTATCAATGGAACCATAAGCTGTCATGAAAACAATTATCGCATCCTCGTCAATGGATTTGATCTCTGTAATTACTTCAAGACCCTGAATGCCGGGTAAACGGTTGTCAACAAAAACAATATCCGGATAATATTTTTTAAACAGTTCGATCCCTTCCTCGCCTGTTTCCGCCAGGTAAACCCTGTAACCTTGTACGTTCAGATGTTTCTCGAACGACCACCGGATCAGTTTTTCATCGTCAATAACCAGAATTTTTAATAGTTTCATAATTGCTCACTAAATTTGCCGGTTCCTAAAAATAATTATCCTGTTGGCAAAATTATATAGAACCTCGCTCCTTTCGATTCTTCACTTTCAACCCAGATTCTCCCTCTGTGCTTTTCCACAATCTCTTTTGAAATTGCCAGGCCTAATCCAGTACCTTCAGTATGGGTAGTGAAAAAAGGATTAAAAATATTTTTTAAAACCTGCTCCGACATCCCTGTACCTGTATCCTCCACAGTAATCGTCACCCGTTTTTTCTCCGGATCATAAGCGGTTTTGAAAGTAATGACCCCTTTTTTCGGAATGGCCCGAATGGCATTCAGTGCGAGGTTGTGCAACACATTCTCTATTTTCTCACTGTCGAATGGAAATAAAGGTATATCTTCCTGTAATTCTTGTCTGAATTCAATTTTTTTGTTCCGGGTCTGGTTTCTAATAAAAAAAATCAGTGTGCGAATTACTTCGTTTATGTTGTTCATCTCGGGGTTGATAGCGCTGGGGCGTGAAAATCTCAACATGTTTGTAATGGCATTGTTTACCCGTTCTGCCTGACGGTGTATTTCTTCAAGTATCGGTTTATTTTCATCTTCCGGTAGCTGAGTGACCAGTATTTCAGCCGCATTGGCTATACCAGTCAGAGGATTTCTGATCTCATGTGCCAGTCTTGATGCCATCTCGCCAATGGTGGCCATTTTCCGCTTATCTTCCAGTTCTTTCTGATGATAGACCTGAAGTTGCTGCTGGGTTTTCTGAAAAGTATCCACCATTTCGTTAAAACTCTTTCCCAGCTCCCCGAGCTCCCTGGATTTAGGGATGGCAATTCGTTCGTTAAGGTTTCCTTTATTTATATTGTTAATGGTATCGTGAAAACTTTTCAATGACTTTTTGACCAGGCGGTAATGGACTATAAATGCAGAAGCCAAAACAAGGAAAACAATCATAGCCGAATACCCTAAGCTAAAATTCCGCATCAAAGCAATGTGTTGATTTGTCCTTTCCAAAGTTATGTCAAACACGAGCATACCCAGGTATTTCTTGGCTGGTGTATGACATTGATAACATTCCGGTGAGTTCCGAAAGCGGATATAAGCCCATAACCCGGGTTCTTTGCCTTCCTCATCAGGCTGTATGGATATGTCTTCTTTCAGTTCACTTATCTTTTTAAATCCCGGAACTTTTCCTGTAAGCGAGTCAGCTTCTGATATATAGACAAGACTGTCATTCGAGTTAAATAAATACAATCGCTGAAAATATTTGTTTTCTTTAAAACTATCCAACAACGGGTGCAATGCTTTTCCACCAACCTGCGAAATTGTTTGGAGGAACTGGGCGTGCATTATACTTAAACTACTGTATATGTCTTCTTCTGCATGCTTGTGCACCTCCCTGGTCATGTAATTGTTAAACAAATACAGGGCAAAAAACGACATAGTACTGACTACCAGGAAAATGGTAAAACTAATAATCAGCCTGAATGGATATCGCTTCATAATACTTATCTACAATTTTAATAGGATTTAGGATTGTGGCGTTTGCCATGACACCTCAGATAACATCTGCCCTTGAATGAGCCCAGGTCTTCAAAATATAATTTATTCATTTGAACAGGACTAACAATGCTGATATCAAAGTTGATCAGATGCGTATTGTTGGTAGAATTTCCCTGTGTACTGCTGATCCCGTGCGGATCATGACAAGCATTACACGGTGCGTCTTCTTCAAGGATATGTTTTTTGTGAACTTTCTCCTGAAAGTTGTTGCCTCCACCGATGATGGCATTCCTGTCGTGACATTGATAACACAGTTCGTAAGCTGAATAGGATTCGGGGGTATAATCTACTTTAGTATAGTTAAACTTCATGATCTGCGGATAAGTTGACCCGTGTGGACCCGCCGGGGAACCTGTCCCGTCGCTGGCGTGACATTCGGTACAATAAATCACACTGGTTTCAGTAAGGGGGGGGATCAGGCTGGGAACATCGGGGTTGGTTCCAGGCCCGGCAACGGGGTGAAAAGATGGATTGCCCACGTCGAACTCAAGCCGGACGTTGCTCTGTTCAATTTGCCGTGAAGTAGGGCTTGAGGGTTTATCAGGACTGTCGGCATGGCACCGGAAACATATTTCATACTCATATTGTGCCGGGTCCACATCGCCACCGGAAAGGTTAATGCCTTTTACACCTTTGTTAAATCCCTTAACATTGGGAGCATTGGCGCTGGTATTGTTTGCCGCATGAGGATTGTGACAGTCCTCACATTCAACGTGCTTGGTTAAAACCAGGGCTCCCTCCGATGCATCATGAATAAGGTTGTAAGCATATACATCATGAATATAAGCTTTGGTCAATTGAAGTTGAATGTCTGTTGATGCCACATTTCCATTATGGCAATACAAACAGTTATTTTCCTCGGCCTGATAATTTAACAGACGTTCGTTGAGTCCGGCATTATGCGGATTATGACAATTCTCGCAGGCATTTTCAGCTACATTGGTATAAGGCGTGTGGAACCAGGGGTCATTACCTGATCCGTTCCAAACAGCAGTGGAATTGCGGTGACTGGATAATGACCAATAATTTTTATCATGACATTGTGTGCAGAGATTTGAATATTGTGTTGTGATTACCAGAAAATTAGTGTAAATATTTTTATGCGGGTCATGGCATGCTGTACATTGCAGCTTGTCATTCTCCAGGACAATGGGCCACGAAATGTTGACCGGATCCACCAATTCACCATCGGCAGCAGCCAGGGCAGAGTTGTAAATAAACGAAACCGGATGGTCATCGGTCAGGTCGGTCGTCAGATTAGTATTTCCTGCGGGCATGACGGTGATCCCCCCGCTGAAATCAATTGGTAGGGAGCGACTTAATACACTTCCCAGGGCTATTGTCCCATCGTGACACGAGAGACAAAGTATGGAAGAGCCGTCGGGCTGGCCAATGACCGCTTGCGTGGTGGTACTGTTATACAACGAATAATTCAATCCCGGGTCATCCCTGTTCCATAAAGGCCCTTTTGGAGCGCTGTTGTGGGGCGTATGACAAAAAATGCATATCTCCGTTTCACTCACTGCTTTGATCTGACCCGGCCCGCTTACTGATAAGTTGTGAACCGTATTGACAATTGATTGCGAAAACAACCATGCCGGTACCAGAAACAACAGTATTAATTTAATCCTGATCACTACCATTTATACGTCCGTTAATAAGTTGAAAAACCTGAATGCGCGAATTGTAGCTATCCGCAATATAAATAAAATCGTTTTCATCAATGAATATACCTGTAGGCAGCCAGAACTTACCGTCTTGTCTGCCCTGCCCGCCAAAATAATAAAGAAAGTTTCCCTTCTTGTCAAAAATTTGAACGGCATGAAACAAGGCATCAACGATGTAAATATTTCCAAACGAATCGGTTGCAATACCTTTTGGTCGTGAAAAATAACCCGTAGCATCGCCAATCTCACCAAACTTGGTAATAAACTCTCCATCGCTATTGAGTATCTGTATCCTGAAGTTCATTGCATCAACAACATAAACAAGCCCTGATTTGTCAATCCAGATAAAAGTGGGGAAATTAAACTCGAGCGGGCCGTTGCCTCTTTTACCGATATGATGGACTACCTCGCCTTTTAAGTTTAAAACCGTGATCCTGTGCGAAGCCGTCTCCACTACCCAAACTTCATTCTTCGTTGGAGAGTAGGCAATTCCTGTGGGCTGTTTTAAATCCACTGCGGGACAAAATTCAATAAGCTTGTCTGCCTGTTCGTCCTGATTCAGTTTAAATATTTTATTACGCCTTGATTCAGTAAAAAGCAGATCGCCCTGCGGCAAAGCACAAATGCCCACCAGAGAAGTATAGTGTTGGTGAAACGACTGGGGGATTTCACCCACTCCATCCTGAACTTTCACTAAGCTACCCAGTCCCTGATCAAGTACCCAATATGAATCCGGGCTTTCAGCAAAAACCGAAATGGGCTTGCTCAATACGAGTGTTTGTTTATCGCCAAAAAAGAACTCTCCTATCCGGTCAAGCAGGTTAGCATCCTCCCTGCTTTCTTCCGGAGGAAACTTGCCCACTAACCGTAAACGATTGATCTCAACACCTTTTTGATCAAAAACCCCTTCTGTTTCCTGCGCCCTGACCAGAGGAAGAAAAACCGAGAATGAAAGACAGAAAATAATTGCCTTTGCGCATATCTTACGAAAAAAATAAATGTTCAAACTGTTTAATTTCTCCATGAAATGGGTTTAATAAAACTCATTGCCTGAATCCTGACTATTAGATACCTCAATTTTATTGCCAAATATAAATTTTTGTGCCTTAAAAGTAACAATAATACAAAAAAGCCTTCAGAGATATCTCGTTTTATTAAATGGCACAACTGTTTTATGGATTCAATGCCTAAATGCGACTTGATAATTTGTAAAATTACCCGAAAAATCCCTGCACAATGCCACCGTCATGTGAAAAAGTCTGGCCGGTTACATAACGAGAAAGCGGGGAAAGTAACCAAAGGGCCAGTGGCGCCATTTCCTCCGGGGGAGCCATGTGTCCGACAGGAATTTCTTTTTCAAAAGCTTTTTTTGCTTCTTCACGGGTGATATTTTCCAATTCGCTTTTTTTAATGAACAAACGTTCCAGTGCGGCTGTGGAATGATAACCCGGAGCCAGGATATTGGCCGTAATACAATGGGATGCAATCTCCTGCGAAAGCGTTTTTACAAATCCAACAACTGCCGGGCGTAAGGCATTGCTGAGAATGAGGTTTTTGACGGGTTGTTTTACCGAAACACTTTCGATATAAACCAGCCGGCCATAATGTTGTTTTTTAAAGAGTGGCAACAGTTTTTTTGTGAAGGCAATTTTCCACTTCACCACGGTGTTCCAGGCCGTTTCCCATTGTTCCATGCTGATTTCATCAAATCCACCGGCAGGCGGGCCTCCCGCATTGACCAATACACCGGAAAGATACCGGGTCCCCTCCCATCTTATAATTTCTTCCTGAACTTTGCCTGACATGATATCCCCTGCGATGTATGTGATCAGATCAGGAAACCGTTCTTTTAATATTTCCAGTTTTTCTTCTGTGCGGCTGACAGCCAGCACTTTTGCACCTTCTTCTGCCAGTGCTCCGGCAATGGCACGCCCAAAACCGCTTCCAGCACCGGTGACTATGAAATTTTTGTCTTTTATCCGGAAATCCATCACTCATGTATTTGAGCTCAAATATAACAAATCCATCCGATGAACCAAAGAATGAATCCTGCTGCTTAATGTCATTTTGTTCCTTTGGGATTAAATGCTACCGGTGATATAAATAATCCGCGTTTTATCTGCGAAAATCTGCGTCAGTTTTTAACGCTGAATTACGCTGATATGTTATGATATTATTCAGGTTGTTAACCTCAAAAGCTATATTTCCTTGTATAATCATAAATCTGCTTTGCTTTTCTCTATTTTTGCCAGTCGAATAAAGCCCGTATGCAAAAGAACAACCAGATTGTAAGAGGAACTATTGCCATCAGCATTTCCGCCATTATGTGGGGCTTCGATGGTGTGGTACTTACACCGAGGTTATATAATCTGGATGTTATTTTCGTGGTTTTTATTTTGCATCTGATCCCGTTTGTCCTGATGAATATATTCTTTTTCAGGCAGTATGGCCAGATCAAAAACTTTGTCCGGCAGGATTACATAACTTTCACGCTAATTGCTGTTTTCGGGGGGACATTGGGGACTTTTGCCATCGTCAAGGCATTGTTCCTGGTTAATTTCCAGCAGTTGTCGGTGGTGGTATTATTACAAAAACTACAACCCATATTTGCCATCATCCTGGCGGGGCTGCTGCTTGGAGAGAAAATCAGAAAAGATTTTACCCTATGGGCTTCCGTGGCTATCGTCGCCAGTTATTTTCTGACTTTCGGGCTGAACCTCCCCAATCTGAATACGGAAAAGAATACGATTCTGGCTGCCCTGTTCGCCCTGTTGGCTGCTTTTTCGTTTGGCAGCTCAACGGTATTCTCAAAAAAAATATTGCTGAACTACAATTTTATCACGGCTACTTTTTACCGTTACGGTTTCACTACCCTCATCACCGGGTTAGTTGTTTTTAGCAGTGGAAAATTTCATTGGATATATCAGACTACCGAAACAAACTGGCTTTATTTTATCATCATCGGATTAACTACCGGTTCGGGAGCTATCTTTATTTATTATTATGGTTTGCGCCGGGTCAAAGCCATCATTGCCACCATCAGCGAATTGCTGTTTCCCGTTTCCGCTATCCTGTTTGATTACTTTATCAATGGCAGTGTCCTATCCCCTGTCCAGTTGGTCAGTGCTGCCGTTATGGTTTTTGCCATCATCAAATTAAACAAGTAATATTTTTATGTTCTGATAACAATTAAAACAGAAGTTTTTAAAGTGAATCCAAAATTATTCAGGTTGCATTATTCAATTCTTTAAAATCAAAAAAGATATATCTTTGCTCACTTCTTATTTTCAAAAAAATGATATTATGTCTGAAGAAATTCAATTGGTTTACACCGGTTCAAGAGCAGAGGGTTTATGGATCCAGGAGATATTAAAAGAAAACGGAATCGGTTCAATCGTGAAGGATACACTTTCATCGAGCGTACAGGGTGGCTGGGCAGACGGATCCCCTGAAGATACGCTCCTTATTTATGTGGAATCCATCAATTATAAAAAGGCAAAATCTATTCTTGATGAATATTTTGAAAAGCGTAAACCGCTAAAAAATGACAACGATAAAAGTTGATGACGGTCTTGAACTCAGGCCAGTGATGCCGGCTTCCGCCCAAACTATTTTTAACAGTATCAAACGTTCCGACGACCATCTTCGCCAGTGGCTGCCGTTTATTGAAAATACAAAATCGGTTAATGATACCCGGCGTTTTATCAAATCAACGATCAAGTCCTCCTGCCCGAAAAAAGATATAATTTTTGAGATCAGCGAAAACAATATTTTCGCCGGACTGATCAGTCTGAAGGAAGTTGACAAAATCAATGCAAAAGCCGAGATCGGTTATTGGCTGGATGTGAACATGACAGGGAAAGGGATTATGCACAGGGCATGTAAAGCACTTATCAATTATGCTTTTGATGAGTTGAAACTGAACAGGGTTTGGATCAAAACTGCCGTTGGAAATAAAAAAAGCGCCGCCATTCCGGTTAACCTGGGCTTTTATTTTGAAGGCATCGAAAAGGAAGGCGAACTCCTGAATGGCAAGTTTCATGACCTGATGGTGTACAGCTTGTTAAAAAACGAATGGAAAAAATGATGGAACCCGTACTGCTCAAATATTTTATCTACAATAACGATTTGAAAGATACCTGCGATTTCAACAGCCGTTTCATTGAAAAAGGTCCCGGAATATATGAGGTCATCCGTTTTCAGGACGGGAAGCCGCTGTTTCTTGACGAACATATCCGACGTTTTTTCCAGTCGGCAAAATATGAAAAACTCCCCCTTGAACTTTCCGAGAAACAGATAAGAGACCGCATCAGAACTTTAATTGAAAGCAACAGGGCCAAACAAGGCAACATTTTTTTTGAGTTGACCATAAACCCGGAAAAAGGGCCCGTTTTTACGGCATGGATCATGCCCTCTTATTATCCATCGAAACAAGATTTACATAACGGCGTGGTCATAACAACCATGACCGGAGCCCGGAAAAAACCCCATTCAAAAAGGATCAATCTGCCCGTCCGGAAAACAGCGGACAAAATCATTCAAAATGAGAATGTTGCAGAAGTTCTGATGATTTCCGAAAACGGTCTGGTTACCGAATGTAGCCGCTCGAATATTTTTTTCGTGAACGATACGGCTTTATACACTCCTTCGCTCGAATTGGTATTGCCCGGGATTACCCGCTCGGTTGTTATCCGACTGGCCGGAGAAAACGGGATACAAGTGTTTGAAGAAGATATCCGGTTTGATCAGATTAAAGATTTTGATTCTTGTTTTTTGACCAGCACCTCCAGAGACATTCTGCCTGTCAGGCAGATAAATGAGATCCCCTTTTCCGTATCAAGTCCGGTGATACAAAAACTGATGTCCCTTTTTCAGGACCTGGTTTTTGAGAAATTACTGAATTTTTCGTGGGATTGACCGGGGGCGGCAGTCCCTTTTAGAGTTTTATAAATACATACCGGTTACAGCCGTGTTATCGCGATACTGCATCATAATAAATCCTGTAAATACAACCGGCATAGTCATCCGAAACATAAATCGCCCCATCCGGCCCCACAGCCACATCGGCAGGTCTGCCCCAGAAATCCTCGTTTTCGAGCCATCCTTTGGCAAATACTTCATAACTGATTGCCTTACCCTCCTTAATTGTAACAAATGAAACCTGGTAACCTACTTTTTTCGAGCGATTCCATGAACCGTGTTCCGCAATGAAAATGCCGTTCTTATACTTGCTTTCAAACATATCGCCTGTGTAAAAGCACATGCCGATGGTTGCACTGTGTGCCTGGATTTCCCATTGTGGCAAAGTAAACTCAACACCTGCGGGTCTTTTATCCCAAAACACAGGGTCTTTAACGTTTTTACCGTGCAGATAAGGAAAACCGAAATGCAATCCAGCCACAGGTGCCTTGTTCAATTCATCGGGAGGAATGTCGTCCCCCATCATATCGCGTCCGTTATCGGTAAACCATAAAACCCCTGTTTCGGGATGAAAATCGAATCCGACCGTATTTCTTACACCTTTTGCAAAAATCTCAAATCCGCTTCCATCCTTGTTAATCCGGCAGATTGTCGCATAAACGGGGTTCACGCTGTCACAAACATTGCATGCCGCTCCTACCGGAACATACAGTTTGTCATCCGGCCCGAAACGGATGTATTTCCAGCCATGCCACGTAGCCGTGGGAAACCGGTCTGTTACAACCTCCCTGACCGGCGAATTAAGATTTTTAAGAATTCCGGGATATTTATATATAGTGGAAACAGCCCCAACATAAAGGTCGCCTTCATAAAAATCAAGTCCTGAAGGCATATTCAGACCGGAATCAATAACGATTACTTTATTATTCCGAATGGCATAAACATATCCGGCATTTCTTGATCCCGCAAACAGGGTGCCGTCCGGTGCAAAAGCCATAGCCCTGGCATTCTTTACCCCTTTGGCAAAAATCTCAATGCGATAATGATCAGGCAACCGGATTTTTTCAGGATATACAGGCCGTTCCTGAGCCTGACCCGGCTTTTCAGATACAAGCAAAAATAAAATACACAGAAACCGGATAATTGTTTTCATAAGCAGGTAAACCCATTTCTCCAAAGATAATAAATCTGCGATAGTTTATCTCCCGCAAATACTTTCTATTTTTGTACATTTACTCGTTATTAACAAATCAAAACAACAAGTGGCTTTATTTTATAAAACAATAATTCATTTTAAAGTTCCAAAATTCTTTTTATTTATTTCCCTTTCACTGTTAACTATTCCGGGGAATGCACAAAAGAAAATACCGGCTGACTTTTGTATTTCGCCAGATGAAAAGAAACTGTTTGATGCCATCAATGCATTGTTGACTGATTATGATAAAAAACCGTTAAAACTTTCGGCTTCTTTGTCGTATGTGGCCCGTCTCCATGTAGATGACCTGTTGAAAAACAGACCCGATACCAGCATCTGCAACCTGTCGAGCTGGAGCGACAAGGGCCCCTGGACCGCCTGTTGTTACAATAAATATGTCCCCGACCAGGAGTGCATGTGGGGGAAACCCAAAGAGCTGACGACATATCCCTACCGTGGTTACGAGCTGGCCGGTTATTTTCAGGACGAGCTTACTCCCGATACCGTTATTGAGTTGTGGTCAACACAAAAGGAAATCCTGGACATGTTACTCGCCAGGAAAAACTATGCAAAAAAAGAATGGGTGTGCATGGGGGTCGGAATGAACCGGCATTATGTTTCCGTTTGGTTTGGCCAGAGACCCGACAAAGTCAAAACACCCGCTGTGTGCGACACTTCCGGGATTTTTCTGACAACTTCTAAAAAAATGACCAAAAAATCAACGGTCACTTATTATCTGATCATCGCTTCTTTTACAAACGAAAGAGATGCGCGTGAAGCCATAAAAAGGTTCAGGAAAAACGGGTTTAATAATGTCGGCATTTTAAAGAGCAACGGTAAAGTGCGCGTTTATCTCGACCGTTTTTCCAACATTAAAGAAGCCGTGTATGCCAAACAAAACCTTCCATACAGCTACCGTGATGCGTGGATATATAAAGAATGATCTTCAAAAAATAATCTATCTTTGAATTCTCTTTTTTGAAAAAAGAATACTTTTCATCAACCGGGATAATAACTAACCATGAAATATCATTTTAAATTCTGATTTCTGTTGAAATAAATTTTGAACGTCGAAATAAGAGAGATCATGCCTGAATACAAACTAACAGAAGTAACCGATAAAAAAACCGTTAAAAAGTTTCTTGAACTGCCTGTTGAGATCAACCGGGGCGACAACAACTGGATAAGACCGCTGGATGAGGACATTGAGAAAGTATTTGACCGGTCAAAAAACAAACTGTTCAGAAACGGAGATGCCATCAGGTGGATTTTGGAAAACAATGACGGGAAAGTAGCAGGCCGTATTGCCGCTTTTTTTGATGAAGCTACCGCAAAGAAAAACGACCAGCCCACCGGCGGTGTCGGCTTTTTTGAATGCATAAACGACCAACAGGCCGGTGATATGCTTTTTGATGCATCACGTAAATGGCTCAAAGGCAAAGGTATAGAAGCCATGGACGGCCCGGTCAATTTTGGTTCGCGTGAACATTTCTGGGGATGCCTTGCCGACGGCTTTTATGAACCCATCTATAAAATGCCCTATAACCCCAAATATTACAACGATCTCTTTGAAAACTACGGGTTCCGGAATTATTTCAACCAATACACTTATCACATGCCGTTGAACCCCGATCTGCTGGATCCGGTGATCAGGGAAAAGGCTAACAGGTTATCCAGGGATCCCAAGTACAGTTTTATTACTTATGATAAAAAGAAAATGGAAAAGTTCGCGGAAGATTTTATGGTCATCTTCAACAAAGCCTGGGGGCCGTTTCCCGGCGTTAAACCCTGGAACAAGCAACAAGCCCTTTCCCTGTTTAAAAGTATGAAACCGGTAATTGACCCGCGCACCAATATTTTCGGATATTATGATAACCAACCCATTGGCTTTTTTATTATGATCCCTGACCTGTACCAGGCATACCGCCATTTTGACGGCAGGTTCGGAACGGTTAACAAATTAAGGCTCCTGTATAAATTGAAAGTTAGTAAAAATTTCACCCGGCTGGTCGGGCTGATTTTTGGCGTTATCCCGGAATTTCAAAAAAAAGGAGCTACCTCGGGACTGATTCTTCGTTTTGAAAAAGAGGTCGTGAAACCTGATTTTCAATACACAGACCTTGAAATGAACTGGATAGGGGATTTTAATCCTTCTATGATGAAAATTGCCGAACTCATCGGATCAAAGATCAGGAAAACACACATTACTTACCGGTATTTGTTTGACCGGAACAAAGAATTCAAACGGGCAAAGAAAGTCAGTTAGCAGTTTTTTATGAAACACAAAACCATTCTTTTTTTAGGTTTGTTTGCCTTATCGTATTCTGCTTTCTCACAAGCTTTTTATCAGCCAACGCATGTTTGTTGCGATATTAACGATGAAATACTGAACCTGAAAATCGTAACTGCAAAAAATAATATACGGGAACAGTTAAAAAACACACCGGACAATTTCTACCTGTATTATCTTGAACAATACGCTGATTTTATCGGTTTACTTATTGCTCCCAACGAAGAAAAATACAAACATTTCAAAAGCAACTACTATGCATACCGTGATATTCTGGATAACAGGGATACCGATTCGCCCTATTACCTTTTTATCAAATCAACCATGCAATTGCAAATGGGCATAGCCAAACTGAAATCCGGCGATTATATTTCAGGGGTAAATCTTGCGTTCAGAGCCTACCGGAATACAAGGAAAAATACCCACAGGTTTCCTGATTTTTACGGCAATAAAAAAATGAACGGGCTTTTCAACCTCATTCTGACCAACGTACCCCCTTTTATCAGAAATCTGGCAAAAGTATTCGGCGTGAGACCCAGTAAGGAAAACCCAATTGATCTGCTGAAACAATACAAAAACGGGATAGCCGGCAAACCGGGGCTAAAAGTTGAAGCTGATATCTTTATTTCGCTGGCCTATTTACTTGAAAAGGAACCCGAAAAGGGATTCCTGCATTTATCTTCTTTGGAACCTGAGGAATACAACAATTTTCTTATAAAATATTTCTACGGTAACCTGGCTTATCATGCAAGAGAAAACGAAAAAGCCCTGAAAGTGTTCAGAACCATTGATATAAACAGGACAGAAGTTCCGTTTTATCCTTACTATTTTTTGTACGGAAAAATCCTGATAAACAAACTGGAGCCGGGGGCAAAGGATCTTCTTTTGAAATTCATCAATGAAACCAACGGAACGGATTACCTGAAACAGGCACATCTTTATCTTGCATACTGCTACCTGCTAGGCGGCAACAAAGAAAAATATGAAAACGAGTTGATCCTTGTTAAAAATACAGGATCGGATAAAACCGAACGTGACCGTGATGCGTTGTGTGACCTGAAATCGGGCTATACACCTGACACAATCCTGCTCCAGGCCTTTTTTCTTGAAAAAGGGGGATATTATTCCCGTGCCGAAAATAAATTATCACGATACAGTTTTTCACTTCAACTTTCGATGCCCGACAAATTAAATTACCTGTTGCTAAAGGGAGATGTTGCACTGGGACTGCACGATACGATAAGTGCTACCGGATATTATAAAGAAACCATTGCCATCGGCATAAAGGAAAAATACTATTATGCCTGCAATGCCGCATTGAATCTGGGGATAATCTACGAAAAACAAGGTGATTTTAAAGCCGCTGACGTCTATTACGGGCTTTGTAAAGAATTGTATAATCCCGACTTTTATGAGTCTGTTTTAAATAAAGCGGAAAAAGGGTTAACGCGCATCGGGAATGAAATTAACAAATAAAGCTTAACCGCATGTTAATTTCTTGAACAGGAGACCCGAAATCCATAAGTCAAAATCTTAGTATCTTTAACCCGTATTTATCATATCAAAATATAAACCATGTTTCGAGCATCTATTCGTCTTGTTTCAATTTCTTTGATTTGTGTTTTTTCCGGAATTACAGCACTATCACAGGAATCAACCCCGAAAATTATGGTATCGCCAAAGGGTGATACGATCGTGATCAATCCTGTCAAACTGTCGCAGATCACCTCCGGAATCGAAGAATCGTACAATACAATCAAAAAGGTTGAAGAGTCCCTTTTAAAAAAAGGTGACCTGGAAACATTTGATTCGATTTATGAAAACTCAATAAAGTTTCTGGATTCGGAAGAAAAAACTATCCTTGATAAAAAAGGTAAATTAACATTACTGGAAATTGAGAATTACCTGAAACAATGGGCAGGGTACCGCGATAAAGTTTCAGCCTGGAAAAACAAGATACAAAACAGAGTCCTTGCAATCAACACGAATTTGTTTCAGATTTCGGTTTTAAAAGAAAAATGGCTGCTGACCTATAAAACCTCAAGGGCATCGGGAGTTCCCAACAACGTACTGACCAGCGTGTCGGAACTCATCGTAAAGCTGAAAAAACTTGAGAAAGACATCAAAAAGCAACAAAATAAAGTGCTGGATTATCAGAATAAAATCACGAAGACTTCGATAATTATTGATAACACGATCAATAATTTATCCACTTATCGCTCAATAATCCAGTCCGATTATTTCAGGCAGGATAGTCCTCCGTTTTGGAGCGCCGGGGATTCTACACTGAAAATGCAAAGTACAAGATCACTGATCAGCCAATCATTCGAATCCTATGAAAAAAGCGTATCTATTTTTCTGGAAGACAACAAGAGCAGGATAGTAATTCATCTTTTTCTTTTTTTCATCATCTGGGGCATTCTCTTTTTATTGAACAAGAAATCAGGCGAGTTTGAGGAAGCGGAAGAGTACCTGATGACAGGACTTGCCAAAACAAGGGAAATTATCTCGAGTCATGCGGCAGCTGCTTTAATTATTACCCTGTTTCTTTCAATATGGCTCTATCCGACAATGACTTCGTCCGTCTCGTCTGTAATTCGGTTGATTTTCATTGTTATTTCCATAGTTTTTCTTCCTCGTTTCATCAACAAAAAGATAAAACCTTTTCTTTTTATCATTCTGCTCCTTTTCATAATCAACTTCTTTCAAATAATGATCCCGGGTAAGACTTTGTTTACAAGAATAGTCCTTCTGCTTGAGAATTTACTCGCTGCCTGGGTACTGTATAAAATTTATCAATTCACTGAAAAAACCTCTCTGGAAATTAAATCCGGACGCTGGGGATTTTTTGTTTATCTGATCCCCTTGTTTTTATTCATCCTGGCGGCTTCATTCGTTACCAATCTGATCGGTTTTGTAAACATAGCCCAGTTGATGAATAGTGCAGTGATCAATGCAATGATCAGTTTCATCATCATGATCATGGTCGTTATGGTTTTTATCAGTACCTTTTTAATACTGATCAGAATGCCTTTTGTACTAAAATCCAACCTGCTTAGCAACCATTTCACTTTGATTGAAAAACGTATCAGTCAGATAATCTATTTTGTGGGAATACTGCTCTGGGTCAAGTCTGTGTTAAAGAGCTTTAGTTTATATCTCATTATTTATGATTGGTTTACCGGACTAACGGAAATATCATGGGATGTGGGAAAAAATGCAACAATTGATCTGGGTGGGATCATTAATTTTTTCCTGATCATAATTATTACTTATTACGTGACCAGGTTCATAAAAGCCATATTGAACGAAGAAGTTTTTCCACGTATCAGGTTACCCCGGGGTGTTCCCGGTGCCATTACCATGATTACCGGTTATTTTATTGCGGGATATGGCCTTTTTCTTGCCATAGGCACCGTTGTTGACCTGGGAAAATTCGGGCTGCTTGCCGGCACCCTGGGTGTAGGTATCGGATTTGGCTTGCAGGGCATTGTAGCCAACTTCATCGCAGGACTGGTACTGGCATTTGAACGCCCTATACAGGTGGGCGATACCATCGAAGTGAACAACATGATGGGAGATGTGGTTTCCATCGGGGTCAGGTCGAGTACCATCAGGACTTTTGACGGCAGCGAAGTGATCATCCCCAACAGCACCCTGATCACCAACGATGTGGTTAACTGGACTTTGTCAGACCGCAAAAAGAGAAGGGACATCTATGTAGGTGTGGCTTACGGCACCGACCCGCATCAGGTGCTTGAGATCATCAAAAAAGTAGCTAATGACCACCCCAACGTATTGAAAACACCTGCCCCCTGGGCATTGTTCGACGGTTTTGGCGATAGCGCTTTAAATTTCAGGTTAAGGATATGGACAACCATGGACACGGGGTTGACCACAAAAAGTGACGTGGCCATTGCCATATATGATGCTTTGGAGGAAGCCGGCATTCAAATACCTTTCCCGCAGCACGATCTGCATCTCAAATCAATTGATCCTGAAATTGAAAAAGTGGCATTCAGGAAAACAAGTACCCAACCCGCAAAGAAAACTACACCAAAGACTGATAAAAACAAATCATCTGAAGACAAAAATGAATAAAAAATGAAAAAAACTTTTGAAAAGATGTTGCCCTGGGCAAGCGGATTACGGTTCTGGATAATCATGGCATCCCTCGTAATCGTCCTCGCCGCCATGAAAGAATCAAGGTACATCATCAACATCATTTTACTTTCTTTTTTTGCCACATCCATCTCCATTGCACCGATCGAATGGATGAAGAAAAAAGGAGTCCCCGAATTGTTTGCCAATCTGATCATGGTATTGATCTTCATAATCATTGTCGGTCTTACGATCCTGATTATAAGCTCAAGTATAAATAATTTCTTTTCAAGAGTGCCTTATTACAACGAAAAATTTAATGAGCTTTGGTTTGCAACGCATCAGTGGCTTGTTGAACATCAGTTGATGGACGAAAATTTCAGCCCGATGAAGGAGCTCAATCCGGGAAATATTATCAATATTGCCGGTGGTCTTTTCGCCGGCATTGGCAACGTATTAGGTACTTTCTTCCTGGTTTTTATCATTTACATTTTTATGCTGTTTGAAATTTCCGTATTCTCAAGAAAGCTCAAACTGATCAAACCAAAATCCGTCCATTCGGTTGACAATGTTTTAAAAAGCCTGGTGAAGTATTTCGGAATTAAAACCTTAACCAGTTTTGCAACGGGATTTTTCATCACCATCGGATTACTTATTCTGGGTGTTGATTTCCCTGTTTTGTGGGGATTTCTTGCGTTCATTCTGAACTTTATCCCCAGTATCGGATCGTTTGTCGCAGCCATCCCTGCTGTTTTGTTGTCCCTGATACTGTTGGGGCCCATCGGAGCGCTGATAACAATAATTATGTATTTTGTCATCAACACCATTATCGGAAATATCATCGAACCGCAGCTTATGGGGCGTAATCTCGGCATATCCCCTTTGTTTGTTTTCATTGCCATGATCTTTTGGGGTTATATTCTTGGCCCTGTCGGTATGCTGATCGCTACACCTCTCATCATCATGATCAAGATCATTTTCGACAGCAGGCCGGTAACAAAAGACCTGGGCACCTTGCTTGGCAACAATATTACTGTCAAGGCCCTGGAAGATGAACAGAAAAGGCAGGATGTCATGTAATTCGAAATAAAAAATTGGAAGACATCATTGGCTATATCGTTATTTTTGTAGCAGGACTGGGAGTGCTTTACCTGTTTCAATGGCGGAAAGACAGGATCAGGCTTTTTCCCCTTTCTGAACAATTCTACGCAGAATTAGTGCTGACAGTCCTTATCCGCAAACAAGGAAGTGAAGTTAAATCCATCATCGTGCGGGTTCAACCGAAAAAAGAAACAATTATCCAGGACATCCGGGTTGAATTGCTTCACCACGAAAATGAACCATTTTCTTTTTCATTGAATGAAATTACCGGAAAACACAAATTACCCGTAAAAATATTACAGGGCAATTCGTTTGATTTTGAATTCGAAATGGAGCCGTTTAAAGATGAAATCACTGCCCGCTCAGTTAAATTCAATGTTTTCAGACTTGCAGCCCAAACCCAAAAAGGCAAAAAGTTCAAATCCCACCGCCTGGCATTTGATAAACGCTGGTCGGTCTTTAAACCCGATACGGGGAGGTATAATTAGTGATTTGTGATTAGTGATTAGTGAATTGGTGATCAGTGAATTGGTGATCAGTGAATTGGTGATCAGTGAATTGGTGATCAGTGAATTGG
>CAZMOS010000050.1:0-9544 GCA_964567945.1 uncultured Lentimicrobiaceae bacterium
CTTCTGTCTTTTGTCTTCTGTCTTTTGTCTTCTGTCTTCTGTCTTTTGTCTTCTGCCTTTTGTCTTCTGTCTTTTGTCTTCTGTCTTCTGTCTTTTGTCTTCTGTCTTCTGTCTTCTGTCTTCTGTCTTCTGTCTTCTGTCTTTTGTCTTTTGTCTTCTGTCTTGGTTCTTGGCTTTTGGCTCTTGATTTTTGATTTTAATATCCCAACTTTTTTATTTTTTTAGTACTATGCCTTGCATAGTATTATTTTTAACATTATATTTGCCGCATGAATTTTGTGAAAATAAATGCACAGATGAGAAAAGGTGTGCTGGAATTATGCGTACTGGCTGTAATTTCGGAGAAAGAAGTCTATACTTCCGATATCATATCCTCGCTGAAAGAGGCGGAACTGCTTGTGGTGGAAGGAACCGTTTATCCTTTGCTCACACGGCTGAAAAACGAAGGGTTGCTGAAATACAAATGGAAGGAGTCCACTTCGGGTCCGCCCCGCAAATATTTCAGCTTAACAGACAAAGGGCAATCTGCCTTCAAAACCATGCATGAAAACTGGGAAAAACTAAACAAATCTGTAAACCGGATTTTAAAGAACAAAAAAATATAACATGAAAAAAGTACTGAATATAAATATGAGGGGGATCATCATCACGATTGAAGAAGATGCATTCCAAAAGTTAAGCAATTATCTTGACAGCATAAACAGTCATTTTAAAACGAAAAAGGGGTACGAGGACATCATGAGCGACATTGAGACCCGCATCGCGGAATTGTTTCAGCAAAAGCTCAAAGACGGGAAGCAGTCCATCAGCATGGAAGATGTGGAAGAAATCATTTCCGTCATGGGGCATCCTTCCGATTTTAACCTGGACGAGGAAGAATATACGGCAACCGCCGCCGAAACATACAAAAGGAAACAAAAAAGATTATTCAGGGATATGGACAACCGGATGATCGCCGGAGTATGTGCAGGACTGGGCGCTTATTTTAATATTGACCTTGTCTGGTTCAGGGTCGCTTTTGTAGCTGCTCTGTTCCTCGGGGGCAGCAGCATTCTTGTTTATCTTATTCTATGGGTTGTCATTCCTCCGGCACGCACTTTAAGCGAAAAACTGGAAATGCAAGGTGATCCGGTGACCATTGAGAACATTGAAAATGCCTTCAAAGAAGAAGTGAGCGGACTGAAAGACAAACTAAATGACCTGACAAAACAGGCAAAAGAAACATTTCAAAAGAAATAACCATTCTTTTCTTTAATTTTCGGACTTAACCGGTAAAATCCTTTATATGCTCTATAACAACTACTTAAGCATACATGTACCCTTTTTAACAAGATTTTTTTTTTCGTTGTTAATATATTGTTTATATGAAATATGTGTTCAGTTCAAAAAACTCTCGTTCTTTTGCACTTGAAATGAAACACCGGTGGCATGAGGGTTTGTGTTGAAGATAAGGGTTAGTTGAATTTAATTTTCGTGGTTTGTGTGAGTAATAACATCACCGGTTTTTCAAGATACTCACGAAGCCGGACCCCCAATCGGCAGGAGTGAAATCATACATTTAGTTTTTAGTTTGTTTTCCCCCGGGTTGCGAAAGTAGCCCGGGGGTTTTTCTTTTGTGTGTTTTTTAAGACCGATTCCCCCATTGCTTTACGCCTCAAAAAACGAATAACCGATCCGGAAACCAAAACAGGTTTGTATTGGAGAACAACATATTGGAGATTTTATTCAGTATATTTGTTACGGGTAAAAACTAATTTAATGGGAATCTTAAATGTTGAGGTTAAGGCCAAATCCGAAAACCGGTCAAAGATCAGAGAAATATTAAAATCAAAAAATGCAGAATACAAGGGAACGGACCATCAAATTGACACCTATTTCAAGGTAGAAAACGGACGATTGAAGTTAAGAGAAGGAAATATTGAAAACAACCTCATCCATTATCAAAGAGAAAACGAAAAAGGGCCTAAGCAATCTGAAGTGATCCTTTTCAAATCCGAATCGGGTTCAACATTAAAAGAATTGTTAGCCAAGGCGCTTGGGGTTTTAACGGTCGTCGACAAACAAAGAGAAATTTATTTTGTTGACAATGTTAAATTTCATATTGATGACGTAAAAGGATTGGGGACATTTGTTGAAATTGAAGCAATTGACAAGGATGGATCCGTTGGGAAGGAAAAGCTGTTAAAACAATGTAAATATTACCTCGACTTATTTGGGATACATGAAAAGGATCTGGTCTCGGTTTCATATAGTGATTTAATGTTGAGAAAATTATCCGTTTAACCAGATCTTCTCAAGGATATCCGGATTAAGGATTTCCATTTTCTTTCCGTTAACTTTAATAAGTTCAGCTTCGTGAAACTGATTGAGTATCCTCGACAGACTGTCGGACGATACTACGCATAAAGACTTCAGCTCTTCTCTTGATAAGTGAAGAACAAAATTATCCGATTGATAAAATTCACGGGAAAGATATAACAATGTTCCTGCTATCCTGCCTGCGTTCTTCTTGCTCAATAAATCAATCAGACGTGCTTGTATAAAGTAATTGTATTGCTGAATTTTTGTAAAGAAGGCTTTTCTAAAATGTTCGTTGCGGTTTAATATCCGCTCAATCAATTTAAAGTCAACAAAACAAACTGAAGAATCTGTGACAGCCGAAACCGAATAATTATGCATGTTGTCGAAAAGCATACCATAACCGATAATGAATTCGGTAGGTTTAACAAGTTTTAGTATTGTCTCCCCATGTCTGCCCTCCACACACACTTTTGCAATTCCAAATGTAAACGAAATACAATGTGTGGACTGTGTACCCTGTTTAAAAATGATTTCACCGGCATTATAGTTTACCTGGAACTTGTTGCGTGCAACCTCTTCCAATTCCCTTTCGGTCATGTAATTAAATTCATCCGATCTGCAAAAGCACTTCTTACAATCGAATTCATCCAGTTCAATATCGGCAAATGCACACTTAACCTCCGTAAACATGGAACAAAGATAATTAGTTTGTCAAGTCAGAAAAAGTGAATCAATAAAAAACAACCTGATATATATCATGTAGTCATTGATCTGAAATAATATTTTATTGATCTATATCAATCCATTTCCTGGTAAAATATGTTTCGCGACAGGTAAAATACCTACTTTCAAAAGTTATGGCAGCAAATTCCGCCTTTAATTTTAACCGGTGAATTGGTAAAGACAATTTAACAGTAATTATAAACCCAAAATCCATATTTATTATGAAGCTTCGAAGAAGAGACTTTTTAAAAACAAGTGCAGTTATCGGGGCGGGAGCCATGGTATTTAATCCTGCCATAGGTGCATTTGCGAAGGCAACCGGGAAGAAGAAATTAAGGGAAAGGGCTGAAGGGTGGTACCCCACCACATGCCAGGGTTGCACAACCTGGTGTCCGGTTGAAGTATTTGTTCAGGACGGACGTGCAGTAAAACAACGTGGCAATCAGAATTCTTCCATTAACCCGGGAACTGTTTGCCCACGAGGCCACATGGTTCCAAAACAAACGTACGATCCTGACCGGGTAAAAGTACCCATGAAACGTACCAATCCAACCAAAGGACGCGGTGTTGATCCTCAATTTGTTCCCATTAGCTGGGACGAGGCCCTGGGAACCATCGCTGACAAATTGATGGAATTACGCAACGCCAACGAAACGCATAAGTTTGTCCTATACAGAGGACGTTATAGTTACAGCCGCGACATTATTTACTCTGCATTACCAAAAATATTCGGCTCTCCCAACGGAATTTCACACAGTGCCATTTGTGCCGAGGCTGAAAAATCTGGCCCTTTCTGGACACAGGGATTCTGGGGATATCGTGATTATGACCTGGTGAACTGTAAATATGTTGTTTTCTGGGGAGTTGATCCCTTCCGTTCAAACCGGCAGGTTCCAAGGTCAATGAACCGGTTGAAAGATTTACAGAAAAACGGCAAAATAGCTACCGTTGACCCCATGCTCACAGGAGCTGCAGCAAAGTCGGACCTCTGGCTTGCTCCCAAACCCGGCACCGACGGTGCGCTGGCCGGTGCCATCGCGCACCATCTCCTGGTTGAAGGTTTGTGGGACCGTACATTTGTAGGCGATTTCAACAACAGTGGGAGCTTTATAGCCAATACCCCTGTTGACGAAGCCGACTTTACCGAAAACGAAACCTCCGGCCTTGTAAAATGGTGGAATATCGAACTGCTCGACAAAACCCCCGAATGGGCAGCACCCATCACCGGAGTCCCTGCTGAAAAGATAAAACTCCTTGCCGAGGAAATGGCAGGTGCCGCACCTTATGTTTCTGTCTGGTTCGGTCCCGGCCCTACCATGAACCCAAGAGGTACTTATACAGGCATGGCCATTCATGCAATAAACGGCTTGTTGGGTTCAATTGACCACGAGGGTGGGCCACTTCAGGATGTTTCGTCTTCAGTTAATGGTATCCCTTCATACTCTGATTACCAGGACGACATTGCTATTGAAGGAACATCATATCCTAAAATTGACCAAAGGGGTACTTACCTGTTCCCGGCCATGAAAAAAGGTCATCCGGGCAAAGGAGTTGTTACCAACAATGCAGCCAATGCCATGTTGGCTGCCGACCCGTATGAAATCAAAGCTGCAATTGCCTATTGGTGTAACTTCGCTTTCTCGGGAACAGAAGGCAAAAGGTGGGAAGATGCACTGACCGCTTTGCCGTTTTTAGCACACATTACAACCCATGCTTCAGAAATGACACAGTTTGCTGATATTGTCCTTCCTGCGGCATTCAGCACAACTGAAAAGTTAACTTATTTAAAAGTACATGGTAACCTTCATACTGAAATCTCATTGCAACAGCCTGTTGCCAATCGGATTTTTGATGTCAGAGGAGATGAAAACGAAATTACTTTTAAACTTTCAATAGCATTAAAGAACAAAGGATTTTCCAACCTTTACAATTACTTTGTCAACGAATTCAAAGATCCCGAAACGGGCTTAAGTCCGAGCAATGAATATGAGTTTGCCGAATATGCTACCAGGCTGTTTACCAAACCTTCGTATGACACGCTTTCGGGCGGATGGAATGAATACATTGAAAAAGGTGTAGTTACCACAGGTCCTTATGAATTTAAGGAGCACTGGGGAGGAAATTTCCACACAGTAACCGGTAAATTTGAATTCTTTAGTGAAACGCTAAAAAAAGCACTGGAAGAACATGCCGAAAAGTTTGGGAAAACTGTTGACGAGTTGTTGCAGGATACCAATTACCAGGCTCAGGGCGACAGGGCCTTCGTTCCGCATTACGAAGAACCCAAGCGCTGGGGGTCTGTAGAAGAATATCCTCTCACCTTTATTGATGTCAAATCGCGCTTTAACCGCGAAGGCAGAAGCCAGAACCTGCCTTGGTACTATATTTTCAGGCGACTTGACCCCGGCGACATGAACTGGGATGACCGGCTTAGGATCAATCCCCAGGATGCAGCATCACTTGGCATTTCGGATGGCGATGATGTAAAAATCACTACAGTAAAATCGGTTACGTATTCAAAAGCACTTCTGTGGGAAGGAATTCAGCCGGGAACTGTAGCGAAAACTTATGGCCCCGGGCACTGGGCATACGGACGATTTGCGAGTAAGGATTACTCAAATGCTGTACCTAACGGACTAAACAACAATGAAATCCTGATTGATGACTACGACCGTATTTCTGGCAGTACTGCCAGAAACGGTGGTTTTGTTGGTGTTAAAGTAGAAAAAGCTTAATTGTATCACTTAGAAAATTTTATAAAATGGCGAAATATGGAATGGCAATAGACCTGAAAAAATGCGTCGGATGCGGCGCTTGTGGTCTTGCCTGTAAAACAGAAAACAATACCGAATATGAGAGAGACGGAAGGAAATACAATTGGGCCGACTTTCTCACAAAAACAACCGGTACATGGGATAGCGGAACATTAAAGTTTCAGGTTATCCCTGTGCTATGTAATCATTGTACCAATGCACCTTGTGTGGCTATTTGCCCAACCGACCCCAAGGCCATCTATAAAACCGAAGACGGCCTTACCATGACCAACAACGCACGTTGTATTGGTGACCAGTTGTGCCAGCTTGCCTGTCCTTACAGCAGTAAAAACGTGGATAATGATGACGTACAATACTCCGTCATTTCGATGAATCCGCTTAACGAGGACACACAAAGTTTCTACGATAATGATGTTTCCATTATTACCGGAGGCACATCCACACCGCTGGAAACAACAATATTGACCGCTCATCGCCCACCGGATGAAAATGTTTACACCGATCCCGATTACAACGATGTGCGTCCCAGCGGGGTTGTGGAAAAATGTATCTTATGCCGTCACCGCACTGTAGAAAGTATGGAGCCCTACTGTGTTGTCTCGTGCCCGACTGGCGCAAGAGTGTATGGCGATCTGGATGATCCTGAAAGTGAAATTTCGAAACTGGTTGCCCAGGGATATAAACGTTTGAAAAACAACAAAGGCGAGTGGCTCGCTGAGGGTGAAACCGGTACAGACCCCAACGTGTATTATATAGGTGACTACAATATCACCGGCATTAAGAACATTAAGCCCGGGGATCATAAAAAGTCATTGCTTCTGTTCCCTAACCCTGCACGCCAAAAGGCAAATGCGGAGTTTGAAATGGAAAACAGCGGCATAACCACAATACAGGTCTATGATATAAGAGGAAAAGAGGTTAAACGTGTTATGGATAAGAGACAACTTGGAAAAGGAAAACACAGGTTTGACTTCAGTGTTTATGATCTGCAACCGGGAACATATATTGTCCGGGTTATCGCCGACAGGGAAATATTCTCAGCTAATTTGGTCGTAACCAAATAAAATATTTATCAGTAGTTTTTTCTTTAATCAGGGACTCATCTTTTGATCTTGGGTGAGTCCCGTTTTATTATTTCAAAAGATTTCTGTACCCTTAATATGCTATTTTTACAACCTTAATAATTGATTATGGAAACAAACCGGTTTTTTAAAATAGAGAAACTCATATCGAATGCATTTAATCTTTTCTCTTCATTATTGCTGGAACCCGATGCTGAACTGATCAGGGAAGAAGTCATTTTCAGTAATCTCGGATCTTATTTAAATGAGCTGCTTCCCGGAAAAGGGGATGAATTAGCTAATTTGCCGGCACAAATTAAAAAGCATTCTCTTCAGGAATTACAAGTAGAATATGCACGTCTTTTCATAGGCCCTTTTAAAGTGCTTGCTCCACCTTACAGTTCCCTTCACCTGGGAGAGGAAATAGTGATGGGAAACGCAACGGTATGGGTTCAGGATTTTTACCGGGATGCCGGCCTGGAGTTTGACAGGGAACTAAGAGATTTACCAGACCATGCAGCGGTTGAAACTGAATTTTTATATTACCTCATCTTTAATGAGTTAAGTACGCTTGACCAGGGTTTTTATGATGATTCGTTATTGTTTTGGGAAAAACAAAAAACATTTTTCGAAAAACATTACAAACTCTGGATTCCGAAGCTTTGTGACAAAGTAATCCAATATAGTGAAATAGATTATTTTAAAATAATATTTCAAAGCCTGAAAGCCCTTGTCCTCGATTTGGAAATACCTGACTTTCCACCTATTACATCATAATATTTCTTCTTTCCCCGTAGCCGTTAATCATAATAATTACCACTTGTGCCTGAATTAAACACAGTATTATTCTGCTTTACTCAACTTGTGCTTTCTTCGACCTGAAAGCAATAAAGTCATTCTTTTACTCTTCGGCCATAAACGGATATCTGTAATCCGTCGGTGGCAGGAAATTCTCCTTGATCGTCCTCGGAGAGGTCCATCTGATCATGTTCAGATAAGAACCGGCTTTGTCGTTGGTCCCCGATGCACGGGCACCTCCGAAAGGCTGTTGACCGACGACAGCTCCAGTAGGCTTATCATTGATATAAAAATTTCCGGCTGCCTGCGACAGATAACGGGTTGCTTGATCGGTAGCATACCTGTCATTTGAGAATACGGCTCCTGTCAATGCATAGATCGAAGTTTTGTCAAGCAGTTCAAGCGTTTCTTCCCATTTTTCAGCATCGTAAACATAAAGGGTCAGAACCGGCCCGAACAATTCTTCTTCCATAGTGACATAATTCGGGTCTTCGGTCAGGATAACCGTCGGTCGGATAAAATATCCTTTTGACTTGTCATACTGCCCGCCGGCAATGATCTCTGTTTTATCATCTTTTTTGGCATTGTCAATATACATGGCCAACTTGTCAAATGAAGCCTCGTCAATGACAGCGCACATGAAATTGGTGAAATCTTCGGGATCACCCATTTTGATGCCTTCAACCTGTTCAACAAGTTTATCTTTCATCCCGGGCCATAAATTATCAGGGATGTAAGCCCGTGAGGCAGCAGAACATTTCTGACCCTGAAACTCAAAAGCGCCCCGCACCAGCGCTGTCACCACCTGGTCAACATCGGCAGATTTGTGAGCAATAACGAAATCTTTACCTCCTGTTTCCCCTACAATACGAGGATAGGTTTTGTATTTGGCAATATTGGTTCCAATAGTTTTCCAGATGGACTGGAACACCCCGGTTGAGCCGGTAAAATGGAAGCCCGCAAAATCGGGATGTTCCATCACCACTTTTCCGCCGACAGGGCCTGAGGGAAATACAAGGTTGATCACACCGGGAGGCACACCCGCTTCTTCATAAAGCTCCATCAGCACTTTGGCCGAATACACCTGTGTGTTGGAACATTTCCAGACCACCACATTACCCATCATGGCAGGTGCCGTTGGCAGGTTGCCTGCAATGGAAGTAAAGTTAAACGGTGTCAGCGCATAGACAAAACCTTCGAGCGGCCTGTACTCAAGGCGGTTCCATGTTGTTTTGTCGGATGCGGGTTGTTGTGCATAAATTTCAGTCATGTATTGAACATTGAACCGGTAAAAGTCAGCCAGTTCGCATGCCGAATCAATTTCCGCCTGGTGAACGGTTTTTGACTGTCCGAGCATGGTAGCTGCGTTGATCCTGTCGCGGTAAGGCCCTGACAGCAGGTCGGCAGCTTTCAGGAATATGGCAGCGCGATGCTCCCACGGCATGGCGGCCCAGTCTTTGGCAGCCTTCAGGGCGGCATCAATGGCCATTGTTACATGTTCTGCATCGCTTTTGTAATAATAACCAAGTACATGCTGATGATCGTGAGGCGGATTTATGGCAATCCGTTTGTCCGATTTTACCCTTTTACCACCGATAACCATTGGTATTTCTATTTCTTCCGATTTCATTTTTTTAAGCATGGCCTTGATGGATGTTCTTTCCGGTGAGCCCGGAGCATAGCTCTTTACCGGTTCGTTATATGCCTTTGGCACACTTTGAAGGTCTTTATACATAGCTTATTCAATTAACATATTTAACAAAATTCTGACGGACAAAAGTAGGAAATTATAACCGTTGAAAGAACGATTAATTTAACAGTTTTTTTCAGGCATTTCATAATTTTTTTATGACTTCTGCGGGAATTTTCGTAACTTTGTATTTAACC
>CAZMOS010000050.1:9644-18643 GCA_964567945.1 uncultured Lentimicrobiaceae bacterium
ATTTCATAATTTTTTTATGACTTCTGCGGGAATTTTCGTAACTTTGTATTTAACCCGAAAAAACGGGTTGATCAACAGGTTGAGGGCTGGAGAAAACAGCACACATTGCAGTAAAGGTTTCTGACCGCTTGCCCTGCGAAGTTTTTACGTAGCCATTTAGACTATAATCTGATAACCCTGTCGGAACAGAGTGACTTGCAAGGCATAGCAATAACAGGAAATGCGGCGGACGGAGGTAAATCATCTTCTCCGAAAAACAAATATCATGCAGTTGTGATTTTAAAATACCAAATTGATAAAAAGAAGGATGGAAAATTTGTTAAACAGAGAAAAAGTCGGGTTGGATATAAAATCCCTTCAGATTGTCAGGACACTGCTTTATGAAAACCCTGATATAAAAGAAATATTTGAAGGTTCCGAAACAGAGCTTGAGGTGCGCATGAAACTGCGTGAATGGGTTATTTCTTATCTGAACAAGAATCCGTTGACTAAAAATTATTACCTGAAAAAATCCAGGGGGCAAAATGCCCTGAAAAGAATATCATTCCGCGATTACGCTGCCATACGACTGATGGACTACCTCGACAATGAAGGACGGTCATTTCGCGACCCCAACCGGAATCATCAGGAAATTGTCAGCAGTCCCGTCAGAAATCTCTGGCTTGCTGTTAAATACGGAAAAGGTATTGCCAATGAGGACTTTTTTATGGATATGCTTTTTCTTTTTCGCCAGATCAACGGAAAACTGGCGCGGCGCATTCCAAGGAAAGAACAAATCCTGGAATGGATGGGACGGCACCCTTCGGGACTGGATGAAGATGTGATCGAAATGAGAAAAAAGAACAAAGAGCGTATCCTGCGAAAGATCATCGAAAAGATCAACAACGGCGAAATGAAAAGCCGCAGGTTTCAGTTTGAAGAAGGAATGACAGAAGAAGAGAAATATCGGAAGGTGCTGGAATGGTGGAACGACTATCGTTTCCATCTTGTTTTCGCCATTCGCACTCCCGAAATATTGAATGAGATGCTGGACTTCTCGTTACGGGAAAAAACCTTAAAAACACTTAGGAAAGCAAAATCCAAAGGCATTCCCATTTTTGTAAATCCATATTACCTTTCCCTGATAACTGTGGATATTACACCATGGAAAACCGGTGGCGACAAAACCATACGCGATTACATTTTTGTGAACAATGAGCTGATCAACGAGTTCGGTAACATACATGCATGGGAAAAAGAGGATGTTGTGCAGCCGGGCGAACCCAACGCTGCAGGATGGATACTTCCGCCCTACCCCAATGTTCACCGGCGTTATCCCGAAGTGGCTATTTTTATTCCCGACACTGTGGGACGTGCCTGTGGGGGACTGTGCGTTTCCTGCCAGCGGATGTATGATTTTCAGAGCGGACGGTTTAACTTTAACCTCGAAAAACTGACCCCGAAGATCACCTGGCCTGAAAAAATGAAATTGCTGCTTAAATACTGGGAAAACGACACACAGTTGCGCGATATCCTGATCACCGGAGGCGATGCCCTGATGAATTCGGATGAATCTTTAAAGATGATACTCGAGGAAGTATATCAGATGGCTTTGCGCAAAAAGAATGCAAACCACTATCGTCCGCAGGGTGAGAAATATGCCGAAATCATCAGGGTCAGGCTGGGCACACGGTTGCCGGTTTATGTTCCGCAACGGATCACGCCTTCCCTCGTAAAGATCCTGAAAGACTTTAAATTGAGGGCGGCGAAAATAGGTATCAGGCAGTTTATCATCCAGACACACATTGAATCGGCCATGGAAATTACTCCCGAAATGGAAAAGGGGATCGGTTTGCTTACTTCGGCCGGATGGCTGGTGACAAACCAGATGGTATTTACGGCTGCGGCATCCAGAAGAGGACATACGGCCAAACTGCGGAAAGAACTGATCAAAATCGGAGTAGTTCCCTATTATACTTTTACAGTTAAAGGCTACATGGAGAACCACCATAATTTTGCCACTAACGAAAGATTGGTACAGGAAAGGCATGAAGAAAAATACATTGGCCGCGTTTGTGACGAGGATTATGATAAGATGAAAAACCTTGTCGATAATACGGAACAAATCATCGAAAAATTGAAAAGCCTCTGCATGGAAGATGATATACCTTTTATCGCCAGCGACCGTTCGATACTTAACCTGCCGGGTGTAGGCAAAAGCATGACTTACCGCACCATAGGCATCACAAATGATGGCAGGCGTATACTTGAATTTGATCATGATACCACCCGCAGGCACAGTCCGATTGTTTCGCAAATGGGGTCAGTGATCATCATAGAATCAAAATCCATCGGCAATTACCTCCGTCAAATGGAAAAAATGGGTGAGGACATCCAGGAATACAAAACCATCTGGGGCTACTCCGTTAGTGAAACCGAAACAAGGTCACCCCTGTACCATTATCCTGAATATCCATACAGATTAACTTCGCTTCTGACCAACTTCCGTCTTGAACCGGAACAACTTTTAAAAGAGGAATTAATTGAAACCCAATAAACAAGTAATGACATAACCATGCCAATCCATGGAACTCATATCCACAAAAATTTGTAAGACCGGCGACATCGGCGTTAATGAGAACCTCTTCGGCGGCATCATGCTCTCATGGCTTGATGAAGCCGGAGGTATCCTGGCGGCAAATGCTTGTCGTGACCACAACGTGATCACGCTGAAAATGGATGAAGTGTTGTTTAAACACCCGGTGAAAGTCAAGGAACAGATCAGGATTTACGGAAAGGTGGAAAAGATCGGGAAAACCTCTGTCCAGCTCTATCTGGAAGCCAGGCGTGTAAACTTCAAAACCGAAACCGAAGAAGTGGTTTGTTCAACCAAGATGGTGTTCGTCAGGATTGATAAAAACGGAACACCAAGGCCTATTGCGATGCGATAACAAGAAGGGCCTTTACTATTCACCAAAATTTTAAACTTTTGACTTTTCTGTTTAAAACCCTTCAATAAACCCGGCATTTAGTATATTTCGTTCCTACGGAACTCTTTGTGTGACGATTTCTTATCCAGAGACTTACGTCTCTGGCAATAATATGAACTACCGCTGGCAGTTTGGGCGTATCTGTATTTTATTAAACCTTTCGTGCCGGCGACTTTAGTCGCCGAATTAAATCTTATCAGATAGAGAAACCTGCTAATGACATATATTATACAATGTGTCGTTTATTAATTGTTTATGGTAATGGCAAAAGCCTTTTGTATTTGATTAAAAAATCCCTGCCATAGTCCAGATAGTTATCGGGAGGGCAAAAGAAATACGCCCCTTGTTGGTGTCCCAACAAGTTTTTTCCATCATAGCGCTGGTTGGTGAGACACCAACCGGGGGGGAACGGCTTTAGCCGTTAATGTGTCATCTCGCAAAATAGGCTTCTTTTCAGGTTTTATGACCGGTGAGGTCCGGCGACTGAAGTCGCCGGTACAGTAGTTTTAGATTCACAGAATAATCCGGGAAGAAATAAAAATATCAGAATTATACACCTGGGATTCTCTGGCTTTCCGTACCTCGAAAATAATTCCGTAGGGATGAAATGTCATAGCCAGGGACGTAAGTCCCTGGAAAAAAGGAAAGTGAGATCAAGTTCCGTAGGAACGAAATGTTTTCACCAAAAAAAATTAAATATTTCTTTCTCATGTTAAGCAAGATATCCTAGTTTCAGATATTGCTGATATTTGCCCCAGATGAAACAAAACAACAAAAAAACAAAACCCGTCCCCCGGTGGCTTGTCATCTTTTCCCTGGTCTTTGCAGGGGAGATGATCTTCAGCCTGCCGTTTCACGTGGCCCGCTTTTTCAGGCCTACGCTTCTGGAAGTATTCCATCTGACAAACACGCAGTTGGGAGACAGCATCGCCGTTTACGGTATTATGGCCATGCTGGCATACTTCCCGGGAGGTGCGCTGGCCGACCGGTTTTCACCACGCAAGCTAATGACGTTTTCGCTGCTGGCAACTGCCCTCGGCGGTTTTTATTTCGCGCTCATCCCCGGGCAAACAGGCTTGTCTTTGCTGTTCGGCTACTGGGGAATAACAACCATCTTTCTTTTCTGGGCAGCCATGATCAAAGCCACACGCGAATGGGGCGGACACTTTTCGCAGGGAAAAGCATTTGGCATCCTCGACGGAGGCAGGGGGCTTGTGGCGGCAGGAGCAGCAACACTCGGCGTAGTTATTTTGAGTACCATTATGCCTGAAAATGTTGAGAATACAACCGGTGCAGAAAGGCAAAAGGCCCTGCAGGCGGTGATCTGGCTTTATACTTTTCTCACTGCCGCAGCAGCAGTACTGACATGGTTTTTTATTTCCGGCGCAGACAAAAAAACGGTTCACGACAGGTCCAATCTGATGAAAGGAATAAAGAAAGTGTTGGTTAACCGGGCGGTGTGGTTGCAAGCCGTTATTGTGATCTGTGCTTATAGTGCTTATAAAGCTTTGGATTACTTTTCATTGTATTCTGTGGATGTGCTGAAAAGCAATGAAGTGGATGCTGCATGGTTTATCAGCAATGCTTCTTACCTGCGGGCAGTTTCGGCCATCGCTGCCGGATTTGTTGTGGACCGTTTTTCAGCAAGCCGGGTTATCGGGTGGCTTTTCGGGATACTCATTGTCAGTTATCTTCTGCTTTCCCATTTCACACCCGTTGCCGGAAAACTTTGGATCATTTATTCCGACATTGTGGTTACATTTATTGCCGTTTACGGTTTGCGCGGCGTTTATTTTGCCCTGCTCGAAGAAACCAGAATATCAGGCAACCTGACGGGAACGGCGGTCGGCCTGATCTCTGTCATCGGCTACACTCCCGATGCTTTTTTCAATTCGCTTGCCGGACGTATCCTCGATGCATCACCCGGATTACAGGGCCACCAGCATTTTTATATGGTACTGGCTGCTTTTTCGGCGGTGGGGCTGGTGGCAGCAATTATGGTTTCCCGTAACGGGAATAAAAAAATGAGGGCGATTTGAAAAGAAAGTCAGGAATATTTTTATCTATTGTTTGTGCAGGATGTGATGTTGGCGGGCTTCGGACGGGGAAATATGATATAGGAAGTTACCATAGGAATTCTCCATCCTCTTCACATAAATATTGCAGTTCGTTTGCTTAACCCGACAAATTATATTAAATTTGTCAGGTTTATTCGACATATTTAATAAAATGGAAACGATTAAGTTTGAAAGAACGCTGAAAGAAAAGATCTCTTCATGGTTGTTTAAAGGGAAAGTGATCATATTATACGGCCCCAGGCAAGTTGGAAAAACAACCCTTTCCAAAGATCTGTTGGTTGAGTATCCCGATTCGCTGTATTTGAATTGTGAACGACCACAGGTTTGGGAAATGATCAGATCATCAAATCCGGAGCACATACGTTCAGTCATTGGTGAGGCAAAGCTTGTGGTTTTTGATGAAGCTCAGAAAGTGCCTGAGATCGGACTGATACTGAAACTACTTATCGACACCTACCCTGAAATCCAATATCTTGCAACAGGATCAAGCAGTTTTGAATTGTCCGATAAATTATCAGAACCGCTGACAGGACGAAACATCAAATTTATCATGTATCCCCTGTCCGTTGCTGAGCTAAAGGGAAAGTATGACCAGTTACAGTTAAAAGAGAAACTTGATGAATTGTTGGTTTTCGGATCATACCCTGACATTGTCAGCCGGCCATTGGTACAGAAACCGGTATTGCTTGATGAACTTACCGGTGATTACCTGTTCAGGGATGTCTTGCGATTTGACAATATTCGTCGCCCTGATATCCTGGTCAACCTACTTAAAGCCATAGCACGACAATTAGGCAATGAAGTCTCGTTCAGAGAATTAAGCAATCTGCTGAAAGTGTCGGTCGAAACAATACAGCGATATATGCGGTTGCTTGAGCAATCTTTTGTTTTGTTTTCACTGAATTCGTTCAGCCGGAACATGAGGAATGAACTGGCAAGAAGCAAAAAGTATTATTTCTATGATACAGGGATACGGAACAGCCTGATACAGAATTATGCCTTCCCAGAAAACCGGACAGACATTGGTGCTCTCTGGGAGAATTTCTGTATTGCCGAAAGAATGAAATATAACCAGGCCCACGAAAGAAGGGTTAACATGTATTTCTGGCGCACCTATCAGCAAAAAGAAATTGATTTGATAGAAGAGACCGGCGGAAAACTATCCGCCTTTGAGTTCAAGTGGGGGAAAAGCAAAACTTCAGCACCGAAAGATTTCATGAAAAATTATCCTGAAGCAACTTATCAGGTTGTGAACCCGGATAACTTTTTCGGGTTTGTTTAGTCTTTGGAATTAAATGAGAGTGCTCTAACGCGCCGGACAGCATCTTCAAACGCGGGACTTCTTATATCTCCACCGGTTGCAATCAAAATTTTTCAGCAGGTTGAGAATGACCGGAAATTTATTTCACAAGTACTATCTTCCCTGTAGCCGTTTGCCCGCCGGCCTGAAACTGATATAAATAAACAGCATTTGGAATGTTGCCGTGCCTCCAGACAACTTTTTGTACACCCTCTGACTGGTTTTCCTGAATTATGTCCATTTGTTTACCGAGGTGGTTGAAAATGATAATAGTGACATTTTCAGGGCGTTTCAATACATATTCAAAGGTAGTGGATGTGGAATAAAGGTTTGAATAGACTTTTATTTTGAAAGGGGATCGCTTTTCTATGTTAAACAAAGGAGCAGCCCCGGTTCTGCGGATATGAAATCCCACTGTGCCCCCGTTGCTTTCAATCATAAAACTGACTGAATCACTTATTTCGTCCACCGGATTGTAAAAAATGGAAAAAGTATAATCTTCTGCACCGTACAAAGCAGTTGTTGTATCAAAATCAGTTGAAAATTCATCTCCTGTAAAAGCAGTTACTGATAAAAACCGTAAGGTGTCGTTGGCCCTGTTGGTTACTGTGAGACTGATGGTATCTGTAGTTCCGATGGTAATTGTATCATTCGGTATTACCGTATCGGAAACAGCCATTAGCAGGGGGGCAAAGTCCGGCGTAGTGGGAAGCGAATTGCTGATCCATGCCAAAATGCCACCTTTCATATTCACAAGCTGCGTAAAATTTTTATCAACCATTAAATTAAATGTCTTTCCGCTTCTGCTTCCCGACCGGCAGTACACCAGGTACAATTTATGCCTGGGCAGCGCATCAATCTGTTCATCAAAGTCCTGATCATAAAAATTCCTGGTGATTGCACCTATAAGATGCTCTGGAATATATTCAGCCGGCGTGCGGACATCCAGGATGACAAAGTTCGGATTGCCGCCATTTGCCTGGATCAGACTGTCGCATTGTGTTACCGTATAATGAACCTGGAGTGTGTCGGATTCCTGAGGGTAAACTGTAATTGTAAACCCGGAAAATACCAGGATAATCAGGCCATAGAGCAGTTTGAGTCTTTGATGAGTTGTTTTCACATTATTGAGATTTAAAATGAGTTAAAACGGCAAAGTTACTAAAATAAGAATTCATCATACCCCGGATAGCTCAACCGCTCGCGGGCTACCTCTTCGCGGAAAGTATAGTAAGTGATTATTCCTTCAGCGCCAACTGTTCCGTCGGGATTGTACAGCTCTACCCAAATATCGGCAAGGTTTCGCCGTTTTTCCCGCAAGCGGGCTACCAGATGCAAAGGCCCTTCATTGATGGGAACCGGACGTTTGAGACGCACATCAATCCGGGAAGTTACCCCGGCCGTTTTCAGCTTGATCTGAACCAGCCAGGCGGCAATCTCATCCATCAGCGTGGCCTGGATACCACCGTGCAACACGTTGAAATAACCCTGAAGGAAACCCCGTGGCTCCCAGTCGCAGATGATGTTTTCGCCGTCCTCGAAAAACTGCATCCGGAGTCCGTTCTCATTGTTCGGCGAACATCCGAAACAGTTGTAGCCCTCCACGTGACGGTATGGGTTCCGCAGTTTTCTCATTTTACCAGCTCTCCTTTTTTGTATTTCTCTTTGCTGACCACTTTCCCCTTTTTATCATACCTGATCCAAAAACCGTTTTTCATTCCGTCCTTGTACGAACCTTTCAGTTTGATCTCTCCATCGGGATAATATTCGGTTTTTTCACCTACCGGGATGTTGTTTTCGTAATATTCTTCTGACCGCAACGTACTGTCGGGGTAAAAGCTTTTCTGTACACCGTTGAATTCCCCGTTTTTGTATTGATAGACAGCGATCAGGTATCCTTTCTGGTCAAACCATCTGGTTTCGCCATCGCGTTCACCGTTCAGATAATTCCCTTTCTCCTGGATGCCTCCCCTATCGTAATAAATTATTTTTTCGCCATTGAGTCGGCCGTATTGATAGGTTTCTGACGACAACAGCTTTCCACCGGTGTTGAATTTCAACTGTTTTCCGTCCAGACTATCGTTCAGGTATTCTGCCTGTATTTTCAGGTTGCCCCGGCGGTCAATGTCAAGATAGAGGCCGTTTTTCATTCCGTTGCGGTAGCTTACCACAAAATGCACCATACTGTTTGCATAACTGGTGTACCACGTTCCGGTTCTTTTATGGTTTTCAAAATATCCGGTGAGCTTTATCCCTTTATGCGCAACATCAAATCTTCCGCTGGCGATGGTGTCGGGAACGATGTAATCAGGGAATTGCGCAAAGACGGTAATCCCTGCGATCAAAAGGGCGATAATCAGGAAATACTTTTTCATTTTGTTATTTGCTTTTGTCTGACCGGCAAAATTACCGGAATGTATTGGAGAATCAAATTTTTTATGGAGTTTCTCTTTTACCCGGGCCTGAAGGCCAGGGTAACCGATCCGGGTCTTTCTTATCGGACAGGTTGACCGTAAAGATCAAAGAAATCTGCCTTTGTAATTTCAATCGCATAGAACTCACCGGTTTTCAGATCATTGCCTGCAACGGGGATGAGCACTTCGTTGTCCACTTCGGGAGAATCGAATTCAGTCCGTCCGATATAGTGGTCGC
>CAZMOS010000050.1:18743-21768 GCA_964567945.1 uncultured Lentimicrobiaceae bacterium
ATTGTTGTCCGCAACGCTACATCCGGTACCTGCGTTTTTATTTTTTCAATCAGGGCAATGGTCTTTTCGGAATCAATTTTCCGGTTCATTGACTTCAGTATGCGGTCGCTTATGTGCTGGAGGGGAATATCCACATACCGGCAGACTTTCGGGTTTTCAGCCATCACTTTCAGCAGGTCCTCCGGAAAAGCGTGCGGATAAAGGTAATGCAGGCGAATCCAGCGAATGCCTTCCACTACGGAGATTTGTTGTACTAGATTCGCCAGTTCCCGCTTATGATAAATATCAACACCATAATAGGTCAGGTCCTGCGCGATCAGCAATAACTCTTTCACCCCTTGCGAGGCGAGGTATTCAGCTTCCGCAATGATTTCTTCTTTGGTCTTCGATTTGTGTTTACCGCGAATGAGCGGGATGGCGCAAAATGAGCAGGTGCGATCGCAACCTTCCGATATTTTCAGGTACGCATAATGGCCTGGCGTTGTCAGTTTCCGCTCTCCTACCAGCTCCTTTTTGTAATCCACATGCAGGGTTTTCAGAATTTGCGGGAGTTCGCCGACACCGAAAAAGCCGTCCACATGGTCTATTTCTCCTTCCAGATCTCTTTTATACCGCTGTGATAAACAACCCATCACATACACCTTTTTCAGGTCTCCGGCTTTCTTGGATTCCACCGCCCGAAGGATGGTGTCCACCGATTCTTCTTTGGCATCGTGGATAAATCCGCAAGTATTTATGATCACTACATCGGATTTTTCATCCGAATCATGTACGATCCGGTAATGATCGCCAAGCTGTCCCATCAGCACCTCCGAGTCAACAAGGTTCTTCGAGCAGCCAAGGGTGATGATGTTTATTTTTTGTTTATGAGTCATACGGGTTGTGTCAAAAGCTTAAGGCAGGTTGACCCACACCTGAAGGTGTGGGAAACTGATTTCTAATCAAGATGAAACAGTGTTTCAACGAATTCTTTCTTGTTGAAGACCTGCAAGTCTTCTTTTCTCTCGCCGACGCCAATGTATTTGACGGGAATTTTAAACTGGTCGGAGATGCCGATAACAACGCCGCCTTTGGCTGTACCGTCGAGCTTTGTGAGGGCAATGGCATTCACGTCGGTGGCAGCCACAAACTGCCGCGCCTGCTCAATGGCGTTCTGTCCGGTGGAAGCATCCAGGATAAGCAGTGTTTCGTGCGGGGCACCGGGAATTACTTTTTGCATCACACGGCGCACTTTTGTCAATTCATTCATCAGGTTGACTTTATTGTGTAGCCGTCCTGCCGTATCAATGATGACCACATCCATATCTTTTGAGACTGCCGATTTCAATGTGTCATAAGCTACCGAAGCCGGATCGGCGCCCATGCCCTGGCTGACGATGGGAACGCCCACGCGTTCGGCCCAGATGGTAAGCTGGTCAACGGCTGCCGCACGGAAAGTGTCTGCTGCGCCCAGCAAGACAGATTTGCCTACCTTTTTGAAATTATGGGCCAGTTTACCAATGGTGGTTGTTTTGCCCACACCGTTCACGCCTACCACCATGATCACGTAAGGTTTTTTATCCGGCGGCAGTTCGAAATCGGTACCGTCCTGTGTGTTGTTTTCGGTAAAAAGATTCTCGATCTCCTCTTTGAGCATGCGGTTTAACTCATCCGTGCCGAGGTATTTGTCGCGCGCTACACGGGCTTCAATGCGTTCGATGATCTTCAGCGTGGTAGCCACTCCCACATCGGAAGTAACGAGTGCCTCCTCAAGGTTGTCTAATACCTCGTCATCAATTCTGGACTTTCCGACAACTGCTTTGGAAATCTTGTTGAATACATTCTGACGCGTCTTTTCCAACCCTTTGTCAAGGTCTTCTTTTTGTTTCTTGCTCGAGAATACTGAGAATATGCCCATTATTGTTAAGAGTTATGTGTTTGCCCCCTCTGCCTTCGGCATCTCCCCCGAGGGAGGAGAGTGTTGTTGTTTCAGTTATTAATTTATTCGATTTTATTGTTTCTTTCTCTATTGTCTTTTGTCTTGACTACTTCTTCAATCACTATTCACAAATCACTAATCACAAATCCACCCACCCTTCCATCCGTCCAATCATCCAATATTCCAATTTTCCAATTTTCCATTATTCCAATCATCCACCATTCCTCCCTTCCACAAAAAAAGCTTTCTCCCAGGTAAAGGAAAAAGCTTTTTACCGCAATAAATCTTTCTTTAATTATTTTTTACTGAAATAATCTTTTACCTGGTCAGTAGGGATGATAGCTTCTTTAAAGGTGTAAGCACCTGATTTGGATGATTTCACCATTTTGATCACTTTGGCAAAATCTTTTCCTGATGTCTGTAATGTAGCAACAACTTTCTTAGCCATGATTTCAATTATTTAATTTCTCTGTGAAGGGTCATTTTTTTCAATATCGGGTTATATTTTTTCAGCTCAAGGCGCTCCGGGGTATTCTTCTTGTTTTTCGTGGTAATATACCTTGAAGTTCCCGGCATGCCGCTGTTTTTATGCTCGGTGCATTCTAAAATAACCTGTATCCTTGCATCTTTGCCTTTCTTAGCCATTTCTTTACTTGTTTATAATTCGGGCGGCAAAAGTACTAACTTTTGATTAAATGGCAAAAGATTTCCAATTTAAAAATGAAAAATATTTCAGGAAAATTGAACAGGCATACATTGCAGCCGATGACATTAAACCGGGGTTTGAAAATAAGATCCCGCTTTGGTTGTTTGGTTTTTTTGTTTTGAAATTTTTATCACTTCAGCATCGCCTGCACATAAGGCGTAACGCCGGAGAAGAAGAACTCTACGGCGATGACCATGACGATCAGGCCCATGAGCTTCATCATGATCTTGTTGCCTTTTTCACCGATAAATTTTGTGATTCCCACAGCGCCGAGAAAGACGAGCAGAACAACAATGAGAACCAGAACAATGGAAAGGATCACCAGGGCTTTGGAAGTGTAATCGTTGGCATCGCCCATCAGCACAATGGCGTTGGTGATGGCGCCGGGGCCGGCAATCATG
>CAZMOS010000051.1:0-21699 GCA_964567945.1 uncultured Lentimicrobiaceae bacterium
CTATTAACCTCTAAATAAAATAAAAATGCCAAAACTATTAATAGAATATAAAGGAATTCCGGTGATTTTAAATCACTCTTTTGAGAAAATTGATAAAATTATTTACATCACTGTTTACACAAATAGTGATAATGTCTATATAAGAAAAGATTTTGATAACATTGAAGAGGCGCTTGATTTTAATCCTGAATCTTCATTAAAGCTTACTTTTATTTATATTAATTCACCTAAACAAGAAGATGGCAACATTTATGTTGAATATAAAAGTATAAAATTTGAAAACAATAAATTGATTTTAAGTGATAAAGCTGATTGTACTATTAATAAAAAAAGATTTACTATTGAATTTGGATTTACCTCTTTTACATTATGGACCCTCCCTAAATCTTTTAGACCTATAACATATTCACGAAGAAAAACAATTCATACTGATGATGGTGATGAATTTGAATTACTTGATTCTTATTATGAAATTATTCCTCGTTTCGAAGATCTTTTTTTAGAAACAATTTTTATGCTTGATATTATGTCAAGCAATCCGGGAATACGCAATAAAGAAGAACTTGAAGCATATTTATTGCAATCAAAACTAAAGACAGAAAAGGAAATGAAACCTCTTGAAACAAAAAAGGGTTCTGAAAAGGGTAGTGAACCATCTAAGTCCGATGAACAAATTGAGCTTGAAAATTTAATAGGTTTGAATAAAATAAAGTTAGAAATATTAGAACTCAAAACACTTGCACAGTTTAGAAAAAAGAGAATTGAATTTGACTTACCAGTAACACCCTCTACTCTTCACATGGTTTTCACGGGCAACCCTGGAACTGGCAAAACAACAGTAGCCAGGCTTTTAGGAAAAATCTATTATGACATTGGGTTACTCGCTGAAAACAAAGTTATCGAAGTAAGTCGTGGTGACCTTGTGGGTCAATATGTTGGACATACCGCACCAAAAACACAAAAAGTGTTTGAAGATGCTCTTGGAGGCATTTTGTTCATTGATGAAGCTTATTCATTGTTCAAGACCGGTAACGATTTTGGCTCTGAAGCCGTTGAAACATTGTTGAAACTTATGGAAGACTACCGCGAAAATATTGTTGTAATAATAGCAGGATATCCAAAAGAAATAGAAGAGTTATTAATTTCAAATCCCGGTTTAAAATCCCGTTTTTCAAAACATCTTCATTTTGATGATTATTCTAAAGATGAGTTAATTCAAATATTTTATAAAATGGTATCTGATTACAATAATATTTTAACAGATGGGGCAAAATACAAAATTGAATATTTTATTGATAATTATTATGAATCAGGTTATTTTATATCAAATGCAAGAGCCATAAGGAATATATTTGAAGAATCAATAAAGAAACAATCACTTCGTTTATCAAAAATTGATAATCCTTCACAAGATCAAATGATAACTTTTATCGATAAAGATATACCCGATTCTATCAATTAGTCAATCAATTAGTCCCTATTAAACTTATAGCATCTTCTATTGGAATAACAACTGTATAACCAGAGTTTAATATTTCAAAACCATTTGATGTTTTATGTAATTGAGGAATAAACTGTGTTACAATGCCTATTAGATTATAATTGAATACTATACCCTGTTGAATTAACTTTGTTTCTTTTACAAATACCGGCCCCCCACTATTACCACCATAACTTGAACAATCAATAATAATTGTTCTTAAATTTAGATCTTTGCCAGATATACATCCTTTACTTACCAATGGTCGATTAAAATTATATTGTGGGACTTCTTTTAACCCTAATGTTTTTGGATATCCTAACATAAAGGCATCGTCTCCTAAGTGATAATTATCAAGAGTAGTAATATATTTTTTACTGAAAATTTTTATTTGTCTTTGAATCTTTTTTTCTTTGATATATGGTTCATAAACAATCGGCCTTAAATCACCTTTTTTTACAATATCATGTGCTATAAGAATTGCAATAATGTCTAAACTATCATTTTTCAATATATAATCTTTATTTATTATTTCGTTTATATTAAAAACAAAAGATAATGGAAAATCATTAACCACATCATAAGAATACCAAGAAACTTTAACTTTTGTGTCTCTATATTTATTTGTATTAGGATCAATTATAAGATGTTTGGCAGTAATTATATATATAGAACCTGATTCTGATCCATATGCAATTCCAGACCCGAAATAATCTCCAATTTCAATTAAAAGAATTCCAGTTAATCGACTTTCTATTCCTGAGTTCGTTGAAAAACTTTCTGAACATTGCAATCCAAGTAACATAAGAATAATCAATACAATTTTCTTCATCATTATTATATTATTGTTTTGGTTTATTTTTGTAAATATAAAGCATTTCAATCAAATTCATTATATCTTATTTGATTAAATTGTAACTTAACCCCTAAAGACTCGGTATGATGTTATTTAAGCAAGTTTAAACCAGTATCTTGTGTGATAATCAACGAAAGCATCAAATACAAAAATAAGGAAGAAGAAGTCAGGAATTACGACCTCGCCGAACTGGTGAGTATGAGTTTGGGATTGTAAAGTTGTGTGTTGCATGGTGCATGTTGCGGGTTGCATGTTGCGCGGTGCATGTTTCGGGATGCGGGTCGAAGGAGCAGAACCAAATAATAATTATTGCCATGGCAACTTTTGGAATTGACGGACAAACCCTCTCGGACTTAAATATTTTCTCCCATGCAAAGGGCGAGGCTTCCGTCTTTTCATATTTTGACCTGACGGCTACAAAAGGCGGGAGGACCGAGCTGGAAACCCTGATGAAAACGCCTTCAAACGACCTGGAAAAGATCAATTCCAGAATCTCGGCCATTAAATTCATCTGTCAGCGTGACCTGATATGCGACCTGGATCACAGGTATCTGGAATTTATTGAATATTACCTTAATCATAATACCCGTGTATTACGACCCGGCTGGTTTTTTTCGTTCAACTCATGGGTCGCTGATAAAATAAAGCCGGCAAACGATTATTATGTCATAAAAAGGGGAATTGAATATCTCGAAAAACATTTTCAGATTCTTTCCGCTTTTTCGGATGATCTCCCATCAGAGTCCCTTCCTGTTTTTTTTCAGCAACTGGTAAAAGAGATTGAAGACATGAAAAGGTTGTCTGAATTCAATTTTTTAACGCAACCAAAAAAACGGAAGTTCCTGTTCCTGCGGTTAAACCAATACGATCATCTGGTAAGAAAAAAGGAGAAGGAAAGGATAAAAACGATGCTGAAACTGACCTATCTTCTTGATGCTTATATGTCCGTTGCCATGTCAACAAAGAAGCACAAATTAGGCTTTCCGGTTTTGATCGAAACAGCCAAACCCGGGTTAAAGATCGAAGGCTTTTTTCATCCGTTCATTAAAAACCCGGTAAAGAACGATATTGAGATCAGTCATGAAAACCTCTGCTTTGTTTCAGGCGCCAACATGGCCGGAAAATCCACTTTCTTAAAGACAATCGGTTTATGTATTTACCTGTCTCATACCGGATTTCCCGTGCCGGCTAAAACCATGAAAACCTCTGTATTTAATGGCCTGTACTCTACCATTAACATATCGGACAACATCAATAAAGGGTATAGTCATTATTACAGTGAAGTAAAAAGGGTTAAAGATATTGCGCTTTTGATCAAAGAGAAGAAAAGGATATTTGTAATATTCGATGAATTGTTCAGAGGCACCAATGTTAAGGATGCCTATGATGCAACCTTATTGGTCGTCAAAGGGTTCTCCGGGATCAGGAATTCCCTTTTTTTCGTTTCCACCCAAATTGTAGAAGTGTGCCAGGAATTGAGCAGCTCGGATAAGATTGTCTTTAAATGCTTTAAATCCGCCCTGGAAGGAGAAAAGCCTGTTTACAATTACAAATTAAGTGATGGTATCTCTGCTGACAGACTTGGCCTGACCATTTTAAAAAATGAAAAGATCATTGAGATCATTGATGACATCACAGACAGTGAGGATGTTGAGTCCTGAACACTTTAGAATGTTGCAGGGTGCGGGAAGAATACCAAATGAAACAACCTGAACAGCAACTCGCTAAATATTTTTCGTAGCACATCAAAATAAAATTTAGCCAATTTTAATGCTGGAAAACCAATGGACCACATACGAAAAGGTTATAGAGCCACAATCGTTAAATCGCACTTGATCTTTTATAGAAAGTCCGGGGACAATCAAGTAGAAATTATAAGGGTTCTACACCAAAAATGGACATTGTAACCAGGATTAAAGAGAAATAATGAAAATATGAGTTTATCAAATTGGATTATTTTGCCAAACAAAAAATATATTTTATGGATGGAAATTAGCGGCAGTGCTATAACACCAAAAGATGACAAAAGTTTTATAAAATGTAAAGAATGAAGAAATCACTGAGCTTACATAATAGAATTTAAAGCCCAATTGAACCCAAAAGACCAGGCAGCGGATCATCAAACAATTCGCTGCCTTTTTCTAAAAAGATGCCGTAATTTGTGAATAAATCAACCCAAAATTGTCATTAGATTTAAAGTTGCCGCAACAATCGTTTAAAGATTAACTTATATATTATTGTAAGTGAATACAATAACATGACAACTCGAATAAGAAAATCTATACAAATTGCTATTCAATTTGTATGATTTTCTAACCCGGGGTTAACCCAGATACCGCCCACAAGCCAACGCACTCGTCATCAGTTCCTTTGTTCTAATAACGAATCTGGGTTCAATCTAATAAACAGCGAAAAAAGAGGTGTCATTTTCATCCAGCTCAAATGGCAGGCCATTTACTTTCCATTTATTGGTATCGGATACCAACGGTTTCAAAACACATATTACGGTACAATAGCCCTTTGCCCGGATTGCAGGAACGAAAGTGCCGTTTTTTGCCTGCAGCCTGATATTCCTGAAACGCCAGTTGAACATACCGGGTGGAATGCCGATTTCAGCAATTGCCCGTATTAGTTCCTTTTGGCCGTTAATCCAGTTTTTCTTCTTTTCTGCCGTGGAAATATCGGGAACGGAATCCCTGTTCGGGTAAACCACAATCCATTTAACCGGAATATTAAAAGTAATATGATAAACCTCACCTATCCATCCCGGCGCTGTCCTGTCCAGGGCACCACGCCAGTTAATGCTGTCCTGCGGATAGCGTTTCCGTAGTTGCCTGGCCAGCCTGATATCACCGGGGCGATACCCCGTTTTGTAATAAGCGAACCATGATCTCGCAAAAAAACGGTTTGAAACACCGTCATTATCAGAACTGTAAATTTCAAACAACCGGGAAGCAATTATTCGCGGTTGTTCCCCGGATCCGCCAAAAGCACCGGCAAGGATTTTCAATAAATCCGTATTGTTGCCGATGCCGCAACCATGAATGAAAATTTCACTTTTATCATCGAGGAATCTGTCGTCAATTTCGGTCAACAGGCCTTTATTAACAGCTTGTTTTATCCCTTCCGGTGTGGATCGCCCCGGCCCGGATGTAACCGGAACCCCCAGCCCCTGCCACCGGTTGCCATGAGAAACCAGATTGATACGACCCCAGGGCAGACCATTTGAAGGAGCGTTGTCAGCCAGGTAGTTCCTCACATCAACCAGCGACCTGCAGGATGTGATGATATACTCCGTCCTGTTTTTGGGGTTCGTCTTGTAGTATTTTTCCGCTTCACGGTAATAAGGGTTGTCACTATTGTGGTCCATGCCCATGATAAAAGTAATATTCTCCCGTTGAACAGATACCGGTTTCCCTGTTATTGCAGCCATGATATTTATGCGGGGATCATCCGCGTTTCTGTGTCTGACCTCTTTGGTGAGGAAAGTGTGAGGAGCAAAGAAGGTCAGCAATACCATGACAACCAGGGTTGAAAACAGTACCGCTGAAATAAAAATTAACCTGCGCATGGTTCGCCTAATAATAGATTTGGATTTTCCATTCCGTACCGGTTGCAAGCCCGGTCAAATCCCATTTCAACACTTCCTGCCGGATGCATTGTCGTGATCTTTCGCTTAAGCTGACACCGGATATTTTTACACTTTTGATTTTCCCGTCATTTCCAACCACAATTTCCATCTCGTCGGGGGCAGATAGTTCGGGAACAAAACAGTGTTCAAGTGTATTTAATAACTTTCCCTCAATCAGTGTGATTGCCCTGAGGTTGTCTTCCCCGGCAAGGGTGGTATTTACAATGGGTTGGTTACCGGAAATTTCAAATACCGGATCGGCAACTTCCATTGTTTCGTTACAGACGATATTTGCAATTCCACCATCAAAACCGACTGCCGTATTGGGAACACCTTCCGGTAACGGCAAAGCCTGTTTTACGGTAACCAGTTTGCCGGTACTGTCAATCACCTCCTTTTCGTCAATGGCAATAAATGACGTATAGGCAGTCATCAGGCTGTATTTGAGGCCAAGTTGCGTAATTTCCTTTTTTTCATTGTCGCGTTTATTGAATTCCCCGTAATCGTCCAACATCCTTATCTTTTCGCGTACCCACAAATACCTGATGGCAGCATTTCCTTTTTCGGGTATTGTTGTTCCAACATCCAGTCCGGCTTTATATTTTCTGTTTCCGGTAAAACCTTTTATGGTAATCTTTCCATGAGGCTTTCCGGAATATTTCCCGATGATGATAACCGGACGTTCAGCCAGCACATCTGCAACGGCCTCCGGCTCCACATCATAAACCCTGAAATCCCCATAATCAACTTTAACATGGGTTAACAGCGGGCGGTTAATATACTGTCTGAATTTTTCGGCCTGCTGATGTGCCGTTGAGGGTTCGTTAACGATCATGGGCTCCCCTTGCCCTGCGTGTGCCATACCTTCGATAAGAAACCTGTTTACACTGCTCCCTATTCCAAACACAAACACATTGGCGTTGCTGGCGTTTTTCCTGACCAGGTCGAACGCCTCCCGTTCCACACTGACGTAGCCATCTGTTACAATGACCATTGACCGGGATAAAGATTCCTCATCCCGTGGCATGGACAACGCCTTTTTTAATGCCTGCAACAATTCTGTACCTCCGGCGCCTCGTTGATGGTCTATAACTTTCAGCGCTTTGTCAATATTCACCGGAGTTGCATAAACCGGGTCTTTGTCCAGCCAGCCGGAAGTGCCCGCAAAAAGCAATACATTAAACCGGTCTGTCGGCCGTAAGTTGGTCACAAGGTCCCTGAGCAGCTTTTTGGAAGTTTCCAGGGGAAAACCATTCATTGAACCGGAAACGTCAACGATAAAGATGTATTCCCGTGGAGGAATATCTTCTGCTTTAACTCTTGCCGGCGGTTGTATCATGGCGAGAAAGAAATTCTCATCCCCGTGTTCATACAGCATCACCCCGGATGCAATCTGCTCCCCGGCCAGCGAGTAATCCAGTATAAAATCCCTGTTTCCACCGTTTTTTTCCGATTTATCAAGTTCAATGATTGCCTGATCGGCAGCGGGATAACTGACAAGGATTTTGTGCGATGGGCAATCAACCGACTGAATGGGAACACCGGCAGAAAGGGACACTTTCAGCCCGAATTTATAAAAAGGCTGCTCTCCTTCATGCTGGTAAGGTGTTGAGGTAAACCGGTTTTCCGGCGAATCCGGGTCACTGCCACCCGTGTACCTGGGACCCGTAACCGTGGGGTAAACAAACTGATAACTCCCTTTTTCGGGAACCAGCAACTCCGAATACCTGAGTTGCACCACAATTTCATCACCAGGCATGATGTTGGCCACATTCATCTGAAAAACATTGGGACGTTGCTGTTCAAGCAACGAAGCTCTTTGTCCTTGTTTTTTTGCTGTTTGATAAGCCGCCCTTGCTTTTTGTCTTTCTTCGATTTTCGCAACGATCGTTCTTGTTCCGATGTGCATTTCCATGGCATAAAGAGCCGCCTTTGTTGAGGCAGGGAATGTATAAATGGCTTCAAGCATTTTCTTGCCTTCATTCCTGTAAACCTGAGTGATGGACACATCGGCTATTACACCCACGATATTGACTTCGGCGGAAGTACTTTTCAGGGGCAATTGATCAACTGACGGGTCATCGGACATGACAAGAAAATAAGGGGACAGGGTTTTGTCTTCGGTGGTTTGCGACCTTACGGAAGTAAAGCTGAGGACTGAGCACAACAATACAATTCCGATTTTTTGAACGGGATAATTCATGGTATGTTGTTTTTAAGAAAATGAAATGATTGAACGGGGTAGAAGTCTATCTCAATCTGATTGTATTGCAGGGTTTAGTGATGTGATTATATATTAAACGGGATTAAATTGTCGGATATTGTTTAGGAGGGGGATTAATTTTTATAGAGGATGGATTCCGGTCACCGTTGAGGAGACCGGAGAAATGATTGCAACCTGGACATACCCGGGTATGTGAATACTTTTGAAGATCGTGAGGAACCGCATAATGAAGCGGAGCAAAAAGAAATAAAAGAATCGGTGTGTCCTTCACTTAAAGAGAAAGATTGGCGGATAAAGTTGGTTATTGGTGATTTACCCAACTGAATAAGACTTGTGTTGTTAAATTTTTTACTTAAAAAAACAGTTTATCAGCATTTTTATAAGCAACCATCTCTCTGACATTTTCAGGTAATCTTTCAAAAAGTCCGTTATATCTGGCCATTACCTTCCCGTGTGTATCAAAATGTCCGCACAGATCGCTTCCGATCATAACACGTTCAGGATGTTTCAGAATAACTTCATTTATCCAGCTTTCTTTTGGAATAAGAAGTTTGTCCGGGGTTTTTCGCGGTTCACACATTACGTCATCATAGACAACCCATGAAAGATCCACATAAAGATTGGGATACATGTTTAGCATGCCATTCACCATACTGTGGTAATTCTTGTGTATTACTCTTCGCGATACGCCACAATGTGCCCAGATAAAAGTAGTGTCGGGGTGTTTTTCTATACTTTCTCTTATTTCGTGCAGATATTCATATTTGTCATGAATACCAATCGAAGTGCTGTTCTGATGCAGGCAGACAGGAATCTTTTTCCCGGCACAAAATTCATAAATCGGATCCAGAGCAGGATGGTTCGCTCTTGCCGTTTCTTCAAGTGTAAGATTGGTCAGGTCATCATGCCTCAGAAGCACCTCTCCAATACCTTTCCAGAAAGGATATTTTTCAAACATATATATTACGTAATCTATTGCACAACGATCTGTTGGATTAAATGCACACAGTGTCGGCGCAAACTTTTTTTGCTGTTCTTTAGTGAGTTTCAGAAATTCCTGGGCAACAATTTCATCGGAAGAAGAAAAATAATAGCATTTTGAATTATCTCCCAGATAATAGGTCGGTTTTTTAGGTTCGAAATACTCCCATTTCTTTTTTACCGGCAAACCAAATATAACATTTTTACTGACATTGGCTTTATCCATTGCATGTAGCAACGATTCAAAACCATCGGTTTTCTGAAGAAAATCCACAAAGTGCAAATGCATATCAATTACAGGAATAACTGACCGGTCATCAGTCAGCAGTTCAATTCTTCTTTCCAGATCATGAAAAAAACTCATATTCTCTTATTTTTCAACAATTACTATTGTACGATTATTTTTCTTGTCGGGTTATTTTTTTCGGCAATTTCTTTGATAGCGCTGATGCCTTTTGCCGAGTATCCGGAGTTGATCTGATAAGTTGAATCTTTATGCAGTAAAATAATTATGTAATTATTTTGATGACATATAAAAAATACAAATTAAAAAACATTGCCGACATCGTCAGCGGCTATTTCTTCCGGACTAAAATACAAAATAATCCCGGGGGTAAAACCTACGTGATCCAGATGCGGGATATTTCTGAAAACCGGTCAGGAATCGTAAATGAGCCACATAAAGTTGATAGTGGTAAAATTAATGATAAACATTCAACCTGAAAAAATGGCAGCCCGTTTCTTCGTCGTTAGCGTTTTTTATACATTTTCTCAATGGCTTTCTGATAATTGTTGATCAATGTTTTTCTGGAGAGTTTGTAACTTGAGGTCATTTCGCCTGATTCCATCGTCCACTCCTTATCGCAAAGAACAAAATTCCGAATACGTTTATAATTCTGGAGTTCTTCATTCAGACGGTCAACTTCCTGCTGTATTTTAGCCCTGACCTTAATGTTCAGCACCATAAACTGAGGAGCGGTCCAGTGAATATTCTCCTGCCTGCACCACTTTTCCAGGATTGAAAAATTAGGTACAATTAAAGCGGTAACAAAAGGACGCTGAAATCCTATTACTATGCACTGCATGATATATGGTGAACGAATAAAATGGGATTCCAGCGGCTGTGGCGCGATGTACCGGCCTGCCGAAGTCTTGAAGATGTCTTTTTTACGATCGGTAATCTTCAGGAATTTTTTGTCCTGAAAAATGCCTACGTCGCCTGTTTTCAGCCAGCCGTCGTTCGTAAAAGCCGCCCTGGTAAGGTCTGGCCGCTTGAAATATCCCTGAGTAACATTCGGGCCTTTCACAAGGATTTCACCTTCTTCATCATTTTCGGCATCAATTTTTACCTGCACGCCGGGCATAGGAATCCCGACGGTTCCAAACCTGTTTAAACCGGGATCGAACCGGTTCATCGTAATCAGGGGCGAGGTCTCGGTCATTCCGTAGCCTTCCCTTACCTTTATTTTAGCTGCCGAAAAAAAACAGGCAATTTCAGGATTAAGCGCTGCTCCGCCAACGGCGACATATTTAATATTACCACCAAGTTTTTTACGCCATTTAGTCAACACGAAAAGCCGTACAAGAAACAATTCCATTTTATAGAAAAGGCCCTGGCTTCCTGACCTCCTGTATTTTTTTGCAATAAAAAAAGCCCTTTTAATTAAAAGTCTTTTAAGCCGGCTTTTTTCAAGAAGCTTTTCCTGGAGATAATCGTACATTTTTTCCAGGATGCGCGGGACCATGGTGCAAAAATAAGGCTGCACTGTTTTAAAATCATGTATGACGCTTTCCCGGTTTGCACTGAAATGCAGTGAGACACCAAAAGCAATGTAGCCATAGCATGCGGTTCGTTCCAGAATATGGTTAAACGGAAGGAAACTGAGCACTTTTTTGGAAGGTTCCAGCGGAAAAACCGTCAAAATGGAGAGAATGTTGCTTACAATATTGCCATGTGTTAAGATAACGCCCTTCGGCACACCGGTAGTTCCGGACGTGTAAATAATGGAATGTACATCATCCTCGCCGATTGTACTTTTTTGCTCTTCGAGGGCAGCCAGCATGTTGTCCGTCGCCACGGTTACCTTTAAGCCCTCAAAGCTGCCCCGTCCTCGTGGCTCAATGTGACCGACTTCCGTTTTGATGTTTAAGTTTTTTACAATGGTTTTGATTCGGGAATGTGACTCCGAACCGGCTGTCAGGCATAATTTTACAGCAGTTTCAGACAGAATATGCTCAAGCTCTTTTTCATTTGCGGTACGGTGTATTGGAACCAGCACCACGCCAATTTGCTGACAGGCAAAATCGAAAATCATCCATTCGGGGCAACCCATGTCAGGGATGATGGCCACCATATCCCCTTTTTGGTAACCTTTCTCCAGCAACCAGCAGGACAGGGCGTCCACCCTTTTTATTAGTTCACCGGTGGAATACCCCTGCCATTGGCTGTCAACAAATTTGTTCAGTGCTTTTGGCTGGGGATATTTGTCAAGCTGATAGCTCAGAATATCGAAAACCCTTGTGAAATGAGTATTTGACCGGTGTTTCATACAGGCATCAGGTTGGATTGGGATTTACATAAAGAATGTCATAGATGGTTTCGAAGAACTCCGGGAAGTCCTGTAAGTCGTTATGGTGCCCGTTTTTTATTTCTGTAAGTGAAATTTTTTCCGGATACAGCGCTTTTAATTTTCTGCTCTGGCTGATGGGAAAGATCCTGTCTTTTGTCCCGTGTATGATGTGGATGGGGCAATCGGTTGTTTTTAAGTATTGATCAGTTCGGATATCATATTTCAAAAACAGTTTTAGCGGGATAAAGAATAAAAACCGGTTCACCACATGGTAAAAGCTGAAGTAAGGCGAATCAAGGATTAACAACCTTGCATTGTTCCAGGAGGCTATCCGGGCGGCAATACCGCTGCCCAAAGACCTTCCGTAGATTACAATTTGATTTTCAGGATATTGTTTGGCCAGCCATTTGTACATAAACTGGGCATCACTGAAAAGTTTGGTTTGGGTACGTTTTCCCCTGCTTTTGCCAAATCCACGGTAATCAATCATTACCAAATCGTAACCGTTTCCCAAAAAATCTTTGGCAAACTTGCCCCATCCTTTTATACTTCTTGAATTTCCCTTCAGGTAGTAAACAACGCCTAGGGCAGAAGGAACCTTGAAATGAATCCCATTGATTTTACCGCCATCTTCCATTTCAAATTCCAATTCATCAAAAGGAAAAGGAAATTTATATTGAAAAGACGGTGGCAGGATTTCAGGCCTGAAAAAATATAAATGCTGGGTAAAATAAAAAAACAGGCAAAAAGCAATATAAGCTATGGCAATGATCAACAACGTGGAAAGCATAACATCCCTTTTGGCTCAAAACTAATAATTTTAGGTGAAGAAAAAAAATTACCACGACAGGAACTGTTTCAATTTTTGGTGGTACATCTCAAATTTTCTCAGATTTTTATGTCCGCCTTTTGGAACAATAACGAATTGATCCCCTTTTTTTAACAGTGGTTTAAGACGGAGTGCCGAGGACAAAGGGACAATCCAGTCACGGCTGCCATGCAAAATAAAAATCCTGCAATTCACCCTGGAAAGATGAACTTTATTTGCAAATTTATATTTTAGTTTAAACGGGATAAGATACGTGGCTGTTGCGCCGTTTAAATCATCAAAAGGTGTTTCCATGCCCAGCAAATCAGGGTTTGTTTTTGTAGCCAGATGCGATGCAACCGCTGCGCCTAAAGACCTTCCGTACAGTATCCATTTCGGGTAGTTGAATTTTGATCTGGCCCATGCCCAGATCAGTTCGGCATCCTCATAAAGCGTTTCCTCAGAGGGGGTTCCACTGCTTTTGCCGTACCCCCGGTAATCTGTCATTAAAACATCATAGCCTAAAGTGGTAAAATCCACTGCATATTTACCCCAGCGCTGAAGGTTGTCAGCATTTCCATGAAAGTAGACGATCAGTCCCAATGGTGGCGTATTTTCAGTTTTAAAAAGCAAAGCGTTAAGGTGTTCATTGTCGTTGGTTTGAATTAAATATTCGTCAAAAGGAACATTGAAATTAAATTGATAATTTTTTGAAAGTTTTACGAACTGGAAAATGAGCCTTTCCTGAAATATGTAAATCAGCAGAACCGCTATTACATAAACTGAAAGAATGACAAGCCCTATTATCGTGATTATTTTCATTAAAAATCTTATTGTATGAATGCAAGGGTGGCAAAAGTAGATTTTTTCCTGCTACTGGAACAAGGTTTTCCTCAATCTTAATGCGTAATACCAGATTGATGATTGTGTGGCGGGTAAAATTTTCCAGGGGTCCCGCTATGCAAAATGTAACATGAAACATAATTTTGAGTGTTTTTAAAAAAAGCCATCATTTTCCAGGTTGTGGAAAACAATGGCTTTTGTTGTGGGCCCACCTCCCGATAATTATCGGGATGAACCTGGTACCACCTGCCCCGAATCCCGAAAGCTTTCAGGGGAAATCAGGTGCTTGTGCTTTGTACAATTTTCTCTACTAATTCAGGATATTTTTTCAAATTACGGATATACTTGCTGCTTTTCATTGATTTGATCTTTCTTTCAATCCTGACGGCGTGTGCGTAATCTTTTGCAGGTATATTCAGGTAAAGTTTCCAGTCGCTGGCAGCAGCAGTAAATAGGTGTTTGCCGTAAGCATGTTTATTGTGTTTTTTGATGCGCTCTCCTACAGGGTCATGTGTTGCACCAACATAAAATTTATCAAGGGTATCACTATGCAAAATGTAACATGAACACATTGTTTCGGGTGATTTTGAAAAAAGCCATTATTTCCCGGTTTGGGAAAATAATGGCTCTGGTTGTGGGCCCACCAGGACTTGAACCTGGGACCACTTGATTATGAGTCAAGTGCTCTAACCAACTGAGCTATAGGCCCTCCTTTTTAAAGGACTGCAAAATTAAGCAATCATTATGAATTAGCAACATGATTTTTCCAAAAAAAGGGCTGAGTTTTATTCCCGGTTGTTTAAAATTCTTATCAAAATTTACGACACAAATCAATTTTTTCATTAGCTTGCAGGCACCTAAACTTATGGAAGCTATGGATATCGAAGCTATTATTTTTGACTTTGGGGGAGTCATCCTTGACATTGATCCCAGGCTGACAATGAAAGAATTTGAAAAGCTGGGGGCCAGGAAACTGAATGAAAATCAAACACGTGAGTTTGTTGAAAAAATTGTTTCAAAGTTTGAACGTGGGATTTTTACTCCCGAGGTTTTTCGTGCCAAAATAAAAGAATTTTTGAAATTTGATGCCAGTGACAACCAGATTGATGATGCATGGAATGCCTTGCTTTATGACATCCCGGCAGAGCGCATCCGGGTTATTGAGGAAGTAAGGAAAAATTACAGGATATTCCTGCTCAGTAATTCCAACGAGGTACATTACGACCTGTATGTAAGGGACCTTCAGTTGCGGTTCGGCTACCGGGAGTTTGACGACCTGTTTGAGAGGTCCTATTTCTCATTCGATACACATTTGTCGAAACCCAATCCGGAAGCCTTCGAATTCATCATCAACCAGGAGGAACTGATCCCGTCAAAAACACTGTTTATTGACGACAGGGAAGATAACATAAAGACTGCCTCTTCGCTGGGATTAAAAACCTATCTGCTCAAACCACCGGAAAGGATCAGGGATATTTTTGAAAACGGGGTTTTGAAGAAAGAAATGAAGGTCGGTTAGAAGACTTTAATTTTTAACTACCGGTAAAACTCCCGGATATTTTCGAGGACTTCCTTTGCTTCTTCAAAAGTCACGGCTTCCATCAACTGTAGCCTGAATGGTTTAAAATGGGGGTAGTTTTTAAAATAACCTGCCCAGTGCTTGCGCATCTCGAGGACTCCCCTTTTTTCTCCTTTCCATCCGATGGATCTCTCCAGATGGATCAGGCTTATCCTGATGCGTTCATGAATATCCGGGGGAGGCAAAAGTTTGCCGGTTTCCAGATAATGTTTTATTTCTTTGAATATCCAGGGATTCCCGTAAGATGCGCGGCCAACCATAAGGCCGTCAACATCAAATTTTTCTTTGAATTTGGCGGCTGATTCCGGTCCGGTCACATCGCCATTGCCAAAAACCGGGATTTGCATCCGGAGGTTATTTTTCACCTCCGCGATCAAGGTCCAATCGGCCGGAATACGCGGTTTTTGCGTACGTGTCCGTCCGTGAATGGTGATGGCTTTGATTCCTGCGTCCTGAAGGCGTTCGGCAATTTCCACGATTTCTTTGTGTTCTTCATCATAGCCCAGGCGGGTCTTGACTGTTACGGGCAGGTTTACCGATCTGACGACTTCGGCAGTCATTTTTACCATTTTGGGGATATCATTTAGGATGCCGGCACCGGCACCTTTGGCCACAACCTTCCTTACCGGGCAACCGTAGTTGATATCTATCAGATCAGGGTTGGCACGTTCGGCATAACGGGCAGCCTTCACCATCGAATCAATATCGTGCCCGAAGATCTGAATACCGATAGGCCGTTCCAACTCATCAAAATCAAGCTTCTTCACACTTTTATCCGCATCCCTGATCAACCCTTCGGAAGAGATAAACTCGGTGTACATCATATCGGCTCCCATCATTTTGCAGACATACCGGAAAGGAGGGTCGGTGACATCCTCCATGGGAGCCAGCAGAACGGGGAAATCTCCCAGTGATATATTGCCAATGGTTACCATAAATATCAGGGATTCTTTATTAATAATTTTACCGGGGGTGCAAAAATATTAAATTTGTCCTTTTTTGTCGGAAAAAGCAATGAAACAATTTGGTTTTTTACAGAATCTGTCACCCTGGGGAAAGGTCTTTCTTTTGACAACGCTTGTGATGATGTCCGCTTTGCTCACTGCTTTCGGCGGGCTTTTGATCGGAAAGCTGGTCTTTGACATGAGTCTGAAATCGGTCGCCACAATGATGTCAAATCCCGATACTTCGGAAGCCCTTGCCTTTATGAAGTTTTACCAAATGATCAATCAGTTTGGTTTTTTTATCATTCCTGTATTTCTGTTTACCTTTTTGATAAGCCCGTCTCCGTCGGGATACCTGACACTTAACAAAAGTCCCCACGGAATCGCTTTGCTGATATCCGCTCTTGTCTTTTATTCCATATTGCCGTTCAATCATTTCCTGACGGAATGGAATATGAGTTTTAAATTTCCCGGATTTTTGCATTCTGCCGGCGAATGGATGCAAAGCAAAGAAACCCAGGGAGAAAAAATCACGGAAACAATTCTCAAAACCAAAACACTCTGGGGATTAGCTGTCAATCTTGTCCTGGTTGCCCTGATCCCCGCTTTCGGGGAGGAGTTATTATTCCGGGTAACCGGAATAAAACTATTAAAAGAGCTGACAAAAAATGTTCATTGGGCCATTATTATCAGTTCTTTTGTTTTTGCTTTTTTACATTTTCAGTTTTTAAGTTTTCTGCCCCGTTTTTTACTGGGTATGCTGCTGGGTTATCTTTTTGTTATAACAAAGAGCATCTGGATACCTGTTTTCGGCCATTTTGTGAATAATGCTTCTTCGGTGATTATCTTCTACCTTTATTATAACGACCACATTGAAATCTCAATGGAAGATTTCGGGGCTACACAAAATACCGTTTATATAATCGGCAGCCTGCTGATCACTCTTTGGCTGATGTTCATGCTTTATCATAAGGAAGGAGCAGACAGGACGGGGTTGGATGTTTGATGTTCGATGTTTGATGTTTTTCGATGTTCGATGTTCGATGTTTTTGATGTTCGATGTTTGGTAACTTCTGTGGTGTAAGGTGCAAGGGGTGCAGTAAGTGCAGGTGGTTAAAGCTCATTTTCCATTAAGGAACAAATAAAAAAAAGGGAACGCCGAAACATCCCTTTTATTTATTTTAATCACAATCAATTCAATTTTATTTTTTAGGAGCTTTCTTTCGTGAAGAATAATTGATCTTAAAGGCACCTGCTTTTCGCAGTTGTTGTTTGATGTCGGTAACAATCCCCATTCTTGTGTCTTTGTTTACCTTGAGCGAGGTCGTGATCTTCTGACGGTCGGCTTCAGGCCGTGCCTGTCTTTCCTTGGCAACAAACTCCTGGATATCATCTACCGTAGCAAACTGGTCATTCAACTGAATACGGGTATTTGTTCCGTAAAGTTTTGATCTTACCGGCGGGCCGACATAAATATAACTCACCAGTGATTTCTTTTCAAGTTTCTGTATCTGTGTGGCTTCCGGAAGTTTTATTGTCACTTTATAAGTTACTTCGCGCATGACTGTTGTAACCATAAAGAAGAACAACAGCATGAAAATAATATCAGGTAGCGATGAGGTATTGATCATACCGACACCGCGGCTTTTTCTTAATTTAAATCTTGCCATTTTATTTACCTCCTATGTTTTCTGGTTCAGCTTCTGAAACACGAATAGGAATAATTTTGTTCACGGCATCTATCTTTTTCTTACTCACCAACTGGTTATAATTCACCCCGAAAAATTCCCGGGCTGTCTGGTTTCTCATATCATTAAATGCCGCCGCCAGGGCATCCTGTACCTTAATATACATCTCATAAGAAGTACCCCGGTCATTTTTCAGCGAAACGATTCCTTTTGAAACCCAGACTTCCTTACCTAATTCATCAATCATTTTTTTCTCTACTTCAGGGTATTCCGGGTTATCATGGTGAACCGCCATAAAATCAACTACTTTGTCTTTCAACTGGGAAAGGTCCATCCGTTTTCCGTTAACCATCAGCATATCGCGGCTGTTGACAAGAACTTTCAGGACATTTCTGTCTTTCACCTTTACATTTTCCTCCGGGTTTTCAACCGGTGGCGGCAGCTTTCGGGTGATCCCCGTGTCTACGTCCATTGTTGTAGTTACCAGGAAGAAAATAAGCAAAAGGAAAGCGATGTCAGCCATCGAACCTGCATTGATTTCCGGTGCTTGTCTTTTTGCCATAACGGATATTATTTAAACGGTTTGATAATCATTGAAAACAGGACTGCCAATACGGCTATACAAAACATGAAAAAGGTAACGTATAATCCCATTCCAACCAGTTTACTTACCTGTGCCGTAGTATCAAGTTCTTCTAAACGAAGTTCTGAGAACTGATTACCAGCAATAAAATAACTGATAATCAAAATAATGGCCAGGATTACCAGGCTAGCTAACAGTTTCAGGGCATTTTTGGGATGCGAAATAAAACCATAAACAGGAGATACTATCATGATAATCACACCCACGATCAGCAACAAAATACTCCAGCTAATGTAACTTGCAACCGAAATAACATCCGTGTAGAAAAGTATTCCGAGAAGTACTACAAAAGCGAGTAAAATGTATAAAATCCACTTTGTGACATTAGCAACACTATCTTTCATTTTACACTATTTTTTAGAAAATTTTGAAAGCAAATCTATGAATGCAATTGAAGAATCTTCCATGTCGTTAACCAGGCCTTCAATTTTTGAAATAATGTAATTGTAGAAAATCTGAAGGATAATGGCTACGATCAGTCCGAATACGGTTGTCAGCAAGGCCACTTTGATACCACCAGCAACAATTGTCGGGGAAATGTCACCGGCAACTTCAATGGCATCAAATGCTTCGATCATCCCGATTACGGTACCCATAAATCCAAGCATAGGTGCTACTGCAATAAATAGGGATATCCAGCTTACGCCGCTTTCAAGCCGTCCGGTTACCACACTACCGTAAGCTACAATGGCTTTTTCAACTTCTTCCATGCCGTCGTCATAACGGTTGAGGCCTTCGCTGAAAATACTGGCTACCGGCCCACGCGTGTTGCGAACAACATCTTTTGCGGCTTCGATCCCGCCGGAACCGAGTGCTTCTTCGACTTTAGTCAGCAATTTCCTGGTATTCACCGAAGCCAGGCTAAGATAAATGATCCTTTCAATACTAATGGCCAGACCAAAGATCAGGGCAAGCAAAACAATGCCCATAAATCCGGGGCCCCCTTCGATAAATTTTTCTTTTAAAACCTCACTAAAGGATTTTGGCTTTGCAGGTTCCTGAACCTCTACGGGCGTAGTTTTTGTAACCTCTACGGTAGCCGTATCTTCAGTTGCCTGTACATTCGTTGTGTCCTGACCTGTTACTTCCTGTGCTGTAACATTTGCAGGTAACCCTATTGTTACCAAGGCAATAATTGAAAAAAGAGCGATTAATTTTTTCATAATTTGAAAATTGATTTTCCGTTTTAAATTTAATTATTTCCAGAATGACAAAGGTAAAAATTTATTTGTTTTACACAATTTTATTTGAATTTCCTTCGTCATTCCTGTTTTTTGCTTTGATTCGTGATACTAAAATATAATATTTTTTAACTGACTCTGTTTTAAAAAAATGTTTGCGGAGAGGGCGGGATTCGAACCCGCGGTACGCTTTTGGCGCACACACGCTTTCCAGGCGTGCCTCTTCAGCCACTCGAGCACCTCTCCTTTCGATTTAAAGGACGCCAAAAGTAAAAAATATTATGAAACTGTAATCTCGCCCCGCAGAGAAGTTTGCATCAACTTTTTTACGAGCTGCAGGTCAGCATAATTATCTATCAAATACATGAGCTTTGTCAAAGCGGCTTCCGTGGTGATATCGCTGCCGGTGATAACACCAGCTTCTGCCAGCCCGATACCGGTAGTATATTTTTCCTGTTCAACAGTTCCGGTCATACATTGCGAAACATTGACCACCATTATATCTTGTGAAACAGCTTTTGAGATCAAATCCAGAAACCATTTACCGGATAGTGCATTTCCGGCGCCAAAAGTCTCCAGGACAACTGCTCTTAACCCGGATTTAAATAAAACACCTTCGATAAATTCAGGGGTAATTCCCGGAAACATTTTCAATACACCAATATGCCGGTTAAAATCGGTGTGAATTTTCAGCTTTTTAAAATTCGGTTTCAGTATATAAACCCGGTTGTATTTTATGGATATCCCAACTTCTGCCAGTGCCGGGTAATTCGGCGAAACAAATGCATTAAAATTCTCAGCATTGTATTTAACTGTCCGGTTGCCCCGCAGAAGGCGGTTTTCAAAATAAACACAAACTTCGGGTACAATGGGAGTTTCATCTTCCTTTGCCGCGGCAATTTCGATAGCTGTAATAAAATTTTCACGGCCGTCGGTACGTATTTCTCCCAACGGCAACTGCGAACCGGTAAGAATAACCGGTTTATTCAGATTCTCAAGCATGAAACTCAATGCCGATGCAGTATAAGCCATAGTATCGGAGCCATGGAGGATTACAAACCCGTCATAAGACTCATAATTCTTTTTTATGATCTCTGCAAGTTCAGCCCAATCTTCCGTCGTAATATCCGACGAATCAATCGGCGGTTCAAAACAGTGAAAATCGAGCCGGTAATGGAATCTTTCAAGTACGGGGATCTGTTCGTAAATCCCCTTGAAATTAAAAGGTACCAAGGTCCCTGTTTTTTCATCTTTTATCATACCAATCGTACCACCGGTATAAATGATCAATATGGAAGTCCGGTCAATCATGACTTTTATCGTTTCTTTTTCAGGTTAAATAATCTCAATGCATTGTCACTGGTCTTTTCTGCAATTTCTTCTATTTTGAATTCTTTGACTTCTGCCAGCTTATTGGCAATATACCGGATATAAGCGCTTTCATTTCGTTTCCCCCTGTACGGGACAGGAGTAAGAAACGGGGAATCGGTTTCCAGCAAAAGAAAATCGAGCGGAATGTCTTTTAGCACCTGCCCTAATCCCGAATTTTTAAATGTCAACACCCCGCCGATACCCATAAAAAATCCTATCTCCATTATTTTTTCAGCTTGTTCGGATGTTCCGGTAAAACAATGGAAAACACCTCGTAAACTTCCGGTATGCTCTTCTTTTACAATTCCGTAAACCTTATCAAACGAATCCCGGGTGTGTATAGAAACGGGTAAGTTGAATTTTTTCGCCAGCATCAGTTGTCGCCTGAATGCATCTTCCTGTTGTGCTTTAAAGGTCTTGTCCCAGTACAGGTCAATACCTGTCTCGCCAATGGCTACAAAAGGGTGTTGTTTCAGATGGTTTTCAACGATAGCTAATTCTTCTTCGTAATTTTCACCGACAGAAGTCGGATGCAGCCCCATCATAGGAAAACAATAATCGGGGAATTCTGCACATAATGCCATCATATCATCAATGGAATCCTTGTCAATATTGGGCAAAAGCATTATCTCCACATCTTCGTTAACAGCTTTTTCAACCACCTGTGTACGGTCGGTATCAAACTGTTCAAGGTATAAATGCGTATGGCTGTCAATGAAAAACATGGCGCAAAAATAGAGGAAATGTGATTGGATTTGTTTCGGGGTTTGTAATTCTTGTTTTTTGACGCTGATCTGCGCTTATGAAACGCTCATCAAATCATAAACAATCTGCGGAAATCTGCATCAATTAATTATATGAGAAAGTTTACCTTTGCCACAACAAAACAGAAACCATTGA
>CAZMOS010000052.1:0-21522 GCA_964567945.1 uncultured Lentimicrobiaceae bacterium
CCTGCTAAGTCTTTTTTTTGCATCTTTACAAAATCTTTTTTGGCACATTTTGTGTTAAATTCAAACAGATAATATTTTTTAATTATTTAATAAAATTACATGCATTATGAGAAAAACTACTTTTAAAAAAATTTATGTTATGGTAGCAGCACTGCTGTTCACCATTGGCGCTCTTGCGCAGGAGTACCCACAGGCCGGCATGCTCTGGTTACCACAAACGGTTACACCGGACATGGAAATGAGTCTGATCCTTGATGTTACGGCAAGTTGCCCTGATTCATCTCTTTTTGAGGTTGATTCGGTAATGATGCATTCTGGCGTCACTATCGGTGACAATGCATGGCAAGCCGTTGTAAATTTTGATGCCATGGGCGCCAACGGGCAAAAACCGAAATTGATCCCGTTCTCACCGGGAGCACAGGTTTTCAACCTTATGGACCCTTTTTCTACTACCCCGCTTACTGCATGGGATACGGTAACTGTTATTGTGTGGCCCCAATGGTCATGTCCTGCCGGAGGACTTGACAATGCCGATTCAGTAATGATGCACTCGGGCGTAACCATTGATGGAAATGCCTGGCAAAATGTCGTTCCCTTTGATGGCGTTGGGGCCGACGGACAAAGGCCTAAGATGACAAAGATTAATTACATGGGCAAAGATGCCTGGATTTTCACCTATGTTCCTGCTGATTTTTACGGAATCGAAGAGGGAGCCAATGTGACTGCTATCAACTGCGTATTCAATGCAGGCGATTGGAGTGCCGGTGAGGGTAAGGATATTGGTCCTGACGGAAAATGTATGGATTTTCGTCTCCAGCTTGCCGGTGGCATGCCTTACAGATATTCGATCACCCTTGTTCCCAATGATTTTTACCCGATCGAATCAGGCCAGATCATATCAGCCATTAATTGTGTTTTCAACGGTGGCGCCTGGGATGGCCACGAAGGCAAAGCACACAAACCGGATTCAGATGAATGCGAGGACTTTTTAGTCCCATTGAGCGCCGCAGGTATTTTTACAAACAATGCAACGCACAACTTTACGTTACATCCAAATCCTGTTGACAACATACTTAATATCGGTAATTTGGAAAATGTGAGCCAAATCGATATTTATGATATTACAGGCAAAAAATTAATGACTGAAAAAGTTGACGGACCCAAGGTTACTTTCAACGTTTCTAATTTAACCAGTGGCCTTTACATTGTTAGTTATCATACCTCAAAAGGTATCCTGACCTCAAAGTTTATAAAGAACTAAAGCTTTACTGAAACTTTTGAAAAAGCCACGCAAAAGCGTGGCTTTTTTTGTTTTCCTTATTTAAACAACTCATCTTCTTAATACCTTGTCCTTTTACTCCAAAATCAAATATCAGACCCGCCTCCGTGCACCTTTTTGCATTACTTTTGCATTATCTTGACAATAAATATTCTAAACTAAAATATTATGATTAAACGACTTTTTGTACTTGCTGTTTTTATTCTCATTTACAACTTTATAAATGCCCAGGTCATTGTTGTTGATCCGCCTTTCCCTGTGGCTGACGAAGCAGTAACCGTTACTTTCAATGCAACGGGAACAGGTCTTGAAGGATACACAGGAGATGTATATGCACACACGGGCGTGACGGTGAACGGCCAGCAATGGCAGCACGTCATCGGATCGTGGGGTGACAATTCCGTACAGCCACAACTGACCAATATCGGTACCGATCTTTACGAACTCCAAATCACACCGACCATACGTGAATTTTACGGCGTCAGCGAAACGGATGTGATCAGCCAATTGTGCTTTGTATTCCGAAGTGCTGACGGGAGCCAGCAAACCTCGCCTGATATTTTTTACGATGTATACCAATCTCAAACGCTGACAGTACGCATCACCTCACCGGAAGAAAGACCTTTAATAGCTGAATTGCTTGACACATTGCACATTACATGGATAGCTATGCTTGCCGATTCCTCATTTCTTTACATTAATAATGAACAGGTTTTTGCCGATACAGGTTCTTCGTTTCAATATGAACTAGTTACAACTCATTACGGGGCAAACTGGATAAAGGCGGTTGCCACAAACGAAACGGATATGATTGCCGATTCATTCTATTTTTACGTCCGGCGTCCGCTGACCATTGAAGAAAGGCCGGATGGTGTTGCCGACGGAATCAATTACATCAATGATACAACGGTTATTCTGTCGCTGTATGCCCCTGAAAAAAAATACGTTTTTGCGATCGGCGATTTTTCCGACTGGACAGTAACAGACGATATTTACATGAAACTCACACCCGACAGCAGCAGGTATTGGGTGGAACTTACAGGACTTGAGCCGGGCAGACAATATATTTTTCAATATTTGATTGATGGTACTATCAGGGTGGGCGATATTTATGCCGACCAGGTGAGTGACCCGTGGAATGATAAAAACATCAGTCCAAGTATTTACCCTGACCTCCCTGCTTATCCCGAGGACAAAACTACGGGAATAGCCACCGTTTTCCGTACCGGCCAACAGCCCTATCAATGGGAGGTTGAAGATTTTGACCCTCCGGCAGAAACCGACCTTGTGGCCTATGAATTACTGGTGCGCGATTTTATTGGTACACACGATTACAATACTTTGACTGATACACTGGATTATTTTGTAAAACTGGGTATCAATGCTATTGAACTGATGCCCGTCAGCGAGTTTGAAGGCAACTCGAGCTGGGGTTACAATCCCAATTATTATTTTGCACCGGATAAATATTACGGGCCGAAGGATACTTACAAAAAGTTTATTGACGAATGTCACAAGCGGGGAATTGCAGTCATCATGGATATGGTGCTTAATCACGCTTACGGAACATGTCCGCTGGTAATGATGTACTGGGACAGCCAGAACAACAGGCCTGCCCAGAACAGCCCCTGGTTCAACTCGGTTTGCCCGCACGAGCCTTATTGCTGGGGTTATGATTTCAACCACAAAAGCAAGGATACCCAGAATTTTGTGGACAGTGTGAACAGCTACTGGCTGACGGAATATAAAATAGACGGTTTCCGTTTTGACTTTACCAAAGGCTTCACAAATAACAATTCGGGTGGCAGTTATGATGCCGACAGGATAGCCATCCTGAAAAGAATGGCTGATAAAATATGGGATGTGAAACCCGATGCTTATGTTATCCTTGAACATTTTACCGATAACAGCGAAGAAAAGGTACTGGCCAACTACGGCATGATGCTTTGGGGTAACCTGAACTACAATTATAATGAAGCCACTATGGGGTACAATGAAAACGGTAAATCGGATTTTTCCTGGATATCGTATAAAAAACGTGGTTGGAACGACCCGCATGTGATGGGTTACATGGAGAGCCACGATGAAGAAAGACTAATGTTTAAAAATGTTTCTTACGGTAATTCAAGTGGCAGCTACAATATAAAAGATACGGCTACGGCTTTGGAACGACAGGCTCTGGCAGCCAATTTCTTTTTCACTGTACCGGGGCCCAAAATGATATGGCAGTTTGGCGAACGCGGTTATGACTATTCTATCAACTGGCCTTGTGGCACCGATAACTGCCGCCTTGATCCGAAGCCCCCAAGCTGGAATTATCTTGAAGACTGGCGCAGGCGTACTCTGATGTACACCTGGTCATCTTTGATTGAGCTGAAAAAAGACCAGGATGTATTTAAAACCGGAAATTTTGATCTGTTCACCAATTACGCCACAAAAAGGATCAGGCTCTCATCCTCTGATATGTCGGTTGTGATACTGGGTAATTTTGATGTCGTGGAAGGCCGTATTGATCCCAACTTTTATTTTACGGGGACATGGTACGATTACTGGACAGGAGATTCACTTGTTGTCAGCGATGTAAACGAACAGATATTGCTGGCACCGGGAGAATACCGGTTGTACACCAGCAAAAAGTTACAGACTCCCGATTTTGTGGGGATAGCTGAAAACATTGCCGAAGGAGCAGTGAGTGATTTAATTGTCTATCCCAACCCGGCAACCGATGAAATTCATCTGGCTTTGCATTTGAAAAATGATGCGGCGATTTCAATATTAATCTATGATCTACAGGGAAAAGTCGTAAAAGAATTGTATAACAGCAAAATATCCGGTGGATTAAAAGAACTTACATTTAATATTTCAGGGCTGTATCAGGGATTATACTTTGTGGCGGTCAAATCGGAAGGACAGCGGGAGGTAAGGAAACTTATGGTACAATGATAAAAAAAAGACCCCCTGACAGAGCATCAGGAGGTCCAAACCAAATTAATTAATGAAAAAGTCACTTTTTATCGCCACTCTTTTTTTCGTCGCATGAGGATTTTTTTACAGAGGTACAACATTCGCTTTTCGTTGCACTTTTTTTCGTTTCAGATTTTTTATTCTTTTTTTTGTTTTTATCATTATCAACTATTGTGATCGTATTGTGATGCTGAACAACCGCTCCGTAAGTAGTAGTTGCAATGCTTCCAAAAAATAATATACAAAATCCTAATGCCAAGATTCTTTTTTTCATAAATTGTATTTAAAATGATTATTATTACTTTTAAAATCGATTCAAATTTACGGACAAACACATATTAGCTGCTGTTAAGCTGATGTTAAAATCTGTTAATAAAATGTTAAAATTGATACCCGGTGTGAATCAGTCGGTAATTTTGGAATCAATCTAAATTATGAAAAAGAAAGCTATAATTATCATCATAATGGTCACTTCCGTTTCTCTGATCGGTATCGTTTTTACACAACTTTATTGGGTTCGTAAATCATTGGAACTGAAAGGTGAACAGGTTGATAACAGTGTGCGTATTGCCATGAAAAGTGTGGTCAATCAGTTGATGGAAATTAAAAATGATTCGGCTTTCCAGAGGCACTTATACGAATTGTCGTGCCGGAAGATAAAATTGGACATAACCGATGTTATCGTGCCTTCCACACTGGATTCATTGATGTTTGAAGAACTTCATGCCATGGGTTTCGCCCGGAATTATTACTTTGGTATTTTCAGAAAGAATGATAAAAAATTCGTGACCGGCAGATATGCCGATAAGGAAGAACAATTAATTAAATCACCTTATCAACTTTCGCTCACCAGTGTTTTTAAACCGGGAAATTATTATCTGACAGTTTACTTCCCGACAAAAAGCAGTATCATTTTACGGCAAATGGAAATCTGGCTGCTGATGTCCATCATTTTTCTTTTGGTTTTAGCCATTAGTTTCGCGTATGTGATCTTTACTATTTTCAGGCAAAAGAAACTATCGGAGATGAAAACCGATTTCATCAACAACATGACTCATGAATTCAAAACACCGCTGGCCACCACTTCTCTGGCAGCCGAAATGCTTTTACGGCCCGAGGTTGCAGGCAACGGCGATAAAATCAAAAAATACGCCAGAATGATTGTTGACGAAAACCAACGACTAAAAAACAGGGTGGAACAGGTGCTTGAAATCTCAATGCTTGAAAATGGAAAACGGGATTTTCACTTCAAACAAACAGATCTGCATGAGCTGATAAAAACAGTTGTCAAACGATTTGATTTTCAATTAAAGAAAAAGAACGTCAGGCTGATACTGGAGCTCGGTGCCGGAAATCCTGTGATCAATGCAAATGCCGAGAACATTTCAAATGTAATTTTCAACATTCTGGATAATGCCATAAAATATACGCCAAAAAACCCGCAAATTCTGATCAGGACATGGAACAATAAAACCGGGATTTACGTGCGTATCCAGGATAATGGAATCGGTATCAGGCCCGAGCATCATAAAAACATTTTTAAAAATCTTTTCAGGGTGCCTACCGGAGATATTCATGAAGTACGGGGATATGGTGTCGGCCTTTATTATGTAAAAAATGTGGTTGAGCACCACGGAGGAACCATTGATCTTGAAAGCGAACCCGGAAAAGGTTCTGCTTTTGATGTTTATCTCCCTTTTAATTATAAACAAAACCCTATGTAAGGAATTTATATGTATTACGACAAATACCATAACAGTAGAAAAATGACAGATTCGATGACACAGGAAGAAAATAGTTTAGCCAAAATACTGTTTGTTGAAGACGACCCCAATCTGAGTATAATTCTTAAAGACTACCTTGAGATGACAGGCTATGAGGTTGACCATGCAGGTGATGGGGTGGAAGGGTGGCAGCTTTATCATAAAAATAAATACGACCTGCTTATTCTTGATGTGATGATGCCGAAAAAAGACGGTTTTACCCTGGCAAAAGAGATCAGGAAAAATGATGATACGGTACCCATCATATTCCTGACCGCCAAGAACCTTAAAGAAGACCGCATTAAAGGCTTTCTTAGCGGATGCGATGACTACATTACCAAACCTTTTAATACCAAGGAATTAAGCCTCCGGATTAAAGCCATTCTGAAACGATGTGAAACTGAAAAACAAGCTAATTCCAGGGAATATGAAGTCTTCAACATAGGCAGTTTTACTTTTAATGCCAGCACAATGACGCTCAGTGGAAAAAACGGTGAGCGGAAACTGACTAAAAAAGAGACGGCATTGTTAAAACTTTTGTGCGAAAATGTCAACAATCTGCTTACCAGGGAAACTGCCCTTGAAATAGTCTGGGGCGAAAACGATTACTTTATCGGAAGAAGCATGGATGTGTTTATCACCAAATTAAGAAAATACCTAAAACCCGATCCCGATGTCAGGATCGCTAATGTACACGGTATCGGGTTCCGGCTCGAGATCAGCGAACCCGTAGAAAAACACGAAGAAAGCATGGCTTAATTTTCGATGTCCGGCAGCATCAGCATAAAGGCATACATGAGCGCCGTTTCCTTGTATTGTTCAAACCTTCCGGAAGCTCCCCCGTGGCCGAAATCCATATTGGTATGTAACAACACCAAATTATCATCTGTTTTCATATCCCGCAGTTTGGCAACCCATTTGGCCGGCTCCCAGTACTGAACCTGGCTGTCGTGCAATCCGGTAAGAACAAGAATATTGGGATAATCCTGTGCTTTCACATTGTCGTAAGGGGAATATGACAGTATATAATTGTAATATTTCTCCTCATTGGGGTTTCCCCACTCATCATATTCTCCGGTTGTCAGCGGAATGCTTTCGTCAAGCATGGTGGTTACCACATCCACGAAAGGCACATCGGCAACCACACCTTTGAACAACTCCGGTTCGTAATTGATCACTGCTCCGATAAGCAAACCGCCCGCACTGCCACCGTAAGCAAACAATTTATCGGGAGAGGTATATTTGTTGTCAATTAGGTATTTGGCACAATCAATAAAATCAAAGAAAGTGTTTTTCTTTTTTAACAATTTCCCATCTTCATACCACTGCCTGCCCATTTCCTCACCACCCCGCACATGAGTTATGGCTACGGCAAAACCACGGTCGAGCAAACTCAGTCGCAGAGAGGAAAAATACGATTCGCTACTGTAGCCATACGAGCCATAACCGTAAAGCAGCAGAGGTTGAGAACCGTTTTTTGAAAAACCTTTTTTATATACAATGGAAACGGGTATTTTGACACCATCACGGGCGACGGCATACAGACGGTCTGTTGTGTATTCATCGGGATTGTATCCGCCCAGAACTTCCTGCCGCTTCAGAAGGGTGGTTTCCTTGGAGATCATATCAAAATCATAAGTAGTCATGGGGGTTTTCAGGCTGGTAAACCCATACCGTAACTTTTGACTTTTGTATTCAGGATTTTCCGAAGTCGAGGCATAATAATCTTTTTCATCGAAATTAACGTAATAGTCTTTGTTATTTTTCAGGTCGTAAACCCGGAACCGGCGTAAGCCGTTTTTCCGCCCGGTAATCACGTAAAAATCACGGAAAACATCAATGTATTCAAGCAAAACATCATCACGGTTGGGAACCAGTTCTTTCCAGTTTTTCATTGATGTTTTGTCCTCCGGAGTTTCCATCAGCTTGAAATTTTTTGCATCCTTATTGGTCCTGATCAGCCAGCGGTTGCCCTGATGTGAGATGTCGTATTCGTGTTCACGCTGCCTTTTTTGAAATACCTTGAATTTACCGTCGGGGTTGTCGGCCTTCAATATCCTGTATTCCGTCGTCAAAGTACTGGAAGAACCGATAACAAGGTACTTGTCCGATTTCGTTTTGTAAGCAAAAACATCAAAGGTTGGGTCAGATTCTTCATAAACCACGACGTCTTTTTCTGGACTCTCACCAAGATGATGACGCATGATCCGGTAAGCCCGTAATGTTTCATCTTTCATGGCATAAAAAACCGTTTTGTTGTCGTTGGCCCAAGTAATGTCTCCTGTCGTGTTGGGGATTTTATCCGTGTAGTCCTCCCCTGTTACCAGGTTTTTAAAACGAATGGTGTATTTCCGGCGGCTCACGGTATCAATGCTGTAAGCCAGCAGCTGGTTGTTCAGGCTCACTTCCCAGCTTCCGATATCAAAGAAATGATGACCTTCTGCCATTTTGTTTCCATCAAGCATGACTTCTTCCGGCGCATCTTTTTTCAGTTTCTTCCTGCAATAAACCGGATATTCCTTTTTCTCCTCATACCGCGTATAATACTGGTATCCATGAAGATCATAGGGAACAGACATGTCTTTTTGCTTGATCCGTCCGACAATTTCTTTGTAAAGTTTTTCCTGAAGTTTTTCCGTTTTCTTCATCACCTTTGCAGTGTATTTATTTTCTGCTTTCAGGTAATCGAGAACCTCCGGGTTGTCCCGTTGGTTCAGCCAGTAATAATTGTCAATACGGGTGTTTCCAAACTCATGAAATTCCTTTTTTATCTTTTTCGCTTTTGGTGCTTCCATAATTTCATTTGTTTTCTGTTGACATGCCTGCATGCTAAAAAGTGTGGCCATCGTTATAAGCGATATTGTCAAAAAAACCGGGATAAGTTTCATTAAAATGAGCTGTTTATTGATTGCTAAAAATAGAATGACAGGCCCAGGCTGGGCATAATGGGTAACTGGTAAACGATCTCGCCGGTCAGCAGGTCAACATAAAAAACGTTTTTTCTGTCCAAAAGGTTGATCACGCTCAAATCGAGGACCAGTTTACTGTGCGCACTGAAATAAAAATTCTTTTTGATATCTACGTCCACGCGGTGATAGGGCGGAAGGCGCCCTTCGAACAGATCGGCATAAATGACGCCCAACTGTCCGTTTTCAGTGGCATAGTCTGAATTCACCCCGCCCGGCATGGTAATGTATTCATAAAAACCCTGAACCTGTGTAAATGGAAAGCCCGTACCGAAATTATAACGTACACCGAATTCCCATTGATTTTTGGAACCTGCCGAATAAGAGAACACAACGTTCATATTCATCCGGCGATCAAAATTCGGCGTATAAGTGATCATTTCCCCGTCGCGGTCCTCATAAGAACGATGAACATATCCAAGAGAATAAACAAACCACAGGTATAACCTCTTGTAATCCACCTTCATAGAGAAATCAACCCCGTAAGCATCGCCTTTTTCCAAAATAAAATCCTTGGTCTCCACATCCGGTGTGCCGGGTGGGGCATCCTCTTCGTTATAAATCTTAAACCGGTTAATGTTGGTCAGTTGCGGAAAATATTTGTAATAACCTTCAATATTAAAATTGATATACCTGCCTGCATCAATCTCAGCACCCAGAATCAGGTGGTCAGACTTTTGCAGCTTGTTTTTTACGTCCTGGCCGTTAAATGTTTTAGGCAGATTGTCCGGGCCCGAGAGGAAGCCGTAAAACAAGGTGACCACATCCCGGTCGGACGTTGCTGCGATGAGGTTCTGGGAATAGATACCACCGGCAAATTTTAACCTGAAATTTTTTGATACATTGTATTTTATAGCCAGGCGGGGTTCCAGCGAAATATTCGACAGGGAAGCATACCATTCAAACCTGAAACCCGGTTCGATAATAAACTTGCCGATGGTGGTCTTGTACTGGGCATACAACCCTATCTGGGTTGTGTTTTCTATTTGACTGATATTGGCATCTGCAAAGTTTGTAAATTTATATTCGGTACGGAAGCCTTCCATTTCGATCCCGTATTTCAAAGCATCGGTTCCGAAAAAATAAGTGAAATTAAATGCAGCCGTAAAGCCGCCGATTGAACTGGTGCGCGGACTAATGGAATTGGATTCAAAGTTGCTTTTGTAGTTTGAATATGAAATGATACCATCAACAAGCACGGGCGATTTGCCGGGAATGATCACAAAGTTCATCCCGCCTCCATACGAATTCCATCCGAAATTGGCAATGGATTTATAATTCTTGACTTTGTCATTGAAATTGAATCCGAAAAAACTGACCTTGCTGCCGTTGGCAGAATTCAGCGATATCTTACCATAGAGATCGAGAAAGTCAAAAGGCAGTCCGTTTTCATCCACGTAGTTGTAAAATACTTTTGAGCTTTGGCTCAAATAAGAATTTTTCATTGATAAAATAAAAGAGGAGCTTCCCTCATCGGAAGATTTCTGCCTTTTTATCGGCCCTTCGATGAAAGCCCGGGAACCGAAAGTGGAAGCGCCGATAGCTCCGGAATAACGTTTTTTATTTCCGTCTTTGTAAGTGATGTCCATGATGGAAGATATCCGTGTACCGTATTCGGCATTAAATCCGCCCGTATAAACATCAGCGGTTCGGATGAGGTCCGTTTCGAATACCGAAAACACACCCAGCGAATGAAAAGGATTGTAGATGACCATGCCATCCAGTAATATTTTATTCTGAATAGGCGATCCTCCTCGGACATAAAACTGCCCGCCCTGTTCGCCTGTGTAAATAATTCCGGGAACAACCTGCAAGTATTGCGCAAAATCAGACTGTCCCATGGAAGGAATTTTATGGATCTGTTTTGGTGTAATTTTTACAATGGAGGTATTTGTCTCGGTGCGCTGAGTTTGCCGCTCGGCATTGATTTCAACGGTTTCCAGCTTAACGGAAGATTGTTTCAGGTAATATTTTTTGTTCAGTATCCTATTGGCTTCCAGTTTAACCTGCTCCCTGATGGTGTCATAACCGAGGTAAGTGATTATCAGGGTGTAAGTGCCCGGTTTTATCTTTGAAACCAGGAAATAACCGTTTACGTCAGTGCTGGCGCCGTAAGATGTGCCCAGCAAATACACATTTGCAAGGATTGCCGGTTCGCCGGATTTTTCTTCATATACAATTCCCCGGATGGTTGCTCCCTGCCCTTGCAAACCATAATAACCCAGAAACAAAAAAATAAAAAGAAAGAAACTCTTATACTTGGAATTCATCGTGACTACACAGTTAAAAAAAACCTGTGCAAGGTAAATAAAAAGCCTATTCATTTTTTAAATCTGCAACGTAAAATTCTTAACGTGAAAAAGGCGGTTTTGAACCGCCTTTTTCGAAAAATGAATTGAAAAGGTATGATGGGTTAGTAACGTGTGATCGTATAACTTGAGACAGCCGCATCCACAACAACAAAAATTTTATTTTCACTTTCTTCAAAATTTTCCGTTCTGTAGTGTCCCCGTTCAATTCTTTCAAAACCGTGTATGGTTTTACCCGACAATACACTACTGATCTTCAGGTCGCAACCGGATTCTTCAGGTATTTCAAGCGTTATTGAAGATGCCCCTGCATCAATATTAACGTAAGTGTTTGGATACAAATTACCGAATTTAATATTGAAACTGGCAGCTCCGGCATCCACGTTCAGGTCTTTTATCTTATATGGCGACAAATCAAATTTTACCGCAGATGCGCCCACATCAAGATTAATGTCCCAAACGGGCAGGGTGTTCAGACTGATCTTTACACGGTTCCGGTTGTTATTACGTAAAATAATATTATGCTGCGACTCGGGTTGAATTGATATCTTTGCTTCATTGTCACTTGTTTTCAACACATAGTTGTATTGCATCCAGGAACCGCTTTTTTCAAATTTGAGCAATTCGCTGGTCGTATCATGAATGATAAACGAACCGGCAGCCGCATCCAGGTCCAGGTAGGCTGATCTTAACGAATCATTTAATGGAATGGCAAACGACTGTTCCACATTCTTTTCATGAGATTCATTCCACCAGTGGGATTCCTTATTATAACCATAACTGTTTACTTCAATCGTCCTGTTCAGCATAAAAGTAAGTGTGGCTAAAAGGACGACAAGCGTCAGCACCATCCTGATCCAGCTTTTCACCGGAAGAATTGAAACACCCCAAAGAACAAGGATAACAGGCCACAGCCGCCATAAGGCACGCCAGTCGAAAAATATCATTCCGAGGTTTTGTAAAATAAATAATACGCCGAGGAATATGAGGATTATACCCCAAAAGACATTTGAAAATTTCATGATTTTATATTTTTAGAGGTTTTGGAAATTTCAGGAATCAACAACAGCAGCCCGGCCAGCACAAGCAGTAAAGGCCAAAGGTTGAACAGGTTATAAAAAGGCATCATCTGGTTGATCAGGATCAACGCACCAAAAACAATCAGCAAGATCCCTGCAACCAGGCTTGTATTTGTTTTTCTTGATCTGCCGGCAGGCTCATCAACAACCTCTTCTTCGGTTTTTATTCCGGGGTAAGTGGCTGCCTGGGCAGGAATGGCAATCCACAGAATAATGTAGATCAATACACCTCCCCCGCCAAATATTGCCAGCAGAACAAACAGTACCCTGATGACAACGGCATCCAAATTAAAATAATCAGCCAATCCTCCGGCTACACCTCCGATAATTTTATCGGTATTTGAACGATATAATTTGTTTGTGTTTGACATTTGATTTTAATTTAAAATTTTTACTATATTTAGTTCCCGTTCGATGAATATTTTGTGTGACAAATATATAAGAACATCAAAGTTATGTAAATAACAATTCGGTGAATGGGGGTATTTGGTCGGTAAAAGAAGGTATATAATTTAGGTTGCTTTCCAAATAAGCGCTTATCTGTCTGAATCTTCACAACTTACCAAAATTGCACCGGGTCGATAAAGATGAATTGCATGTATTGGAAATGGGCTGAATTTTGTACCTTTACCGTCCCTAAAAAATTGAGATAAATAAAACAATAATTATAAACAAATCAATCATTAAATAAAACTTAAATTATGAAGAAAATTCATGTAGCCAATCCGGTTGTTGAGCTTGACGGAGATGAAATGACCCGGGTTATATGGGATATGATCAAAAAGAAACTGATCTTGCCTTATCTTGATATTGATCTGAAATACTACGATCTCAGTATTCAAAAACGGGACGAGACCAATGATCAGATCACTGTGGATGCAGCCAACGCCATTAAAAAATACAATGTGGGCGTTAAATGTGCAACCATTACCCCCGATGAACACAGGGTGGAAGAGTTCGGTTTGAAAAAGATGTGGAAATCCCCCAACGGAACAATCCGGAATATTCTGGACGGGACTGTCTTTCGCGAACCCATCCTTATCAAAAATGTTCCCCGCCTTGTTCCCGGATGGAAAAAGCCCATTATCATCGGCCGTCATGCTTTTGGAGACCAATACCGGGCAACCGATTTTGTTACCAAAGGCAAAGGAAAGCTCACCATAAAGTTTACCCCGGAAGAAGGTGGCGAAATACAGGAATACACGGTATATGATTTTGACGGAGACGGCGTAGCCATGGCCATGTACAATACCGATAAATCCATTACGGGCTTTGCACATGCTTGTTTTAATATGGCTCTCGATAAGGAGCAGGTCCTCTTCCTTTCAACCAAAAATACCATTCTCAAACAATATGACGGACGCTTTAAAGATATCTTTCAGGAAATCTATGAAAATGAATACAAGGCCAGGTTTGAGGAAAAAGGTATTTATTACGAACACCGCCTCATTGACGATATGGTAGCCCAGGTTTTGAAAAAAGAAGGAGGCTTTGTCTGGGCCTGCAAAAATTATGATGGCGACGTTCAGTCCGATATCCTGGCACAGGGCTTTGGCTCACTGGGATTGATGACATCCGTTCTGGTTACTCCCGACGGAAAAACAATGGAAGCCGAAGCCGCTCACGGTACAGTAACCAGACATTACCGCTTACACCAGCAGGGTAAACCGACTTCCACCAATCCCATTGCTTCTATTTTTGCCTGGACACGCGGATTGGTACATCGCGGACATCTTGACAACAATGAGGAGTTGGTAAACTTTGCGCACAGTGTCGAACAGGTTTGTATTGAAACAGTTGAAGAGGGAAAAATGACCAAAGACCTGGCGCTGCTTATTCACGGTAACGATATGAAACCTGACGATTATCTGACTACTGAAGAATTTTTGGATGCATTGGATAAAAACCTGCAAAAAAAATTGAATTGAACACCCAAACATAATAAACATTAAAATTTTAAGATCATGCCTACATTAAAAGAAGTATTATTTGACAAAATACAACAACACAGGCCAAGAACGGCACGGTTAATGAAAGAATTCGGTGATACCGTAATCACCGACGTAACCGTTCAGCAAGTACTTGGCGGAATGAGAGGGATCAAAAGTCTGGTTACAGACATTTCTTACCTGGACCCTTATGAAGGTATCCGTTACCGTGGTTTCACATTGCCTGAAGTTTTTGAGAAACTCCCCAAACCCGACGGCAGGGAAATGCCTTACGTAGAAGGGTTGTATTATTTACTGTTAACAGGTGAAATACCTACAGAAAGCCAGGTGGCTGACGTTATTTACGATTTCAGCAACCGGCGGCTTTTACCCCGTTATGTTTTTGAAGTGATTGACGCTTTCCCGAACCACAGCCACCCGATGGCTATTTTGTCGGCGGCCATTATGTCAATGCAACGTGAATCGTTGTTCAATACAAGGTATCAGAACGGTATGAGCAAGATGGATTATTGGGATCCGACTTATGAAGACGCAACCAACCTCCTGGCGAAACTCCCGTTGATCGGTGCGTATATTTACGATAAACTCTATTTGAACAAGAAAGATGTTTATCCTAATCCCACGCTTGATTTTGGAGGTAACTTTGCTTATATGCTTCAAAAAGGTGAACCTTACGACGACGTGGCCAGGATGTACTTTATTGTCCATGCCGATCACGAAAGCGGTAATGTAAGTGCCCATACCGGGCATCTCATTGCCAGTTCTTTATCTGACGTATATTATTCCATTTCGGGGATGGTTAACGGCCTGGCAGGCCCCCTCCACGGGTTGGCCAATCAGGAAGTATTACGATGGATCCAAAGTGTTAAAGAAAAAATGGGTAACAAGTTGCCCACTAAGGAAGAAATGAAAAAGTTCGTCTGGGACACGCTCAACAGCGGACAGGTAATCCCCGGTTATGGACATGCCGTATTGAGGAAAACCGACCCGAGATACATGATCCAGCGCGAATTTGCTTTGAAACACATGCCTGATGACGAACTGTTCCAGTATGTCAGCATGCTTTATGACGTAGTTCCGCCAATTCTGAAAGAGCATGGAAAAGCCAAAAATCCATGGCCCAATGTTGATGCCCAGTCTGGTGTCATTCAATGGTACTATGGCATAAAACAATACGATTTCTATACGGTATTGTTTGCCATTGGCCGTGCATTTGGTGTACTTTCCAACATTATTTGGGATCGCGCTCTGGGATATCCCATCGAAAGGCCCAAATCGGTTACTACTGATATGCTGGAAGAAATGGCCGGAATCAAAAAATAGAAAAACTTTAAAAACCATTTCCATGCAAGCCCTGTTTTATACAGGGCTTTTTTTATTTTCGCAGCTTGTTGGCAATACAAATGCAAACATTACCTGAATACTAAAACAAATGATTATACAAAAAGAAATTACCCTCCCCCCTATGCGCAGGGGATTTCACCCGATTGACAGGATTATTTCAGAAGCATTCGACAACCTTCCCGAAAACGGCCTCATGAACATTTATGTCAAACACACTTCAGCAGCACTTATGATCAACGAAAATGCCGACCCTGATGTGCAAATTGACCTGAATACATTACTTGAAAGAATAGCCCCTGAAAACGACCCGGATTACATCCATACCCTTGAAGGGCCTGACGATATGCCGGCACATTTTAAATCTGCCGTTCTGGGTTCAACACTCACCATTCCCATCACCAACCACAGGCTGAACATGGGAACGTGGCAGGGCATCTATTTTTGCGAATTCCGGCGGAACGGCGGCAACAGGAAACTGGTACTTACCGTATTTCATTAAATACATATTCCTGCAACCCGGGATAAAATGAACTGAAATCCGAATACAGGTCATCATAGTTTTCCTTTAATTCGTCAACAGCCGTTTTCATTCCTGACCCAAAACCTGTCCTGCGGTCCATTCCGTAAAAAACCCGTTTGAGGCCACCGAAATCAGCATAACCCACAAGCCAGTTCTGGGTTACAAGGAAAGGGAGAAGCCTTTTTGTTTTTTGCGGCAAAAGACCATACCTGTCCAGCAGAATATCGTAAACATGCCCTGCAAAAAGCGGCAAAGGATCCCGGTGATAATCATTCCAGTTCCTGGCAAGAAAATGGTCGTAATAAATATCAACAACGATGCCCGAGTATTTTCCGAACGAGCTCCTAATCCTTGCAACACTTTGCCTGAACGTCTCATGACGATCGGTAAAAACATCAATTTTACGATGGATCCGGATTCCCAGCCTGATATCTCCCTCGTAATTCATCAACTCGTTACCCTTTACCGCGTCAGCAACAAAATTGCCGAACAAAATTTCATCGTTTTCTCCGGAAAGATGGGCATGTGCCAGAAAATTCATAGGTTCTGATTTGCCGCAAAAGTAAGTATTATCATACAATTTAAATTCATTATAGATAGGTTATGAAAATAAGTAACGGGAATTAAATTTAATAATTTTGCAATCGTTTTATATTAAAACACTATTGAACCTGTCAATATGGAAAAATTATTATTACTCGGTGATGAAGCCATAGCCCAGGGAGCCCTGGATGCAGGGATTTCGGGCGTTTACGCTTATCCCGGAACCCCTTCCACGGAGATCACCGAATATATACAGAATTCAAAGCAATCGAAGGAAAATATCGTAAGGTCACTTTGGTCGGCTAACGAAAAGACAGCCATGGAAACAGCAATTGGCATGTCTTATGCCGGAAAAAGAGCCATGGTGTGCATGAAACATGTTGGATTAAATGTGGCTGCCGACCCTTTCATCAATGCATCCATCACCGGGGCAAACGGGGGCCTGGTCGTTATTTCGGCTGATGACCCTTCTATGCACAGTTCGCAAAACGAACAGGACTCAAGGTTTTACGGTAAGTTTGCCCAAATTCCGATCCTGGAACCATCAAATCAGCAGGAAGCTTATGATATGACACGGTACGCTTTTGAGTTTTCGGAAAAAATGGGCATGCCTGTTTTGATGAGAGTAACCACGCGTCTTGCTCACTCCAGGTCAATTGTTTCGCGAACCGGCAAACCGGTTCCGCAAAATAACCTGCGCTTGCCATCATCTCCAAAACAGTACATTCTGCTTCCGGTAAATGCCAGAAAACAATACAACAGTCTGCTTCAAAAACAGGAACTTTTTGAACAAGATGCCGCAGAATCGGGATACAATCTATTTACCGGCGGCGAGGATAAAAAACTGGGAATCGTTGCCTGCGGACTGGCTTATAATTACCTGATTGAGAATTTCCCCGCATCCGAAGTTCCTTATCCGGTACTGAAAGTTTCACAATACCCAATCCCGGCTGACATGGTCAGAAAACTTGTTGACCAGGTTGAAGAAGTGCTGGTGCTGGAAGAGGGTTATCCGCTGGTTGAAGAATTACTGCGCGGGCTGCTTAACGAAGGTAAAAAAATCAGGGGCAGGCTGGACGGGAGTTTACCCCGTGCAGGCGAACTTAACCCCAGGCTTGTTGCCAAATCCCTTGGACTGGAAGTGCATAAGGGTTTCGATTTACCCGATGTGCTGGTGGACAGGCCTCCCCTGCTGTGTGACGGATGCCCGCATACCGATTCATTTCTCGGACTGAATGAAGTAATGGAAGATTATTCGTCCGGCCGGGTATTTTCCGACATCGGATGTTACACTTTGGGAGCTCTGCCACCGCTTGTAGCCATCAACACCTGTGTTGACATGGGTGCGTCCATAACCATGGCCATCGGTGCTGCCGATGCCGGGCTGATACCTGCCGTTGCCGTGATCGGAGATTCCACTTTTACCCATTCGGGGATCACGGGACTGCTTGATGCGGTCAACAATAACTCTCCCATAACGGTTTTTATCCTTGACAATTCCACAACGGCCATGACCGGTGGTCAGCACTCTTCGGCATTTAACAGACTGGATGACATTGTCAAAGGTGTCGGCGTTGACCCCGAACATATCCATGTGATCAAACCTTTGCGGAGATTGCATGAAGAAAACGTGGAAGTCATCAGAAAAGAAGTGGAATACAACGGGGTTTCAGTGATCATTGCCCGGCGCGAGTGTGTCCAGACCCTGGCACGCAGAATGAAGCTGAAGGCGCTGGAAAAAAAGAAGGCTCAACAAGTAAATTCTTAATTCTGCAATTATGAAGAGGGTAAAGGCGTATGAACCAAGAAATTTTTATTGTGCGGCTTTCCCCTAAACAAAAACGAATTGAAAAAAGAATGAAAAAAGATATCATCATTTCAGGAGTCGGCGGACAGGGTATTCTTACCATTGCCGCTACCATTGGCACAGCTGCTTTATTTGAAGGTTTGCACCTGAAACAATCCGAGGTACATGGTATGGCACAACGCGGAGGCGACGTTCAGGCTCATTTAAGACTGTCTTCCGATCCCATTTCTTCCGATCTCATTCCCGAAGGAGAAGCCGATCTTGTCATTTCCGTTGAACCGCTTGAAGCCCTGCGTTTTGTCAACATGCTGAATACCGAAACCGGCTGGCTGATCACAAGCATGAATCCTTTCAGGAATATCACAAATTATCCGCCCCTCGAAGAAATATTGAATGCCATCTGGAAATTGCCCCGGTATGTTACCATAGATGCTGACAAAGCTGCCAAAGACCTGGGCTCTATCAAAGTAGCCAATATCATTGTGCTGGGTGCCGCATCTCCTTTTCTGGGATTGAAATACGCCAACCTGGAAAAAGCATTGGAAAAAATGTTCTCAAGAAAAGGAAAAGATATGGTTATGCTGAACCTCAAAGCCCTGAAAGCCGGTAAGGATTATGCTGAAAAACATACCTGACAGGCTTCCGCCTTTTAAACCGGAAAATCTTACTTTTGACCCCGATTGTCTTGACTGGAAATCTATGTTTAAAAAATCATTCTATTTCATTATTCTGTTTTGGTTTTTTCTGTCTTCATGCAATCAATCCGGAAAAGAAAACCTTTCCGGTAACACTGAAAACGTAAAACTTCCCGAACCGGCAATAATTTACGGCATTGCTGTTGACAGCATGGGGGTGATACAGGATAAAGTGAAAAAGAATGAGTTCCTGGCAGATATCCTTTTAAGATATGGCGTTGATTATGCCACTATTGATTATATCGCAAGGAAAACAAAAGACACTTTCAATGTACGTAAAATCCGGCGTGGAAATAAATACACAGTCATTCGCACCAACGATTCCCTTCCCAAAACACTTTATTTTATTTATGAAATAATGCCCACCGAATATGTGCTCTATCACTTTGGCGATTCGGTATATGCCTCGTTGGGCCATAAAAAAGTAATTACAAAAATTGAAAATATATCGGGGACAATTCATTCATCGCTTTGGAATTCCCTTGTTGAGAAAGGAGCTGATCCGAACTTAGCCAATGTGCTTTCGGAAATATATGCATGGACCATTGATTTTTTCGGCCTTCAAAAAGGAGACACTTACAAAGCCATCTACGAAAAATATTACGTTGATAGTCAATATATCGGGATGGGAAAAGTCAAAGCGGCTTCCTTTGATCATGCCGGTAAAACGATATATGCCTTTTATTTTGTTCAGAATGAGAAAGGCGATTATTTTGATGAAAAAGGCACCAGCCTGGAACGTACTTTCCTCAAAGCGCCGCTTCGTTTTACACGGATAAGTTCCCGTTTTTCAAACAGCCGTCTGCATCCCGTTCTTAAAATAAGAAGGCCGCATCATGGCGTAGATTATGCTGCCCCTATGGGAACTCCGGTCTATTCTGTTGGTGACGGGACGGTAATCGAAAAAGGATACCAGAAACGGGGCGGTGGCAATTACATAAAAATCAAACATAACGGGACTTATACCACTTCTTATATGCATCTGAGAGGATTTGCCAAAGGGATAAAAATCGGCAAAAAGGTCAGGCAGGGCGAGCTCATCGGCTACGTGGGTAAAACAGGCCTGGCAACAGGCCCGCACCTGGATTTCAGGTTTTACCGTAACGGAAGGGCCATTAACCCGCTAAAAGTGGAATCGCCACCCGCTAAACCTGTTGAACCGGCTTACAGGGCTGCATTCGACTCGGTTGTGGCACATTATATTCCTGTTCTGGATTCTATTCAGTAAGATTTCGTTCTCCTGCTCCGCTATTCCGGATTTGAAATCCGGAAGCTAAATACATTTGCATAAGACAGACTAAGTTAAATGGCAATTTAGGTGTTTTGAATCTTTCGTATCGGCGACTTCAGTCGCCGAAAAAAATAGAACCTTACCAGCCGGCGACTAAAGTCGCCGGTACATTCGGATCCTCCAATAGATTTCCCCCCTGGCGCAAGTCTTCCCGCCCGGCTTGTGCGCCAGCGAGACTTGGGCCAAGCTAAACCGACCAAAACTTTTATTCCCGGAAAAACAAGGCTAACGGGATAGATATTCTTATTTTTGTGGAATGAGCAGTAAATGTAGAATTGAAGTTTTAACCCGGCACAAGTCAGCAGCACACGGGGCAGACACACAAAACTGCGCCAGTTGGGCGTTGTTCGTTTGAAACAATTGTATTAGAGAAAACGAATTATTAAAATATCAGGTAATTAATCCATCCCTTTACATTATGAAGAAAGCGAAAAAGATAATCCTAATAACGTTCTATCTATTGATAGTTTTTATCATAGGATTTGAAGTTTTTCATTATGTCAAGAATGGTGGAAATGTAATTTTGTACGTGAGTAATCAGTCACAGCAATCCGATACTGTTGATATTAAAGTATTAGTTGATGGAAAAGAAGTGGTTAACGATATATTTATAGCAGGTAATCTTCATAATTATAAAGAATACCCATTGAAATTATCACCAATTATCCTACATGAAATTGAAGTCTATTCTGAAAAAGTCCATACGAAAATGGTAATGCAAACAAGGTTTTATTTTGTAAATTGGATATTACTTGATTTATGGAATGAAGAACCTGATTTGCAGTCAAATTTTTCAAGTGGAGATATAAATTACACAGAAATAAAAGAAAAAATCCAACTTATTGGTTTACAATTGACAGAAGGTTGTGTCCAATAGTATTTATGTAACAGAAAAGTGGTTATCAAAAAATGGCACTTTTTATACTTCCCCCGGTTCCCCCCCCCTGGCGCCCCCCCTGGCGCAAGTCTTCCAGCCCGGCTTGTGCGCCAGCGAGACTTGGGCCAAGCTAAAC
>CAZMOS010000053.1:0-21247 GCA_964567945.1 uncultured Lentimicrobiaceae bacterium
ACATCAGAATCCAATATGTGTTTCTCAGTTATTTGTTATCGTCGCGAATGTAAATGTGACAACGATTTGCCATCCTCTTTTCAACTGTCAGCTTGTTTACACCCTTATCTTCCATGACCTCCCGCATCGCTCCTTTCCCCGGTGCTTCTCCTTTTTTCAGCTTGCCTTTGGGCAGGTCCCAGATATCAAAACGTTTGATAAACAGAAATTCTCCTGCCGGGTTTTGTACTAATCCCCCAGCTGCTTTTATATATTTAAAATGTTTTTTAAAAAGACGAAATAACTTCTTTGGGAGCAAGCCTGTGATTACTAGATCAGTATTATTTCCGGGATCGAGAAACCTCTCCACAACACCGGACATTTCCTTTTTCTTTTTAACCTGAACCATTTCCTCAGCATCCGGAAACGGACTGCCTTCTCCAAAGATCAAAGACCGCGAACCGTTAAAAATAATGTGCTTTTCAATAAACCCCATTTTATATGTTGTTGAACATGCAAAGATAAGCCGGATTTTAGATTGTCACTGATTTACCCTGATTTCTTGCGGATGCAGGATGGTTGGATGAAAGGGGTTTGGGAGATTTATCGTTCCTACGGAACTTTTTTTTCGGCGATTGAAATCGCCAGTACAGCGGTTTTATATTCACTGAATTATCCGGGAAAAGAAATAAAATCCAAGAATTTAAATACTTTTGATTTTCAGGCCTTTAATACATTGAAACTCATCCCGTAGGGATGAAATGTTCTGGCCAGGGACGTGAGTCCCTGGAATATAAGAAGATAAAATTTAGTTCCGTAGGAACGAAATCTTCTTTCCCTCGATTCAAACCATTCTTGTATTCGCAACTTTTATTTTCAACCCGGTCATTTTTTCCGATTAATAACAATCGCTCCCTCACAATAATTTTTTCCTTAGGTTTGCACAATGATTTTCAATGAGCAGACAGCACGACAGGTTGCCAATTCATTATTAAAGATCAGGGCGATAAAGCTGAGCCCAAAACAGCCTCTCACCTGGGCCTCGGGATTGAAATCACCCATTTACTGCGACAATCGCAAAACTCTTTCGTATCCCGACATCAGGGAATTTATCCGGAATGAGTTAACGCAAGCTGTTTTGGAGAATTACCAAGGTATCGAAGTCATTGCCGGAGTGGCTACTGCCGGTATTCCCCAGGGTGTACTTGTAGCCCAGGAACTGGAGCTGCCATTTGTTTATGTGAGGCCATCCAAAAAATCACATGGTCTGACAAACCAGATTGAAGGCGATTTGCCTGAAAAAAGTTCTGTCGTTGTTATTGAAGACCTCGTTTCAACAGGGAAAAGTAGTTTAAATGCGGTTTTTACTCTTCGTGAAGCCGGCGCTTCAATTCCGGGAATGGCTGCCATATTCACTTACGGCCTTCCTGTGGCGGATAAGAATTTTGAAAATGCAGGGTGCCCGCTGGTTACACTGTCCGATTTTAATATTTTAATAGAAGAAGCCGTCAAAAGCAAATACATTACACAAAACGATATGGAATCGCTGATGGAATGGCGTAAAGATCCGCAGGCCTGGAGCGATGCCCGTCAAAACATTTAACAGAATAACATGAAACTCAACAGCCAGCCTGCAGTGCTCAATGCAGACCAAAAAACCGTTTATGAATTTTTAAGTGATTTCAACAATTTCGAGCAACTGATGCCCGAGCAAATTGTCAACTGGAAGTCAGATAAGGAAACCTGCTCATTTACTATCAGAGGCATGGCTGATTTAAGTTTGAAATACAGCCGAACAGAGCCCTTTCACTCCGTCGAGGTGGTTCCTGTCGGTAAACCGCCCATTGATTTTACCCTGGCCATCAATCTGGAGCCCCATGAGCAGGATGACATGAAAACCACGGGAATAATAGAGATTGACTCCAATCTGAATCCCATGATGACCATGATCGCCAAAAGACCGCTTGAAAACCTGGTGAATGCAATGAGCCAAAAACTGAATGAAATTTTTGCCGGGTACGGATAAATTCTTTCAAATTTTGGAACTTAGGAAAAGTTTAAAGGACAAACTCTATTTCTTTAAAGCCAAACAGTTTTTCTTCCCCTTTTTCCGTTTTTAACTTCAATTGTCCATAAGGGCTGATGCCCGTGATCATGGCACGGAAAACTTTGCCGCCCTCCTCATAATCAGCCCATTCACCAAAACGGAATAAATGGTCAAGGTAAACATCGTGGAGTTCACTGTGAAAAGCCGGAGAAGGTAATTTATCATACATACTGCCAATAACCGAAAGTAATTTGCCAAGTAATTTTTCAAGTGGTATTTCAGAACAGGTAAAGCGGATCATAGAAACCGGGTTAGGGGCATCTGAGACATAATGTTCCTGGTTTACATTCAATCCGATGCCCACAACCGAATAATCAATAATGTTGCCTGACAAGGTATTTTGAATCAAAATACCTGCAATTTTTTCATTTTCCACATAGATATCGTTAGGCCATTTGACCATTATCATTTTGTCAATATACTCCTCTAGCAGATCCACAATGGACAGCGAAACCAGTTGTGTCAGCAAAAACTGTTTTGAGGGTTCGATAAAATGCGGCCTGAGGATCAAACTAAAAGTCAGGTTTTTGCCTTTTGCACTTTCCCAACTATCGGAACCGTGCCCCTTCCCCTGTGTTTGCTCGTCCGCCCATATCACATCCCCTCCGGCTGCAATGCCTTTTGTTATCCTTTCCTGTGCAAGATCATTGGTTGAAATGATCTTTTTTTTATGAATGATGTGAAAAAACAACTTAACTATGATTTATGTGTTAAAAATACAAAAACCGGAACAACTTTCATTCTTTTGACCTGTCATATTAACAGTCAACTCAATGTTTTTGTTTACTTTTGTCAATTATACTAAAAATAAAGGAAGTATAAATTAATATGGTAAAAAAAGTCGTTAGGGATGATGCCGAATCTATTCTTGAAAATGTGGTTGAGGCAATGCAGGAAAAGAAAGCAAGGCAGATTATCAGTTTAAACCTTTCGGAGATCCCCAATGCAGTTACAAATTATTTCGTTATTTGTCATGCCCCCTCGAAAATACAGGTTGATGCCATTTATGACAATGTGGTTGAGTTTGTCCGAAAACAATGCGGCACGAAACCTTACCATCGGGAGGGTGTTGAGAATTCGGAATGGATTTTGATAGATTACATTGATACAGTTGTCCATGTTTTTTTAGAAGACATCCGGGCTTTTTACGATCTTGAAGGGTTGTGGGCCGATGCGAAACTGAAAGAATATCAAAGCGACGAATAAAACTAAATTTTTAAAACAAATTGGCAGAAACGGAAATGTCAGAAGAAAAAAAAGATAACAACGAAAAGAATAATTCCGGCGACCTGAAAAACCCTTTTAATAATCTCTCCGGAAAAAACGAGACCAACAAGCCCAAATTTAATTTTTACTGGGTTTACGGGATACTGGCGGTATTATTCATCATTGCCACCTTTATAAACTGGGGAACTACTCCAAAAAATGTTGACTGGGGGGAATTGAAAGAGATGCTTCAGGCCGGCGATGTGGAGAAGATCATTGTGGTAAATAAAGAATTTGCCGAAATTTACATCAAACCCGACCGGCTGAATAAGGAGAAATACAAAGATGCCAATAAAAGCAAAGGTGTGGGTGCTGCCAGCCCACAGTACATGTATACCGTCGGTTCGGTTGACGGTTTTAAAGAAGACGTAAACAAAGCGCAAAAAGACCTTAGCAGCCCGATTTATATTACTTACGAAAACAGGCACAACTGGGGGGCGGATGTTCTGAGCTGGGTGTTGCCCATCGGTTTGCTGCTCGTGGTCTGGTTTTTCTTCATGCGCATGATGAGTCGCGGTGGCGGCGGCGCAGGCGGGCAGATTTTTAACATTGGGAAATCAAAAGCCCAGATCTATGATAAAAAAACCAATATCAACATTACCTTTAAGGATGTTGCCGGGCTGGAAGAAGCCAAAGTGGAGATCAAAGAGATCGTTGACTTTCTGAAAAACCCGGAAAAATATACGCGTCTCGGCGGAAAGATTCCCCGTGGCGTCCTGCTTGTCGGCCCTCCGGGAACAGGGAAAACCCTGCTGGCCAAGTCGGTTGCCGGCGAAGCTCATGTGCCTTTTTATTCTATTTCAGGTTCCGATTTTGTTGAAATGTTCGTGGGTGTAGGCGCTTCAAGAGTCAGAGACCTTTTCAAACAGGCCAAAGAAAAAGCGCCTTCAATCATCTTTATTGATGAAATTGATGCCATTGGTCGTGCACGTGGAAGAAACCCCGTGACGGGTGCCAACGATGAAAGGGAAAATACGCTGAACCAGTTGCTTACCGAAATGGACGGTTTCGTACCTAACTCGGGCGTTATTGTCCTGGCAGCCACCAACCGGGCTGACATTCTCGATAAAGCCCTGTTGCGTGCGGGACGTTTTGACAGGCAGATACATGTTGAATTACCCAGTCTGGAGGAAAGAAAAGCCATCTTCAAAGTACACATGCGTCCGCTGAAACTGGGCAAAGACGTGAATATTGATTTTCTTGCCAGACAAACCCCCGGATTCTCGGGTGCTGACATTGCCAATGTTTGTAACGAATCGGCCCTGATCGCTGCCCGCGCTGGCCATGATGCCATCACTAAGGATGATTTCATGAGTGCCATTGACCGGATCATCGGCGGGCTGGAAAAGAAAAACAAGGTCATTGCCCCCAACGAAAAAGAAACCGTTGCTTACCATGAAGCGGGCCATGCAACTATAAGCTGGTTGCTGGAGCATGCCAACCCGCTTGTAAAGGTTACTATCGTTCCAAGAGGCAGATCATTGGGAGCTGCGTGGTATCTTCCGGAAGAAAGGCAACTGACCACCAAAGAACAGATGCTGGATGAAATGACGGCTGCCTTGGGCGGACGTGCTGCCGAAGAGATCATTTTCAGACAAATATCAACAGGTGCGCTCAATGACCTGGAGAGGGTAACCAAACAGGCTTTCGCCATGGTGGCTTACTATGGTTTTAGCAAAAAGATCGGCAACATCAGCTTTTATGACAGCACAGGTCAGCAGGATTATGCTTTCAACAAACCTTTTAGCGAAAAAACCAACGAGATCATTGATGAAGAAGTTAAAAGTATGGTTGAAGAGTCTTATGCCAGGGCAAAAAAAATATTGGCAGAACACCTGGACGGGTTGAAAAAGCTGGCTAAAAAACTCCTTGAAAAAGAAGTGATCTTTAGTGATGACCTGAAAAAGGTTTTCGGAAAACGAAAATGGGGTGATACAGCCGTATTCCTAGTAAGCCCGGATGCAGAAAAAGAAAAGAAAGAAAAGGCCGAAAAAGCCGGAAAACTGATAACGGCGAAGAAAAAGATTCCATCAAATGAAGACCCTGATAAAAAGAATACGGTTCCTGATACCGGAAAGAAAGAAGATAAGGAGTCGAAAGAGGCCAGTTGATTTTGCATTTTGAACGATCAGCAAAATATTAATGGAAGAAAGCACCTCAAAGGAAAAGATTCTTAAAAAAATACGTTCCGCACTGATCAGCACGCGGGAAAATCCTTTTACGGATATTGATTTCATCAGCCCCGTTTACAACGATTTTACGGATGTTCCGGTTGTGCAGTTTGCCAGGAACCTGAATGAAGCCGGAGGCATTTTCGTTTATTGTGAAAATGAAAAAACGCTGGTTGACAACCTGAAGTTGCTTATTAAGGAAAATAAATGGAAGGAAGTGTTCACACTTGACAAACGGATTGCCACCCTTTTGAAAAGGGAAGGCATTAAGCTAAAAGCCAGCTATGGGAAACAGGAAAAAATAGATGCCGGGATCACTTTTTGTGATTTTCTGGTGGCACGTTTCGGCAGCGTTGTTGTTTCATCAGCACTTTCAAGCGGCAGGAAGATATTTGCTTTTCCGGAGGCACACATTGTTTTTGCAACCGCGTCACAGGTTGTTCCCGAAATGAAGGATGCATTATCCGGCATGAAAAAAAAATATCCCGAATCACTACCGTCACAGATCACCGTGATCAGAGGCCCCAGCCGTACGGCAGATATTGAAAAAACACTGGTCATGGGGGCTCACGGCCCCAGGGAATTATATGTGTTTGTGGTTGACGACCTGTAAAATAAATCCATAATTTGCCGTTATTTATTCCGAATGATTAATTTTACACACGCATTCATACCCGATTCACTTGAAGGATATTTATATACGAACATTGACAGGTTTCTTTTTCCTGGTAGCAGTTATCGGCTCCATCGTCGTTCATCCGCTTGCATTTTTCGGATTATCTTTTATTTTTTCATTCCTGGGACTCGATGAGTTTTTCCGGCTTACAGCCAGGAATGACCGCAGGAAAGAAAACATAATGTATTATGTTCTGGGGATGTTTGTTTATTCGCTTGTCGGGCTGATCGGCCTCGGTTTGGTTGATATCCGTTATGTTTACCCTATTTTATTGGTATTCCCGTTAACGATCATTTGTGAGCTTTTCAGGAAGAAAGATGCAAGCTGGAAAAGAACGGGTGTTTATTTTACTGCTTTTTTTTATGTCGCCATACCTTTCGGACTGCTGAACGCTTTGTTTTTTGTCCCTGATCGTGATGAGTCTTTGATCGGAATACTTATCGGCATGTTTGTGATCGTTTGGTCAAGCGATATTTTTGCTTATCTCACAGGTTCAATGTTTGGGAAACACCGGTTGTTTGAACGGATTTCACCGAAAAAATCATGGGAAGGAAGCATCGGCGGGTTGTTGTTTGCTTTGCTTGCTGCGTACATCCTTTCCCTGTTTTTTAAAGAATTAAGCCTGACAAGGTGGATGATCATGGCCGTCATCATTGTCATTACCGGAATATTAGGCGACCTGAGCGAATCGTTTCTTAAAAGGAAAGCACAGGTAAAAGATTCCGGAAATATATTCCCGGGCCACGGCGGTGTTCTTGACCGTTTTGACGCCACATTGTTTGCCGTCCCTTTTGTGTTTGTTTACATTAACCTGTTTTAAAAATGAGATTACACCGCGAAGGCACCAAAATCATACTTTTCACCTTTATGCTCATGGTGGTTATCTGGCTGCTGATCACCCGCTATGTGGATATTCCTGTTATCCGGTACGTTCTACTTGCCGGAATGATCATATTGCTATCCTGGGTCACTTTCTTTTTCAGGATTCCCAAAAGGAAGATCAATTACGGCAATCATATTTTATCCAGCGCCGACGGGAAGGTGGTTGCTATTGAGGAGGTTAAGGAAGAAGAGTATTTTAACAAACCCCGGATGATGATCTCGGTTTTTATGTCACCCTTGAATGTGCATGTCAACTGGTATCCGTTTGAAGGGGAGATCAAATATTCCAAATATCATCCGGGCCGGTATTTTATTGCCCATCACCCGAAATCTTCCGAGTTGAACGAATGCACCAGTGTGGTGCTTGAGCGAAAACCGGGACAGGATGTGTTGATCAGGCAGGTTGCAGGTATAATGGCCCGCCGGATCATCTGCCATGCCAAACCCGGGGATAAGGTGAAACAAGGGGAGGAGATGGGTATAATCCGGTTTGGCTCAAGGGTGGATTTCTTCCTCCCGGTAGGTGTCAGGGTTCATGTGAAGATGGGGCAAACCGTCAGAGCGCTCACTTCGGTCATCGCGGAGTTTGAGTAAGAAACTGCTTGCAGGCAGGTTAAGATATTTTTTTAATTCCTTCCGGCCCGACCAGACGCGTTTTGATTTAACTTTGCATAAAGCTCTGTAATGATGCAACGCAAAGTTGATTTTCTGGTAATCGGTTCCGGGATGGCAGGGTTGATCTATGCCCTGAAGGTGGCTGATCATGGCAAGGTTTTGATCCTGTCAAAAACAACCATTGACGATACGGCAACCAGCTATGCCCAGGGGGGGATTGCAGCAGTGATGTATTCGCCTGACAACTACGAAAAACATATCCGCGATACCATTAAAGCAGGCGCCGGGCTGAATGATGAAGAAATTGTCAGGATCACTGTCACAGAATCCACCGAAAGAATCAAAGAGCTTATAGAATGGGGAACACATTTTGACAAGGAAAAATCGGGAAAATATTCGCTGGCAAAAGAAGGAGGACACTCCGAAAACCGCATTCTCCACCACAAAGACAACACCGGATACGAAATACAGAAAACTTTAAGCCACAAAGTAAAAAATCATAGCAACATTCAGGTTCTTGAAAATCATTTTTCCATTGACCTGATCACCCAGCACCACCTGGGTGAAAAAGTGACCAGGCACAAAAAAGATATTGAATGTTACGGTGTCTATGCCTTGAACAGGGATACGGGAGAGATCGAGACGATCTTGTCAAAAATTACGCTGCTGGCAACCGGCGGGCTGGGCAATGTTTATCAAACCACAACCAATCCTGTATTTGCAACCGGGGACGGTGTGGCCATGGCTTACCGGGCAAAAGCCCATCTGGAAAACCTGGAGTTCATACAGTTTCATCCCACTTCATTATACAACCCGGGTGAGAAACCCAGTTTTCTGATCACGGAAGCCCTGCGCGGGGCCGGGGCCATACTGAAAAACCGGAAAGGTGAACCTTTCATGAAAAAATACGATGACCGGCTTGAGCTTGCCCCCCGTGACATCGTTGCCCGTGCCATTGACAATGAGTTAAAACTCTCCGGAGATGATTACGTTTATTTGGACGCAAGGCACATTCCCGGAGAAGAACTGTTAAACCATTTCCCCACTATTTACGCCAAATGTCTAAGCATCGGGATTGACATCACCAAAGAGATGATCCCTGTGGTTCCGGCGGCGCATTACTCCTGTGGCGGGGTAAAAACCGATAAAAACGGCAGGACCAGCATCCGCAATCTTTATGCTTCCGGCGAAGTGGCCTGCACAGGACTGCATGGAGCCAACCGGCTGGCATCAAATTCACTGTTGGAATCGGCTGTTTTTTCGCACCGCACTGCCATTGACTCTGCCGAACAAATAAAAAACATTGACCTGACAACCCATGTACCCGACTGGAATGCGGAAGGAACCATCATGAACGAGGAAATGATCCTTATCACCCAATCCAAAAAAGAGGTTCAATCCATTATGAGCAATTATGTGGGAATCGTCAGGTCGGACCTGCGCCTGAAGCGGGCACTTTCCCGCCTGGAGATCATTTACAGGGAAACAGAAGACCTGTACAATAAGTCAGTTCTTACACAGGTCATCTGCGAATTGCGGAATCTGATCAATGTGGCCTATCTGATCATCCGTTTTGCCCAACAGCGAAAAGAGAGCATCGGGCTGCATTACAACATTGATCATCCGCCGCGTGCCGGAAACAATAGTCGCCGTAAGGATTTTGGCTAATGTTTTAAAATATGGAAATACGACGACTAAAGTAACCGGTACAAAAAGATAAAAACAAATAAATTATGGCAATTATCAGATCAGTTAACGGAGTCAAACCAAAATGGGGAGAAAATTGTTTTATTGCCGACAATGCCACATTGACGGGAGACGTGGTGATTGGCGATGACTGCAGCGTTTGGTTTAATGCAGTTGTTCGTGGTGATGTTCATTACATCAGGATCGGCAATATCGTGAACATCCAGGACGGCGTGATCATCCATTGTACATACAGGAAAGCACCTGTAAACATTGGCAATAATGTTTCCATCGCTCACGGCGCCATCATTCACGGCTGTACGATACACGATAATGTGTTGATCGGTATGGGGGCCATTATCATGGACGGGGCTGTCATTCAAAGCAATTCGGTTGTGGCCGCCGGAGCCCTCATCTCAAAAGATATGATCATTGAAACAGGGTCTGTATTTGCAGGTGTGCCTGCCAAAAAGATCAAAGAGGTGGATACTGACCTGCTGGAAGGGGAAATCCATCGGATTGCAAACAATTACAACATGTATGCAGGCTGGTATGACGAAGAGTTGGATGAGTAATAAAAAAAGCCCCGCTGGACAGGGCTTTTTTTGTTTCTGACGGAAAAATTACTTTATTCCCAATTTCTTTTTAACAAGTGGCAGGATGTTGTCACCGTTTTCATAAAAAACCAACGAGCCGGTTCCTACATCAAAAATGTAAGTATAATTATTTTCACGGCCAACTTCACTGATTGCATTTTTAACCTTTTCAATTAAAGGGTTGAACAGATCTGCCTGTTTTGTCTGGATATCCTGCTCGGCTGACTGCTGGAATGCCTGGATGCGGTTTTGCAGGTCAGTAAGCTCTTTTTCTTTGGTTTGACGAATCAGGTCCGACATGGTGTTCACATTTTGCTGGTAATCATTGGCCTTTTGCTGATATTCCTGTGCCATAACTTTCATTTGATTATCCAGATTATTGGCATAATTTTTCAATTCATTTTGCAAAGAATCGGTTTCCGGCATCAGGGATAAAATTTCGTTTGAATCAATGTATCCAAACTTAAGTGTTGATTGACCAAATCCAACCGATGCCAAAAGAATTGTAATCGAAATCAGCGTGATTGCTTTTTTAAAACCTTTCATGTTTACTTCAATATTGTGATTAATAATAAATTACCTTTAAAATCAGAGGCGCAAAATTAACATTTTTTTAAAACCAAACTCTTTTTCCGCCATTCATTTAATAAATATTATGAGACAAGCCGCATTTTTCAAATAATACAATCTCTACTAAACTGTATTTCATGGTATAAGCTAAAGAAAAAATTATGGCTCCACACTGAAAAAAATAAATATCCATTCCCTGTTCTGCTCTATTTGCCACCTTTTTTCCGCTGGTCGCGTTTTACGGTCTGCATAACATTGCCGACCTCATCGAGCACATCATCACTGATATCGAACTTCGGGTTAGCCCACAGCAAGGTCATTCCTCCCGATTTGTCAAAAACAAAAGAGAAATTGCGTGTTGTCGCAACCGTTTCAATGGCATTGTAAATCTTTTCCTGAATGGGTTTTACCAGTTCTTCCCGTTTTTTAAACAAATCGCCTTCGGGCCCGAAGTACTTTTTTTGCAGGTCCTTTATTTCCTTTTCTTTGGCTACGATTTCATCTTCCCGTTTCCGTTTGATGTCTTCAGGCAGCAACACGGCTTCAGCCTTGTATTTTTTATACATTTCATCAATCTGGGCATACCCATGTTCTATTTCCTTTTGCCATTTCTCGGACAATGCATCCAGTTCATCCTGTGCATCCTGATATTCGGGAATATTATCCAGGATGTATTTGGTATCAACATAAGCATACTTTTGTCCGATGGCAGCTCCGGAAAACAGTAAAAGCATGCTCGCAGCTGCAATTCCTGTCAGAATGTTGGTTTTTATTGTTTTCATAGGATTAAAAATTGATTTCTTTAATTTCATTCAAAAACTTTGCCATTAATCAAGTGACTGATTGAGTGAAAAATGGAAATGGCTTCCCGCTGCCGAGGGCAATCCCGGTATGGGGTCAAATCCATAAGCCCAGTCAAGGCCCAGCATACCGAACATCGGCAGAAATACCCGTACCCCGAAACCTGCTGCACGTTTTACATTAAACGGATCGAAACCGCCCGAGCCCAACCATGAATTCCCGGCTTCAACAAACGCCAGGGCAAAAATAGTGGAATTGGGATTAAGCGTAAAAGGATAACGCAGTTCAAGCGTATATTTTGCATAGATGGTTCCGCCAATATTTCTGTCTTTGTAATACAGCGGGGTTACCGTTTCATTTTCATACCCGCGCAAAGCTATGATCTCCCGGCCATCGTAATTGTTGTAACCTGACAACCCGTCACCTCCCAAATAATACCTTTCGAAAGGTGTTGTTCCCAGCGCATTGTTATAATGACCGAGGAAACCGAACCTGAGCCGGGGTGTCAGGATGAGTTTTTTGGTAATTCCCAGATACCAGCTCGCTTTGAAACTCCATTTATGATATTCTATCCATTTGTATTTCTGTAAGTCTTCAAGATTGGTATAATCCTGGTCGGAGAATAAAGAATACGGTGGCGTCAGTTCGAGACCGATGGATATCTGCGACCCCCTTGTCGGGTAAATCGGCTGGTCAATTGAATTTCTTCCCAGCACAATCTCATAACTGAGATTATTATAACGTCCGTTCCCTTTGCCGATCGGGAAAATGGTTGCATAATTCTGCAGGTAATAAAACTGAAGGTGAATAGCCTGATATAAAGTAAAGAAGTCATCGGGCCAGGTCAATCTTTTACCGAGTCCCAGAGTAACGCCGTTAATCTGGAAAACGGATCGCAAAGTATCGTATTTCGGGCGTCCGTTACTATAAATCGAATAATAATAAGAAATGGTAAAGGCATTGGGCTTCCGGCCACCAAGCCATGGCTCGGTGAATGAAACACTCCAGTTCATATATCCTTTACCATAGGTCTGAAAACGCAGGGATAATTTCTGGCCGTCACCTGACGGGACAGGTTTCCATGCTCCTTTTTTGAAAAAGTTGCGGAAAGAGAAATTATTAAAACTCAATCCCAGCGTACCAATAATTCTACCGTATCCCCAGCCGCCGGACAGTTCGATCTGGTCAGCAGATGTTTCCTCAACCTGGTATTCAATATCTACCGTTCCGTCAGCCGGGTTCGGCTGAATGTTTGGTTGAATGGAAGCCGGGTCAAAGTATTTAAGATTAGCCAACTCGCGTGTTGTCCTGATCACGTTTGACCTGCTGAACAACTGCCCCGGCCTTGTTCTTAACTCTCTGATGATCACATGATCGCTGGTTTTGGTATTTCCTTTTACTGTCACATTTTTTATCCGGGCCTGTTTTCCTTCGTAAATCCTGATCTCTATGTCAATGGAATCGTTTTCCACATTAACCTCAACGGGAGTAGCGTTGAAAAACAGGTATCCGTTGTCCATGTACATTGAACTGACATCAAAACCGTTGGGATTGTATTGCAGGTTGGTTTCCAGCAATTCCTTATTATACACATCCCCCTTTTGAATTCCCAGGATACTACTTAAAAACCGGGATGTATAGACAGTATTGCCAACCCAGGTGATGTTTCTGAAATAATACTTGTTCCCTTCATCAATGTCAAGGATGATTCCCAGGTCATGATCGTCAATACTGAAAACAGAATCAAGTGTTATTTGTGCATCCCGGAATCCTTTTTTATTGTATTTGGCTATAATGTTGTTGAGATCATCCAGGTAATTCTTTTCAATAAACTTCGATCCTTTAAATACCTTTATCTTGTAATTATCCATGAAATACGCGACAAGATCATCCCGAAACTTGTTAAATTTAAATGTTGCGGCATCGGAAACCAAGTCAATGGTCAGTGGCCCCAATGGCTTGAGGGGATTAAAAACCCCTTTTTCTTTGGTTTCCTTCATGGCCGATTTGATGGCATCATCGCTAAGCGCTTTGTTCCCGTTGATCTCTATGTATTCTATCTTGACTTTCCTGTTTTTTTTGATGTCAATGACCAGTTCTTCAAAATTATTGTGTTTTTTATCTGGCTTCTGCTCAATCTTGACTTCAGTATTCAGATATCCCTTGTCGGCATAAAAATTCCGGATAATACGTTTTGTTTTTATCAGCAAATGCTCGGTCACGACATCACCTCTTGTCAGGTTTATTTTTTCCCGAATATCATCTGCATCCGACTTTTTGATGCCGGTAAATGAGAACCTTGCCAGGCGTGGTCTTTCCTGTAAATAAATATTGAGGAATATTTTGTTCCCGACAATTTTTTTAGCTGTTATGCTGATATCGTCAAAAAGTCCCTGTTCCCACAATCTCCGTATGGCACCTGTAATTTCATCACCCGGCACTCTGATCTTTGACCCGATATCCAGTCCCGATAGCATAAGGATAACATTTTTGTCGAGATATTCGACGCCAGTAACTTCCACACCTCCAATGACATATTCGACTGGTTTTTCATAACTGATCTTGGATAGCCCGATTCCGATATTGATCTGCCCCTGGAGCCAAAGTGGGAAAAACGGCAACAACAATAATAAAATGCCCAACAACTTTTTACCGAATTTCTTTATCATCCTTACGCGTTAACTTTTAATTTGCTCACTTGTTAATCCAAATCTTCTTTCCCTGTTTTGATAGTTTACAATGGCCTCGTATAAATCTTCTTCCGTAAAATCAGGCCAGAGTTTCGGAGAAAAGTACAACTCAGTATAGGCAATCTGCCAGATCATGAAATTGCTTATTCGCATTTCACCACTTGTCCTGATGAGCAACTCAGGATCAGTCATACCAGCCGTAGTGAGGTAACTTGAAAATACAGTTTCGGTAATATTTTCTGCTTTTAATTGTTGGTTATCTATATCTGAAATAATTTTTTTTACCGCGTTTAGTATTTCCCACCGTGAGCTGTAGCTCAGTGCCAGTGTCAGGGTCATCCTGTCGTTTGAAGAAGTGGCATCAAGAGTTTCTTTTAGTCTTAAAAAGTTTTCTTTGGGCAGGCTTTCCAGGTCACCGATGGCATTGAGACGGATGTTGTTTTTGTTCAGCGTTTTCAATTCCATTTTAATGGTTTCCACAAAAAGATCCATCAGGGCTTCCACTTCAAATCTGGGCCGGTTCCAGTTTTCGGTTGAAAAAGCATAAAGCGTAAGATATTTGATCCCCAGTTTGGCCGAAACTTCGGTGATTGTCCTCACCACATCAACACCTTGCTGGTGCCCGGCAATACGGTCTTTGCCGTGTTTCCGGGCCCACCTGCCGTTACCATCCATGATTATGGCAATGTGCCGGGGCAGTTTTTCTTTTATGATCTTGTCTTTGTAGCTCATTGTTCAGTCGGGGCTTACCATCCTTCAAGGTTACATTTCAGCCTGCTTCGCAGATTTATTTTATAAGTGATGTTTATTCCGAAAAAATTATACCAGTCCCAGGTAATTGTTTTGTCACTTCCCGTATCCAGTCCGTTCTGATATTCGGTAAAATTAACACCGTCCAGGTAATCGGTGAATGTTTTTCTCATCCCCCATTCCACGCCCAATCCGAGATGTTCCGAAATACCGAATTTAAAGCCCAGGCCAAACGGAACAGTTAAAGAGGTTGACAGTTTGGAAAAAGAAAAACCAACCCCTCCGAAAACATAAGGCGTCCAGAAATGCCGTTTGCTACCGGTAAAATATTCCAGAAAATTGAAAGAAACCGTTGCGGAAATATCATTAAGATGAGTCTTGAAGCTGTAATCCTGTTCCACAACCCGTCCGGTCACATTATCTGTACCTTCGATGGTACCCCTGTAATAAGAAAAGGTATAAGCCAAGCGGCGGTTGGTATTTAACCGGGCCAGTATTCCGTAAGCAAGATTGGTGTTTTTAAAATGGATGCCGGTGTTCATTTCACCCAGATAATAAGAACCGCCACCAAACAATCCTACTTCAAGGGTTTGTGCTGATGACGGCAAACCGGAGAATACCGATATTACAATCAATGCCAACCCTAACAGCTTTTTAGTTCCCATACCGTGAAGACTTGAATATTTGCTTGTTTGAAGCGCCAAAAGTATTACTTTTTTAATTAAAAAAAACATAGCAGAAGTTAATGGATATTTGGTTGCCTTTTCATTGTTTAATAATTGTTGATCAATACAATATCTAATTTCTGTAATCTTTTCCCCACATCAGTTTTTCCCTGATTGTGGTGAAAAAATCCTTATGCTCCATCTGTACCAGGTTGATCGTAAAATCACATCTGCGGATGACAAATTCATGATCCTTGCTAATTGTTGTATGTCGCGAATCCATCGTCATCAGATATTTATCTTCACGACCTTCAAGACTGATCCTGATTTCGCTACTGTCCTGAATAACGATAGGGCGTACGGTTAAATTGTGTGAAGCAATGGGTGCAATGACAAAATTCCTGGAACCGGGCGTAAGAATAGGCCCTCCCACCGATAGTGAATAAGCCGTGGAACCTGTGGGTGTGGCGACAATCAGGCCGTCACCCCAGTATGTATTTAATTTGACCCCGTCAACATAAACATGCACGCCGATCAGCGATGTTGTGTTTTTCCGGTAAACGGTCAGGTCGTTCAAAGCATAATTCAAATCACCAAATATATTTTTCGGACTGACAAGACTCAGTAAAGCTCTTTTATCCAGCTTGTATCTACCGTTAAAAACGTGTCCTAACGCTTCTTTTATCTCTTCTTTTGAAATACTCGATAAAAAGCCGAGCCGGCCAAGATTGATACCTAAAATCGGGATTCCCGTCCCGCGGACAAAAGGAATTGTATCGAGCAATGTACCATCACCGCCAATGGAAAAAAGTATGGCAGTATCGTTTGATAAATCGGTATGCGATGAAAAAAAAGAGAGCTTTTCCGGCAGATTAACACCGGATGATATCATTTTATGATATGGTTTATAAATACATAAATCAACATTGCGCCCGGCAAGTTCATTAATAAGTATCTGCAGGTAAGGCTGTTGATTATTTGCGTAATCTTTACCAAACAGGGCAATTTTCATAATCACTGGTTTAACCGGTATGCAAACTTAATTCAAAAATAAGCAGTATTGTCAATATAGACATTATGAATTAAGGTTTCCACCTGAATTATTAACGTTTTTTAACTCATACATTATATGGGTGCTACAAGATTTATATAAAACCCTTGCCTGCCCTGTTTATTGATGGAATATTCAAACCGGAAAACCAGATCGTAATAGGTAATAAAATCAATCCCGACGCCCGTACCCCACAACAACTGATTGGCCAGTTTGTTGGATTCAAAATAGCGGGGATCACTGGCATAACCCATATCGAAAAACACGTTGGCATAGAGAGCATAGAATATTTTGGCAAATTTATCGGTCCGGATGAATTTGAACCGTTTCACCGTACGGGGAATGATCTCAAACTTAAAATTCGATTTGAAAAGCCCAAAATCTTTTCCGTTCACAATATTGTACTCGTAACCCCTGATCTCAAAACCATTGTATCCTATTCCATTTTGAAGAAAATAAGGCAACTCCTTATTTGCAAAGCTGCTCGTGAAATTATACGCAAAATACCATCGTTTGTAAATACGGATGTACTGATCAAAAACAAAATCCACCACAAAAGCGTTTACCTGACCGGGGATCAGTCCCAATCCGTATTTGACAAAACCCGCATCAAAATAATACCCTACCAACGGATAGGGTTTGTAATCCCTGAAATCCTGTTTGTATAAATATTTGAAAAATAAAATGTCGTATTCTGTTTGATCAGCAAAAAAGGGGTTGAGCACCAATAATGTATCCTGAAACTTATAATGATCGTAACCCAGCGTTAAAGTGTGGAGATAATTGAATTTAGGCCTTAATGTGAAGTCCATCTGCCCAAAACCGGTTACCTGTGCAAAACCGTCTTCGGATTTGTAATACGTCAGGTCATCGTTTTCGGTGGCATAGGCTACTTCACGGTTCAATTGTATTCCACCGAAAAAACCCAGGCCAAAAAATTGTCTTTTTGTAAGATAAGGGATAACCCACTGTGCGGCGAATGTTTTGTCGTACCCTCCCTGAATATAAAAATCAAGCTCTTCCATCCTTCCCCTGAAATTCTCAACCCGAAGGTTGATACCGTAATTCAAACGGTTGAAATCTTTTGTCTCCCACCAGACGTTAAAATTCCGGTCGGCAAAATCAATGATGGGAATCGGCCAGATATACCAGCGCTCAATAACGCTTACCGTAATATTATATTTACCATTATCCGGCGTTTTTGTAATATCAACAAAATTAAAAAGGGAACGGTTTATCAGGTTTTGGTGGCTTTCGACAATTAAACTGTCCAGGGTGTTGACAGGCAGAACATCACCCGTTTTAAACTCAATCTCACGATAAATGATCCTGTCTTTTGTAATTTTGTTTCCTTCCAGTGAAATGGTTCCCACTGTTACGAGGCTGTCACCGGGTTGCTGAGGTACGGAGATACTGGCGGAAATTTTCTGGGCCGGGGCAACCTCAGCCAAAAAAAAGATTCCCAAAAGAATGACCGCCCGACGCATGATCAGATATTGAGGTAATTCATGAGTGAGTCATAATTTTCCCTGAGGTCATCCAGGTCATCGTCTTCTCCCATAGAAGCTTTTACAAAATACCCATACCTGTCAAAAGTACTGAGTATGGGCCCCAACTCCATTTTATTGACTTTTATAATCACTTCAAGGCGTGTGGAATCGGGATGGTCTGTAATAAAAAGACTCAACAATTTGGCATCGTTTGATTCAACGATGTTGGCTATTTCGGTAAGACTATAATCCGTCTGACTCATCTCAAGAACAATGACACCGCCGGGGTTGTTCACTGAAAATGAAATTGCCATGAAATGCAAAAGCGATTCCAGCGTAATACAACCCAGGTAATTCTTTTTTTCGTCCAGGACAGGGATGAGTGTCAGCTTATATTCATCCATCACCCTTAAAATATCATACACATAATCATTCTCATTCACGTAAGGGTGGCTCAGAGATAATTTATGACTGCCCAGTGGTTCATCTGCTTTATTCATGTCATAGATATCATGCTCGGATATCAAACCCAGAAAAACTTCATTGTTCACAATGGGCAAATGCGAAACCTTGTATTCATCCATCCAGTTCAGGGCATCGCTGCCCGTACTTGAAGTTTTCAGCGGTGTAATCTCATCTGTTATCAGTTGCTTTGCAATCATAATCAACTTTTTTAATCCTTCTGCAAAAATACAATTCAGGTGGTAAAAGTAACATTATACTGAAGATTAGCCTTTTTGTTCTTTGTTATTCTGTTTCAGATTCAAAGGTAATTTAACATTTTTAAATAATTTTCATACCTGAACGGGCTGATCTCTCCATTTTCAAGGGCTTCAATGACGGCACAACCCGGCTCGTCCATATGCAGGCAATTATTAAACCTGCAACGATGCATCCGTTCTCTGAATTCAGGAAAACGCTGTCCCAGCTCGGATTTTTCAAATTCCACAAGCCCGAATTCCTTGATGCCGGGTGTGTCAATAACATATCCGCCAAAAACAAGGGGAAACATCTCCGCAAAGGTGGTGGTATGTTTTCCTTTTTTATGGTACATCGAAATGGCACCTACTTTCAGGTTTAACGAAGGGTCAACAGAATTCACCAGTGCCGATTTGCCCACACCGCTTTGTCCCGACAGCAGGCTTACTTTATCTTTCAGCATATTTTTGAATTCGTCTAACTGTAATCTGTCAGGAACGGATGTTGTTAAAACCCTATAACCCGCCATTTTATATGAACCCGCATAATATTCAAACAGTTCCGTTTCTTTCTCACCATAAAGGTCAAGTTTATTGAATACCACTACCGAAGGAATATGGTAAGCCTCTGCGGTGGTTAAAAACCGGTCAATAAAACCGGTAGGTGTACGTGGCATGGTCAGTGAGGCAATGACAACCGCCTGGTCAATATTTGCTGCTATGATATGAACGGCTTTTGAAAGCTTTGTCGCTTTCCTGATGATGTAGTTATGCCGTTCATGGATCTTTTCGATCACTCCTGTTCCCTGCGTTTCATCAAAGTGATATTCCACAACGTCACCCACAGCCACCGGGTTGGTTGTCCGTATCCCTTTGATCCTGAATTTTCCCTTTAGCTTGCACTCCACGACATTTCCGTCAGAATCCATCACGGCAGACCAACTTCCCGTGGAGCGCAGGACTTTTCCTTTTCTTAATCCGTTCATGGGAAATTGTAATATTTTCTTACCGGAGCTTTGATATCCCAGACACATTTCAGGCCGTCTTTGAATGTGACAAAATCCCCGGGTTTGATATGAAAATCACCTTCATCGGTTTCCACGACAATTTCGCCATCAATAATGTAGCACTCTTCATCACCGGAGTAAGTCCAGTCAAAACGTGAAATTTCCTTTGTCCAAACGGGCCATGAACGGATGCCTTTTTCATCAATTTCCTTTTCATTCAGTTTTTGAATAATGACTTTTTCCATCGTTTTTTATTTAAAATTTTGTGTTAAGCGACTAAAATTACAAACATTTCTTATATTTGACGTTGTAACCGAATATTAAAACTATTATGAATTCAACAATTTACATTTCATTTGCCGTTGCCCCCTTCCTTATTTTAATTGGTATTATCCTTTTAAACAGTGGCCGTTTCAAAGACTGGAGCAGTATCAGGAACGTTCTGATCCTCGGGTTTATAAGTGTTGTTTTTGTTGTGCTTGCCAAGTACCTGCTTGACCTGGTATGGGATGATAATTATCGCGGGCTGAAAAGAACACTCTTTTACATTGTCATCGGGCTGGCATTTACGGCGGAATTATTCAAGTACATTGGATTGAGAATTGCACTTCCCAAACTTGCTGCCATTAAAAATCCGATTGACGGGGTTATTTTCGGAATTTTTCTCGGGCTGGGCTATGCGGTGGTGGCTAATGTCCTGATTGCATACAAGATCATAGGCATAACACCTGCCTTTTATCAAAACTTCAAAGAGTATTTTTATATCCTGCTTTTTGCCTATCCTTTTGCCAATATTGTTTTTGGTGTTACGATGGGTTACTTTGTAGGTTCGGGCAGGTTCAGAAAGAATGCTTTCCTTGAAAACCTGACTGCCATTGGTGCAGCCACTTTATTCCACAGCTTGTTTTATTTCAGCTTTTTCACTCACGACAATGTGTTGATAAGTATTACCTCCCTCGGTTTTATTTTACTGGTGGCCATCCTGATAAGCCAGGCTATAAAAACCACGAGAAGAATGGAATAGAAAACAATTTTTTACTCACCCGCTTCAAGTGTCTTCGCTTGAAGTTTTTCTGTTCTCACCCCTTTCAAGTGTCATCGTTTGAAACTTAGTCCGGCCTCAACTCCCTCAAATAAAGCTGTATCGTGTTTTCCAATCCAAAATAGAGCGCATCGCAGATCAGGGCATGCCCGATGGAAACCTCATCCAGCCAGGGAATATTCTGCACAAAATAGTGCAGATTATCCAGATTCAGGTCGTGGCCGGCATTCAGTCCCAAACCGACTTCTTTGGCAACTTTTGCAGTATCAACAAAAGGTCTGATGGCTTTTTCCCGGTCAGCATAATACCCGGCTGCATAACTCTCGGTATATAATTCTATCCGGTCGGTTCCCGTCTTTTTGGCTCCTTTCACCATCCGGGGATCAGGGTCAACAAAAATGGAAGTGCGGATACCGGCTTCACGGAAACGTCCGGCAACTTCGATCAGGAAATCCCTGTGTCTCAGCGTATCCCATCCATGATCGGAAGTGAGTTGGCCGGGATC
>CAZMOS010000054.1:0-21236 GCA_964567945.1 uncultured Lentimicrobiaceae bacterium
CATCCACAGTATTTTGTTCTCCGTATTCTGAGTATATCACCTTTTTTATATCTTCCTCCCGATGCGGAATATTCCGCAATAACCGTTCAAGTTTTTCTTTTTTCTCAACCTCGCCTGCAAAACAGATGTCAACGATCTTTCCGTTTTTCACTTTAAGTTCCACTTTAATATTTTGAATTTCATTCCTGAAAACATATACGGGTGAATAGCCGAAATTCCACTCCCACGTTTTATATTTATCTTCTATCAGCTTCTTTATGGCCTGAATATCCGTTTTGTTCAGTTCCCTTATCTCTTTAATTGAATAATAGTTAAGCAGATAATTCTGAAAATTTACTTTAAATACATCAATGTCCGGTTTTGTATCCAAAAGATCACGGATATTGGTCACTGTTGCCCAGATGGATTGAACGGCTTTGTCCTGAATTTTATCTTTCAGTTCGGGATGGATCGTTTTGTCGAGCACATCAAGGTCGGTATTGAATAACAACGTCCCGTGATGCATCACCCTGTTTTTAAAAACGTGGGCAGAATTTCCGGAAAACTTTTTGCCGCTGATCACCAGGTTGTTCTTTCCTTCAAACTCAGCACGGATACCCAGCGTTTCCAGAAAGGCAATAACAGGTTTTGTAAATTTTCTGAAATCAATCAGCTTCTCCCTGTTTGTTTCGGTGGTGATCACGGTATAGTTCAGATTTCCCGGATCATGATAAACCGTTCCGCCACCCGAAATCCGGCGGATGACCGGAATATTCTTTTTCAGGGTATAACCCGTATTCACTTCTTTTAGCACATTCTGATGTTTTCCAACAATCACAGATGGTTTGCTTTGCCAAAGCATGACAACATCTTCTTTAAACTGCTTTAAGACATACTCTTCAGCAGCGATGTTAAAAAATGGGTCGGTTTGTCTCCGCCTGATGAAAATCATGGTTCAAAGTTAACAACTTGTTAAATTTCATTGCCCGCAGGGTTAAAGAATTACCTTTGGCGACTATTTTTTTAAAGACATTACATGAATAATATGAAAACGGTACTAATAACAGGCGCTTCAAGTGGCATAGGGAAAGAGTTGGCTTATGTATTTGCGAGAAGAAATTACAGCCTCGTCATCACAGCCCGCAGGAAAGACCGGCTGGAAGCGATTAAAAAAGACATACAGTCAGTGTATAATGTATCGGTTGATATTTTTGAAATGGACCTCTCGGTAAACAACAACGCTGAAAAACTCTATAACAACATAAAAAACAAAGCGCATCAGATTGACGTGCTGATCAACAATGCAGGTTTTGGCATCAAAGGCGGGTTTCAGGAGATAGATATCAAAAAAGAGGAAGATATGCTGATACTGAATATGGTCATTCTGACCCGGTTGACCCGGCTTTTCGGAAAAGATATGATTGAAACGGGAGGGGGGCATATCATCAACGTGGCCTCAACAGCGGCTTTTCAGCCGGTGCCTAAGATGGCGGCTTATGCAGCTACCAAAGCTTATGTGTTGAGTTTTTCGGAAGCCATTGCCTATGAACTGAAAGATGATAACATCAGGGTAACTGCCATTTGTCCCGGAGCAACACAGTCGGAGTTTGCCGAAGTTGCCGGGTTCAATGCGGAAAAGAATCTCACCACCAATGGCCCGACTTCCCGTGAGGTTGCCGAATTTACCTATCAGATGATGGAAAAAGGAAAAGTTACAGCCGTTCACGGATTGAAAAACCAGGTTATGTCGTTTGCTGTGCGTTTCACGCCAAGAAAACTGGCCACATTGATCGCCGGGAAGATCATTGAGTAGGGTAGAGGTGGTGAGAAGGATTAAGCAGTCCGCCGGCGGAATGGAAGGGTGGAAGGAGTGGATAGTATAAACCTGGCAAAACCATCCCACAAAAGTACAATATGACAATGGAACCATCGAGCCATCGAACCATTTTTAAACTACTTTTGCCGCTCGAATAAATAAACACATGCCGGAAATAAGGAACATTGCCATTATTGCCCACGTTGACCACGGAAAAACGACTTTGGTTGACCGTATTCTGCATCAGGTTAAGCTTTTCAGGGAAAATGAAGAAGTAGGGGACCTGATTCTGGACAGCAACGATCTGGAACGGGAAAGAGGCATCACCATTTTATCAAAAAACGTATCCGTTCGCTACAAGGGGGTAAAGATCAATATCATTGATACCCCGGGGCACTCCGACTTCGGCGGAGAGGTGGAACGTGTGCTCAATATGGCCGACGGAGTCCTGCTGGTTGTTGATGCTTTCGAAGGCCCCATGCCCCAGACCCGTTTTGTTTTGCAGAAAGCCATTGATCTGAACCTGAAACCCATTGTGGTTATCAACAAAGTTGACAAACCAAACTCCAGGCCGGATGAAGTCCAGGAAGCTGTTTTCGACCTGATGTTTAACCTGGGCGCTTCGGAGGATCAACTTGATTTCCCTACTGTTTTCGGCTCTTCCAAACAAGGGTGGATGGCTGAAGACTGGCAGCAGCCGGCAGAAGATGTTTCTTATCTGCTGGATACCATTATCGAACATATTCCTCCGGCGGAGTATATCGAAGGTACCCCCCAGATGCAGATCACCTCGCTGGATTATTCTTCTTATCTGGGACGTATTGCAGTCGGACGCCTGATGCGTGGCAAAATGAAAATGGGAATGCCTGTATCCCTCGTGAAGAGAGACGGTACCCTTTTGAAATCGAAGATCAAAGAGCTTTACACCTTTGAAGGTTTAGGTAAGGAAAAGTGTAAAACCGAAGTATTTGCAGGGGATATCATCGCCATCATGGGGCTGGAGGATTTTGAGATCGGCGACACGGTGGCTGATTTTGAGGAACCCGAAGGGTTACCATCTATCAAGATTGACGAACCCACCATGAGCATGTTGTTTACCATCAACAACTCTCCTTTTTTTGGCAAGGAAGGCAGGTATGTTACCTCACGCCACCTTCGCGACCGTTTGTTTCATGAGACCGAGAAAAACCTTGCCCTCCGAGTTGAAGAAACAAGCTCGCCTGATGCTTATCTCGTTTACGGAAGGGGAATACTCCACCTTTCCATCCTTGTGGAAACCATGAGACGGGAAGGATATGAATTTCAACTGGGGCAACCAAAAGTGATCATCAAAGAGATTGACGGGAAAAAACACGAACCCATTGAGAGCTTGACAGTGCTTGTTCCGGAAGAATTTTCAGGCCGGGTGATTGACATTGTTACCATGCGAAAGGGCACATTCGATCACATGGAACCCAAGAACGACAGGATGTTGCTGGAATTCAGTATTCCTGCCAGAGGTATTATCGGTCTTCGGAACAGCGTGTTGACGGCAACCGAAGGAGAAGCCATCATTGCTCATCGTTTCAAGGCGTTTGAACCGTGGAAAGGTGAAATCAAAACCAAAAACAACGGGGCGCTCATCTCCATGGAAACAGGTACTGCCATCCCTTATGCCATCTGGAAACTGGCCGACAGGGGTAAATTTTATATCCATCCCAACGATGAAATCTATGCAGGCCAGGTCATTGGCGAAAATACAAGGGCAGGTGATATTGTGGTCAATGTAAACAAATCAAAGAAGCTGACAAATATGCGGGCTTCCGGTTCCGATGACAAAGTAATGATCCCGCCCCCGGTTACTTTTTCTCTTGAAGAATACATGGAAGTCATCCGCGAAGGTGAATACCTGGAAGTTACGCCGCGATCGCTGCGTCTGCGAAAAATTATTTTGAATGAAACCGAGAGGAAAAGGCAGGGGAGGGGGTAGGAGTTTTGAGTGATGAGTGATGAGTGATGAGTGATGAGTGATGAGTGATGAGTGATGTGTGATGAGTGATGAGTGATGAGTGATGTGTGATGAGTGATGTGTGATGAGTGATGAGTGATGAGTGATGAGTGATGAGTGATGAGTGATGTGTGATGAGTGATGAGGCTGGATACTTGATACTGGTGTGCGAGGTTCACCTGTCAGGTCTCCGCAAGCCTGTGCGTTTGCGTCCTGACAGGTTTTGGGGAAGGTGATGCAACGTTGGTGGAAATAGCATTATAAATGCTGGAATAAATCATCCTCGTTACGCTGCGCTAAACGAGGACAAGGGCAGGTAAAACGTTAAGCCTTAAAATCATTCAACCATTTAAGACCATCAGTCAATTTTAATGCACCGCACACTGAAATAAAAACTCTTACCGATACTGCTGCGGGTGATGGTTTTCCTGTCTTTATCAAAAAGCCGTATCCAGGCCGTGCTCATGCTGTAAGAAGAAGCGGTCCAGAAATAGGCCTTCTGATCTTTGAAACTGAACATCTGCATTTCGGGCTGGTAGTTGCCTGCAAGCGGAATGTCAAATCCTGATGATCCGCCTTTCAACAGGGCAGAGGCAGCAGAATCCGGACCGCCAAGGGAATTGATCAGAACCGTCCAATCCTCATCGGTAGGTAAGCGGAAACCGGGAGGACAGGCATCCAGCGCGGCCTGCCAGCAATACAAACGGCCGTATTCATTGCAGTTCAGCGAATCTTCATCATAGCAGATACTCCCCAACTCATCATTTTGAAGGTTGTATTTCATCCAAACCTGATCACCGATTTTAATGGTTTCAACATTTTGCGCATACAGGCTGTTCGCTTACAGGGTGAGAATAAGAATTATAAAACTCAATAACATCTTCGGTATTCTAATGTCCATTTTAAAAACTTTTGTTAACAAGATACGAAATTACAAAATCCCTTATTTTTTCTTTAAAATAAAATTTGAATAAATAATTTTACTTATTGAAACCGTTTTGAAAAATTATTCAATTTTGTATTCGCAGTGAAAGACTACAATTTTTATATAATTCTCCTGATAAAAAGGCTTGCCCTTGCATTCCTTTTGTTCTTTTTCGGCCGTTTGTTTTTTTTCGTTTTGAATTCATCGCACTTTTCCTATTTGGGATTTTTTGAAACTGTCCGTTTGTTTTTGATCGGGATACGCTTTGATATGCCGGCCATCGTTTATTCCAACCTGCCGGTGATCATTATGCATATTTTGCCTGGAGGCAGGTTCAAATACAACAAAGGGTATCAGAGATTTATTAAATATTATTTTCTGATCGTCAACTCATTGCTGCTGCTGATCAATCTTAGTGATGCCCGGTTTTTTGATTTTACCCTGAAACGTTCCACGGCTTTTATGCTGACCTTTTTAAGAACCGGAGATGAGTTGCCTTCGCTGATTCCCCGTTTCATTGTGGATTACTGGTATGTTCCGGTTACCTGGTTACTTCTTACTGCACTTGCCTGGTATCTATATTCGTTAACGGATATCAGACGAAAAAAACCGGAAGCTGTTTCGGGAAATAACCTGAAGAATATCATTTATCAGATTGCTGCTTTTGTTTTTCTTATGCTGCTCACGCTGGTGGGAGCCAGGGGGGGCTTGCAGCCTAAGCCACTGGCCGTTTTACATGCATCCCAGTATGTTCAGGCCAAAGATGTCCCCCTTATCCTCAATACGCCGTTCACGGTGATGCGGACACTGAAATATAGGCGTCCCGAGGCGAGGAAATATTTTCCGCAGGAGGAGTGCCAAAAAATCTATCCCACGTTGCATCAGTACAATCATTCCGATTCTTCGTTCAGAAAGATCAATGTGGTCATCTTTGTGCTGGAAAGTTTTTCCCGCGAATACAGCGGATATCTGAACGGATATAAGGGATACATGCCGTTTCTCGATTCTTTGATGCAGCATTCTCTGGTGTTTACACGGGCTTTTTCAAACGGATTGCGATCAATTGATGCCATACCCTGCATTGTTTCAGGCATACCTGACCTGATGGAGAATCCGTTCATGTTCTCCGTTTACAACACAAATAAAATAAGCAGCCTGGCGGCGATTTTAAAGGAAAAAGGATATCAGACGGCCTTTTTCCACGGCGGAAACAACGGCACGATGAATTTTGATGCTTTTGCAAATATGGCGTGTTTCGATGCTTATTACGGCCACACGGAATACAACAATGAAGTGGATGACAGTGAAAAAGATTATGATGGTTTCTGGGGAATTTATGATGATGTTTTCCTGAACTATTTTGCCGGTAAGCTCAATTCTTTCAGTCAACCGTTTTTTGCGGTGGAATTTACACTCAGTTCCCACAATCCGTACAAAGTACCTGAAAAAAATAAAGAGATGTTTCCGGAAATTCCGGTGAAAATACTCCGCGTTGTCCGGTATTCCGATTTTGCTTTGAAACGGTTTTTTCAAACGGCGTCAAAAATGCCCTGGTTCAGGAACACCCTTTTTGTTATTTCGGCCGATCATCCCGGGCATTCACTTAGTGAAGCGGAAAACAATAAATTACCGGATGCCCGTCAAAGACTTAATGATGACCAACTGAAATATTATAAAAACACCGTGGGTGCTTATGCCATACCGATCCTGTTTTATTTTCCCGGTGACAGTTTGCAGGGGGTAAAAAGCTTTACCGTTCAGCAAAGCGATATCATGCCTTCCGTTTTGGATTATCTGGGCTATAACCGTCCGTTCGTTGCTTTTGGCAACAGTGTTTTTGATCATGGCGCAAACCACGTGGCTTTTGAATATGTGAACGGGTTTTATCAGATCATCAAAGGTGATTACAGCCTGATGTTTGATGGGAAACAACCGGTATCGCTGTACAATAACAAAACAGACCCCGGCCATAAGGAGAACCTGATTGACAAAGAAAAACAAATTGCAGATGAACTGGAAATATTGATAAAAGCCGTCATCCAGCAGTTTGATTACCGTATGGCCAACAACAGGTTATTACCCTGAAAAAGAAAAATCTATTCAAACATTCAGTGCAACCATAACATTTTTCTTATTTCCACATATTTGTTATTTACCAGTATCCCCATTTCCGTGTCAAACAACACCTCCCCTTTTCAAGGGGAGGTTCGCAAAGCGGGGAGGGGTTAATTACACTATTAAACCCGGGGAAGCCTGCTTGCCGGCAGGGAGGTGCCCGCAGGGTGGAGGGGTTATTCACAATTCTCACTTGGAAGCCTACCTACAAGCAGGGAGGTGCCCTTATAGCGGAGTGGGCAGGACCACCCCTGATCTGCGTACTGACCTTGCGGTCAGGACTTGATCTGTCCCCTCCTTGTGAAGGAGGGGAGTGGTTACTAAGAACAATAGTTTTTTTAAGACTTTTAAAATAATCCCCCGTTCTGATAGATCTCCATCTGTACTTCTGAAAAGGGCTCGATATTGGCAGACTTTCCTTTTGTGAGGTTTTTCAATTCACCGGTCTGAAAGTTCACTTCTATTTCGTCGCCATCTTCAACATCAGCAGCAGCCAGGTCTTTGTATGTCAGTATCGGGAAGGCGGCGTTGATGGCATTGCGTTCGTAGATGGCGCCGAACGATTCGGCGATGATGGCCTGGATGCCCAGTGTTTTGAAACCGTCCACCGCCTGCTGCCGTGAGCTGCCTGCCCCGAAATTCTTGCCGGTGATCACGATGTCGCCCGGTTTGCACTTTTTGGCAAAATCCTTATAACCTTCCAGGTTATCAAAAATATATTGCCCCATTTCTTTGGGGTCGGTTATTTGAAGATAGCGGTTGTGGTAGATCATATCCGTATCGATATCGTCCATTTTGATGACCCACACCCGGCCTTTGACGATGACCGGTTTGTGTCCTTCGTCTTTATGATGTTTGGCAGCGTGGAACAACTCTTCGGCCCGGGTTTCAACATCAAAAGTTGCCGGCTCGTCGGGTATCTGGTCGTCGGTCGTGATATATCCGGCAACGGCACTGGCTGCCACCGTAGAAGGAGATGCAAGGTAAACTTTGCCTTTTCCCTGTTTTCCGGGAAAATTTCTGTTTCCGGTGCTGATTGTGATCTCCCCCGGCCCGTTCTGCCCGACCTGTCCGGCCGCGCATCCGGCACATCCGGCGTTGGAAACCAAAGCCCCGGCTTCCTTGAAGATTTTGATGATCCCTTCGTCAAGACACTGCTTCCATATCTCATCAGTCGTGGGAACAATTTTCAGCACCACGCCGGGAGCCACTTTCCTGTCTTTCAAAACCTTTGCGACAGCCCGCATGTCTTCCATACGTCCATTGGTACAACTGCCAACAAATGCCGAGTCTATTTTTACTTTCCTTTCCAGGTCTATATTGACCGAATCATGAGGTTTTCCCGGCCGGCTGACCATCGGAACAAAAGTACTGACGTCAATCGTATATTCTTTTTCATAGACCGCACCGGAGTCTGCGTTCACTTTTTCCAGCTTTCTTCCCGCTCGTTCTTCGCAGTAATGCATCACTTCATCATTGGGAGGAAACAGCAGAATGATCACGCCCATTTCGGTACCCATCGAGGCAATGGTTATCCGCTGGTCAAGCGTTAATTTGTCAATAGGTTCACCGTATAACTCAACCGAATAACCCAGTAAACTGTTTGCACCGAACTGATGAAGCAGGTTCAGCACAAAATCCTTGGCTGTCACATTACCGGGAAGTTCTCCGGTAAAATTGATCTTCACAGATCCGGGTACTTTAAACCAGGTTCTACCCCTGTTGAATGCGGCAGCCACATCCTTGTCGCCCATCCCTTGCCCGAAAGCGCCGATGGCTCCCAGGATATTGGCATGCGAGTCAGTGGTTACAGCCGTTGAGCCAGGCCATGCCAGCCCGTTCTGTATCAAAGTGTGCGTGCCAATGCCATTATTGATGTCAAAGACCTTTATCCCGTGCTTACGGGCGAATATCCTGATGATCTGCTGGTTAACGGCATATTTCTGGTCGCTTCCCGTGGGGTTTGTGTCCAACGTGAAAAATGTTCTGGAAGGATCGTCAATGTCCAGCCCGTATTCTTCGATGTTTTTGATCACATTGGGGCCGCCGAAATCTCGGGCAACCCGTGCGTCAATTTCAATGTCAACGATGTCTCCGGGTTTTACTATGTCCTTGCCCGAATGGGATGCTATTATTTTTTCAATAATGTTCATAAAATCCTATTTTTCAGTTTATTTAACCTGATTTAGGGAATCTGCCTGTTGTTGTGCTTTGAGATAATCCTGTTCTTCTGCCGGAGACAGCCATCCGCCGCCGAGTGCTTTGTAAAGCGCAACATAAGCATTTAATAACTGCTTTTTAACTTCCGAATAGTTCAATTGTGCATCAAAGCTCTGGCGCTGGGACTCGAGCACTTCGAGGTAACTGGTCTGGCCTTTGTCGTAACGTTCGTTTGAAAGGTACTCGGCATTCATGGCAGCCACAGATCTTTGTTCCTGTGCGATAAGTTCTCTGTGCAAAGTATGAATAGCAACAAGCGCATCCTCCACTTCTTTAAAAGCCCGGAGAGCAGTGTTCTCATATTGCCGTAAAGCAGCTTCCGTGTTGGCCCGTTCAATTTCCACACGCCGCTTGTTTTTGCCGAACTGAAACAACGGACCGAGTACCACACCACCGACAGACCATCCCAGGCCTGTGGCTGTGAGTGAAGTAAGGCTGGTTGTGGCAACGCCCAGTAAACCTGTTAAGTTCAAAGAGGGCCACCGCATGGCCTGTGCCACACCGATCTTTGCATTCTGTGCTGCATAAGCGGCTTCGGCCTGCATGACATCCGGTCTCCGCAACAACAATTGTGATGGCAACCCATTTGGTACGTCCATAGGTTCAACCTGATCAAATAATTCCTTACCTGTTGGAATTTCTTCGGGGAATTTTCCCAGGAGAATGCTTAAGGTGCTTTGGTTATATGCGATCTGTCTCTGATAAAAAGGAATGGCAGCGGCTGAAATGGCCCGTTGCACCTGGGACTGGTTCAAATCTATTTCAGCCACGATACCATACTTAAATCTGGCTTCAACAATTCCCACCGTACTGTCGCGGGCAGCAAGTGTTTTTCTTGAAATATCCAGTTTCTTCATGTTGTCAAGCAAACTGAAATAGGTGCTGGCTACAGCAGAGATGAGGCTGATCTGAACCGTTCGTAATCCGTATTCTGATGCCAGCAGGTCAGCCCTGGCCGATTCGTTGAGACGCCTGTATTTTCCCCAGAAACCTATTTCCCAGTACATTTCAGGATATGCATAAAAATTGTTCGTTACGGAATTGAATTGGGCTACACCAATGGAATTGCCACTACCTGCACCCACATTAAAGCTGAATGTCGGCCATTGGTCGGCTTTAGTGAAACCGAGGGTTGCGCGGGCTGCTTCCACCCGTGCTGCAGCCACCATTACGTCTTTGTTGTTTTCTAATGCTCTTTTGATAAGGGTATCCAGGACTGGGTCGTTGAACAATTCCCACCAACGCAGGTTGACAACGGTATCGGTTTTAACCGAATCAAACCGGAATGAAGCGGGTCCCGAATATTCAGGCCGCTGAAAATCAGGTCCCAGTTTGCAGCCGGACAGGTAGATGATCATTCCGAGGACGAAGAGGGATAATATTTTTTTCATAGTTTAAAAATTTCTAATTGTACTAATTGACCTAATTGCTCTAAATAAATCCCAAATCCGAATTTCTAAACGTTGAGTCATAGTTGTATCATTTTTTGCTTTAGTCATTTGACATTATTTAGGTCAATTCGACATTAGATCAATTAGGTCAATTTTTTCTTCCTTTTCTTCTCATATCCGGCAATTTTGCCGATGAAGACAAACAACATGGGATACAGGAAGACGCCCAAAAGTGTAGCCAGTGTCATACCGCCCAGCAATGCCATACCCATTACCTTTCTGGCTTCGGCACCGGCGCCGGATGCGACAACCAATGGAAACACCCCGAAAATGAATGAAAACGCCGTCATCAGAATAGGACGGAACCTCGATTTGGCTGCGGTAATCGCTGCATCAAACAAACTCAACCCTTTCTTGAACTCATCGTTGGCATATTCAACGATCAGGATGGCATTCTTTGCCGCCATACCGATCAGCATCACAAAAGAAACCTGTGCAAAAATGTTATTCTCGAAAGTGGGGCTGATGAGCCGTCCCGCCCAAAGGGCAAAAAGGGCGCCAAATATAGCAAAGGGCGTACCCATCAAAATAGCGAAAGGCAAAGACCAGCTTTCATACTGTGCCGAAAGGATCAGAAATACAAAAACCAATGAGAATGTGAGAATGATCATCAATGACCCGGATGCCTTCTCTTCCTGGAATGACATGGCATTCCATGCATAACCCATGTCCTGCGGCAGAACTTCTGCCGCCACCTCTTTCAGTGCATTCCTGGCCTGATCGGATGTGTATCCTTCGGCAGGGCCGCCGGTAACTTCAACCGAACGATAAAGGTTGAAACGTGTGGTATAATCAGGCCCGGAAATGGGTTTCATAGTGGCCACAGTGGCCAAAGGAACCATTTTTCCTGAATTGTTTTTTATAAAGAAATTATTGATCTGATCTGCATTGACCCTGTACTGAGGCTCGGCTTGTATGTATGTTTTATATAACCTTCCGAAGCGTGTAAAGTCATTTACATAAGCCCCGCCCATGAAAGCGCCCACGGTGGTGTACAGGTCATTCAGCTTGATGCCGAGCTTCAGGGCTTTTTCCCTGTCAATGTCCATATACCGCTGGGGCACATTGGCCTGAAATGTGGTAAAGGCTTTTCCTATTTCCGGTCGTTCATTGGCGGCCTTGATAAATTTCATCGCATTGGAGGCCAGATATTCCGGAGTATTTCCCGCCCTGTCCTGCAACATAATACTAAATCCAGAACCGTTTCCCAAACCCGGAATAGCCGGCGGGCCAAAAGCAAATACCTGTGCCCCGCTGATGTTAGCTGCCAGTTTTTTATTTACCTGCGTAATGATCTCTTCAGCGGTATATTTCCTATCAGACCAGTTCTTTAATGAAATAAATAAAAACCCGGTGTTTGAAGTCATGGCTCCGGACAGGATACTGTATCCCGTAGCGGTAGTCACATATTCTATCTCATCAAAATCCATCAGGATATCTTCCACTTTTTTGGTAATGGCATCGGAGCGTTGAATAGATGCCGCGTCAGGCAACTGGACATTGACAAAAAAGTAACCCATATCTTCCTCGGGAATAAATCCGCCCGGAACCAGCGTACCGAATATGCCGGCAGCAATGGTCATGATAACAATGAATACCACACTCCGTTTTAATTTTCTAGCGACGATATTGGTAAAGCTCATGTATGATTCAGTGCTTTTATCCATCCCGCGGTTAAACTTTTCAAAGAACCAGCCGATCGGGCCTTTGTATGGTTTCGGCTCTTTTAACAACAGGGAACAAAGGGCCGGACTTAGTGTAAGCGCATTGATTGATGAAACGATGACGGAGACCACAATGGTGATCGCAAACTGTTGATAAAGTATCCCTGTAATACCAGCCATTCCGGCTACCGGGATAAATACGGCGATCAGCACCAGTGTAGTCGCAATTACCGGCGCAGTCACTTTTCGCATGGCATCCAGTGTAGCTTCCTTACTGTTCATGCCTTTGGCTATGTTAACCTGAACGGCCTCCACGACAACAATGGCATCATCTACTACGATCCCGATGGCCAGTACCAGACCCAACAGGGATAATACATTGATAGTAAAACCCAGCGAGGGGAAGAAAATAAATGCACCGATAAGTGAAACAGGAATAGCCAATGTGGGTATTAAGGTTGCCCGCCAGTCCTGGATAAAAATAAACACAACCAAAATAACCAGTAAAAGCGCAATGATTAAAGTGACTATGATATCCTTAATCCCTGCATCAATGGCTTTGGTAGTATCCATTGAGACTTTATATTCGATACTTTCGGGAAAGCTTTTTGAAAGGATATCCATTTCATTCCTGATACTTTGAGCCAGCTCAACGGCATTGGAGCCCGGCGCCTGGTAGAGTGCAATAATGGCAGCCGTTTTTCCGTTAAGGCGGGGGATCATGTTGTAAGTCTCAACCCCCAGGTTGATCGTAGCCACATCCCTAAGTTTTATCTGGGAACCATCGGGTTGCGTCCTGACGACAATTTCCCCGAAGGCTTCGGGTGAATTGAACCGGTCGGGCAGGCGGACGGTATAGGTAAACTCCGTTCCGGGGGGAGCAGGTTCTGCTCCGAATTTTCCTCCGGGTACGATGACATTTTGTTCGTTAATGGCATTGATAATTTCAGGAACGGTAAGTCCCATTTGTGCCAGTCGGTCGGGTTTTACCCAGATCCGCATGGAATAATCGGAAGCACCCAGCACGTCCACACGGCCGATGCCTTTGACCCTTGACAACTGATCCTTGATGTTAATTAAAGCATAGTTACCTAAAAAATCCTGATCGTAGCGGCCATCGGAAGTAAGTGTAACCAGCATCAATATATTCGGCAACGATTTTTCAGTTGTAACACCGAATTTTGTGACCGAAGCAGGCAATTTTGCAGAAGCTGCCGAAACCCGGTTCTGGGTCAGGACAGTATTCATATCCGGGTCGGTGCCTACCTCAAACGACACCTCAATGTTCATGGTTCCATCATTGGCATTGGTGGATTTCATATAGATCATGTTGTCCACCCCGTTTATTTTCTGTTCAAGCGGAGTAGCCACCGATTCTTCCACATTGATGGCATTGGCACCCGTATAGGTAGCTCTTACCTGGACAATAGGAGGGGTAAGGTTCGGATATTGTTCGATGGGCAAACCAATTAATGATATCACGCCTACAATCACAATGATAATGGCAATGACCATCGCGACTATCGGCCGGTGGACAAAAAAGTTTCCTTTGTTATCAGCCATAATTAGTCGTATTGCAGGTTTGATTTACTTTTGAATTCCGTCACTTCCGGTATCACTTTCATTCCCGAGCCGACTTTCTGAAGCGCATCAATTACCACTTTATCGTTCGCTTTAAGACCTTCCCTGACCAGCCACAAATCCCCGATGCGTTCACCGGTGACAATTTGCCTGTTTTGGACTATACTGTCTTTATCAACAATATAAACCGAATACTGGCCCTGTAATTCAATTACACAACGTTGCGGAACAAGCAGTGCATCTTTTACTTCTTTCATCTTCACAACCACCTTGGCATATTGCCCGGGTTTTAAAAGCCGGTCAGGATTTGGGAAGGTAGTTTGAACGAGCAAAGAGCCTGTCTGGGGATCCACCTCCCGGTTGATGAAATTTACATAACCTTTGTATTTGAATGTTGAGCCGTCTGCAAGGATCAGTTTTAAATTATTGATTTTTGTAGGTGCGGCATTGCTTTCGTCTAATTCCCTGATTTCATTGTATTCACGAGCCAGACGGATGTAGTCGGCTTCGGGCAGAAAAAACTCGACTCTTACGGTATCAATAGTAGATACTGTATTTAAAATGACCGGGTTGGGGCTCTGTCCTACGAATTCACCTACCCTTGCTTTTGTTTTACCGATAATCCCGTGGATGGGTGAATAGATCCAACAATAACCGAGGTTGATTTTTGCAAACCTGAGGTTTGCCTCCATAGCTTTTACATAAGATACGGCCGCATCGTATTCCGCTTGTGCAGCATCCAGGTCACTCTGACTTACTGCATTGATCGCGGCCAGAGGTTTGATCCTGTTCAAATCGTTTTCTGCTTTTGCCAACTCCGTTTTGGCTTCTGCCAGATGGCTTTGCTGTGTGGCCACTTTTGACTCGTATTCCTGAGGATCAATGGTGTAAAGCAATTGTCCTTTTTTTACCATAAATCCTTCTTTAAAATGAATACCTGTCAGGAAACCTGTCACTCTCGCCCGTATTGGAATGTCGGAGAAACCGTAAACCTGGCCCACAAAATCCTTATAGATCGGGACATCTTTCTGAATGACTTCGACAACTGTTATTTCAGGGGGAGAGGGAGGGGGTTGTTGCTTTTCAGAACAGGAATAAATAAAAAGCAGAATGGAGATAAAAAAACTTATCTTCATAAAGTTGAAATTAGCATATTTCATAAAATCAAGGGTTTATATTAAACAGGGAAATAAATACATTGCAAAGATGCAAAAAAAAGTTGTTGATAAAATAAAAAAAACGCCTTTTCGGGGGTTAACACTTTTATCCCCGAATGATAAATTAATCGCTGCAACCGGAAAGGTTCAGAATTGTTCCATCGGTTTCAACTGCAAATAAATTTCCTCGTGGATATGCCGTGAGAGTTTTTCAAGTTCTTCGTCATAGTTACAGAGGATTTCGGTGTATTGCGGGTCTGTCGTCATGTGGTCTGCATCTTCGTTTTCAGGTTTAGCATTTTTGGTAAGTATGTTGGTTTTAAAATTGACCCAATGGTCTTTTATGGAGCAGGGCATCAGGATGTTTTCTTTTTTCTCCGGGTTGCCCAATCCAACGCTTTCCTGCCAGTCTCTGCCGTTTTTAAAAAAACGCGATTGTAATGCATCACCCAGGATCTTGCCTTCGGTATAGAGTTTTTTCACATTATCCACATAGAAAGGAACGAAAACGCAGGGCATCACATTGCCATCCCAGTTTACATAGAAATAGCCGCCCCATCGTCCGTAAGCAAGGCATCCGTCGGTGAGGGCGCCCGAGTTCCAGAAGTCGGCTATCGGATATCGTTTTTCCATGAGCAGTTTTTTCCACAGATGGAAAAGATCAACACGCTGCTGTGGAGTGATCATCAGGTCAATCACATCTTTTCCCCGTCCGACAGGCATCATCTGGAACTGGAAAATATAAGTTACTCCCATTTCGTTGAAATAATAATCATAAAATTCCTCGGTCAGCAGCACATCCACATTCATACTGGTTGCTGTTACTGAAATACCGTAAGGAACACCGGCGTTGCGCAAGGCCTGCATCGCAGATAATATTTTTTTGTGAACCCCGTTTCCCCGGCGTTTATCAGTGTGTTCTTCATATCCCTCAACCGAAATACAAAGTGTGACATTTCCCAGCCGGGCAAGCCGGTCGGCCACTTTTTGATCAATCACGGGTTTCGGCTTGGAATGGCCGTAAGTCCTGATGATGATATTCAGTCCTGAAAGAGTGCTGATTAAAAACATCATTAAAATAAATCCAGAATTCGGGTTGATGAAAAAAATGAATATTACAGTTCGGTTTTAAACTCATCCTTTCAAACTTTTTATAGTCAGATTCTCTTTTAATTTTCCCGGAAGGTGAGATAAAAGAGTCACCAGCGGATTGTGATTAACGTTGTAAATGCGTTTAGGTCTTTTTGCAGTTCCTGCTTTTAAAATGACTTTTGCAACCTGTTCCGGATCAGAGATTTTGCCGATATATTTTGAAACCGACTGCTTAAACCGCTTAAACTCGTTTTTGAATACAGATTCATTTTCCGGGTCTTTTAAATGAAAAGTTTCTTCCATTAGTTTTGTTTGAATGGCACCCGGCCTGATGAGGATTGATTTGATCCCTTTTGTCATCAATTCCAAACGTACGGCATTGAAAACCTTTTCAAGCGCCTGTTTTGAAACGGCATACGGCTGAAAAGGGGAGGGGACCTTGTAACTTTCGCTACTGACCACGATCAACCTACCTTGTGATTTAAGCAGTAACGGAAGGAAATATTTTGTGATATTTGCCAGTCCGAAAACATTCACGTCAAATATTTTTTTCAACTTTTCAACCCCGGCTTCACTGACCGGATAAAAATCGATGACTCCGGCACTGCTGATCAAAATATTCAGTTGTCCGTGTTGTTTTTCTATCTGACGGGCACATTTTTTCACATCCTTTTCCGAAGACACATCCATCCGAACCGGAAAATATCCCTCCTTTCCGGAATAATCTTCCAGTAATCCGGCATCAATATCTGTGGCAATAACCTGAAAACCGCGATCGTGATAAGCTTTTGCTACGGCTTTTCCCAAACCCCGGCCTGCTCCTGTGATAAGTACGGATTTGTTTGACAATTTTTATCGTTTAAAACGGATTAAGACTGTCAAAAATAAGACATTTGAAGAGTTTATGATTTTTGTTAAAATTATTATCATTTTATGAGCTTGAAATTAATACTTTCGCAGATAATTATTCAACAAGGTAACAAGAGGAAATGTTCTTTTCAGTTAGCTGTATTTCAATATATTAAAAAATATATTAATTGATAAATCATGTCGAAAAATTTATATATTGCCGCATCGGAAGCCGAAGCCGGAAAATCCCTCATCGTACTGGGTATTATGGATTTTTTATCAAGGCATCTGACCAGAATCGGTTTTTTCAGACCCATTGTCGGTTCGGAAGAGGTGATGGATAACCATATCCGTTTGATTTACAATCGTTATAAATTAAACTTTCAATACAAAGAATTGTACGGATTATCTGCCAGGGAGATGAATATGTATATTCGGAATAATGATATTGAAAGTATTCAGGCTATCATTTTGAATAAGTACAAGGAGCTTGAACAAAAATGTGATTTTGTATTGATAGAAGGCAGTGATTATCGCACGCATTTGAGCAGTTATGAATTTGAATTCAATGTCAGGGTAGCGACCAACCTGGGGAGTCCGGTAATTTCAGTTATCAGCGGACAAAACAAAACAAAAGAAGAAGTCCTGGATGCCATTTATGTTATGAAAGATGAATTGGCACAGGCCAAATGTATTCAATTGGGGACCATTGTCAACCGGGCTGAGCCCAAAGATGCCAAAGCCATTAAGACCATGCTGGAAAAAAACCGGACGGACGGGTCTCTTGATTTTGTGATACCCGAATTGCCCATTTTACAAAAAATAACAGTCCGTCAAATCAAAAATGCATTGCGGGCCAAACATCTCTATGGACAGGAAGAATATCTCAATTATGTAGTAAACGACATTAAGATTGGTGCTATGGGGCTGGATAATGTTCTCAAATACGTTAGCCCGGGAACCATGATCATAACCCCTGCAGACAGACTGGATGTAATTGCTGCCTTATCACTAAGTTTGACTTCGCGTAATTTCCCGAAAATTTCAGGGATATTGCTTACGGGAAAATGTGAACCGAGTAAAAATTTCATGAATCTTTTATACGGATTGAAAGGGATGCCTATTTCTATTTTAAAGGTTTCGGACGATACTTACACAACGGCAATGAAGGTTAATGAAATTAAAGCTGTTTTAAAACCGGAGAACGAACAAAGAATTGCAACGGCTCTCGGGCATTTTGAAGAACATGTCAATATAAAACAACTTACAGAGAAGGTAACCATTAACAGGTCAGAGGTCATCACTCCCCTGATGTTCGAATACAAACTTTTTGAACGGGCCAGGGCTGACAGAAAACATATAGTCCTGCCGGAAGGGACAGATGACCGCATTCTGAAAGCGACTGATATTTTAATGCGTAGAAATGTAGTGGATATAACTTTACTGGGAAATGAAGAAGAAATCCTTAAAAAGGCAGAGGTCATGCGGGTTAATTTGCGTAATGTAAACGTTATTGATCCTTATGATAATGATTTAATTCCCGAATATGCTTCGGAATATTATCGTCTTCGTAAACAAAAAGGGATTACCCGCGATATGGCAAAAGACCTGATGTACGATGTAAGTTATTTTGGCACCATGATGGTTTATAAAGGCCATGCCGACGGGATGGTGTCAGGCGCCACTCATACAACCCAGCATACCATTCGACCCGCTTTTGAGTTTATCAAGACCAAACCGGGCGTTTCCATTGTTTCCAGCTCTTTCCTGATGTGTATGCCCGACAGGGTGCTGGTTTATGCGGATTGTGCCGTAAATCCCAATCCTGATGCGGAACAACTGGCTGACATTGCCATAAGTTCCGCCGAAACGGCCATAAAATTTGATATCGAACCACGTATTGCAATGCTTTCATACTCTACCGGTGAGTCGGGTAAAGGCACAGATGTGGAAAAGGTACGCAAAGCAACAGAGATTGTAAGAGAGCGCCGCCCGGATCTGAAAACGGAAGGACCGATACAGTATGATGCAGCCATTGATATGACAGTGGCAAAACAGAAAATGCCAAACAGCGAGGTAGCCGGACGGGCAACTGTTTTTATCTTTCCTGACCTGAACACAGGAAACAATACTTACAAAGCTGTTCAGCGGTCAGCCAATGTTGTAGCCATAGGCCCTGTCTTACAAGGATTGAATAAACCTGTAAATGATCTGAGCAGGGGATGCCTTGTAAAAGACATAGTGAATACTGTGGTAATAACTGCTATTCAGGCGCAGGATATTCATGAGTAAAAGTTCAAAGCACTGTAATATAATTTCTTATAACCCATTTAGGAACAATGCCATTAAAAGAATTTTAATTTAAAACAGCAACTTTCTGACAATTTAGTCGTACAAGCCTTCAAGATTGTTTAGGAGGTTGCAGATGGATAGATACAGGTATTTTTTAGCAGGATTGTCATTAATTATTACATCTTTTCTGGGAGCGCAGGAAGTCGTTTCAACGGGAGGGGATTATTTTGAAACCAATAATGGTTCTGTCTCTTTTACTATAGGTGAAGTGGTTATCGAAACCATTGAAAACGGTCAGAATTGTCTTACACAAGGTTTTCAACAAAGTACATTAAATGTATTTACCATAATGGATGAAAAGCCAACCGGAAAACGCTGGATCGTTTACCCGAACCCAACCCAAAATGTTGCTAAATTAAGGATACCTGATTATGAGGGATTAAGATACCAGTTGTGTACTTACCGTGGAGAAATTATTGAGGAAGGTAAAATAGAAAGTGAGGAAACATTGTTTTCTTTTGTTGACTCTCCGCTTGCCGCCTATCTTATCAGGGTGATTGACAATAACAATTATATAAAAGTGTTTAAAGTAATAAAACAATAAAATCCGGGAATAATGAAAAGCATAATTACAGGAAAAATGAAAGAGATCAAATTGGGAAAGATAGAAAAGATTAAGTCAGGAATGATTGCTTTATCAGTAATTGTTTTATTATTTATTTTTCCATCCATTCGTGTTACGGGACAAATTCCGGCATCTTTTAAATATCAGGCTGTTGTCAGGGATGTCAATGGTGACATATTACCGGGACAAGATGTCGGAATCAGAATAAGAATCCTGGAAGCAGCAGCGGATGGAAATTCGGTTTATGAAGAAACTTATGTTGCCACAACCAATAATTTCGGAATTTTAAACCTTGAAATCGGAAGTGCCGATACTGCCTATTTTGCATCCATTGATTGGGGTGCAGGACCTTATTATATTGAGGTTTCCATGGATATCAACGGCGGGAGCGATTACCAGTTATATGGAACCAGCCAACTGATGAGTGTTCCGTATGCTTTATATGCCTTGCGTGCCAAAACTGCCGATCACAGCGTTGATACATTATATATAACTGACACAACGAATCTATCATCCGGAGGAAACTTTATTGCCAATGTGGTTGAAGATTACGGTGCTGTTGGGGACGGGGTAACGAGTGATGTGGTAGCGTTCAGCAATGCATTCTCGGAAAACAACGATGTGTTTGTACCTGCCTCTGATAATAATTACCTGATTACCAGTTTAACGATTCCTCCCGGAAAAAGAATATGGTTTGAAAAAGGTGCGATACTGGATGTAACAGGAACCCTTACAGGCGACAACACGGAAATAGTTGCAGGAGATTACCAGATATTCACCGGCGGCTCAACGATTTCCGGGACATGGAAAAGCAGCATCGCTTATGATAGCTGGCTCTCACCCCCCGGGCAGTTGCCTGGTATGAGTGCTATGGTCACTCCCGCCGATACAACCCGTTGGGGACAACATATCGTTGTTTCAGATACGGCATATGATTCCACATGGAACAACAATATGAATGCTCCTACAAAAAACGCTATTTATGATGAAATTGAAACCATAATGGCATTGTATAGCTCCGGGGGAGGTTCCGCTTTTATTGCAAATGTGGTGGATGATTACGGAGCAACAGGTGACGGCACAACCGATAACAAAACGGCATTCTCAAATGCTTTGTCAGAAAACAATGAAATATTTGTGCCGGCCTCGGTTAATAATTACCTCATATCTTCTTTGAGTATTCCCCCGGGCAAACGAATATGGTTTGAAAAAGGAGCGACATTGGACGTAACCGGAACAATAACAGGAGATAATACAGAGATAATGGCTGGGGATTACCAAATATTTTCTAACAATTCAACACTTGCAGGAAGTTGGAAAGGAAGCATTGCTTTTGATAGCTGGTTTGGAAACGGTCAGCAAATATCTGGGATGAGTGCTATGGTCACGGCTGCCGACACGACCCGTTGGGGACAGCAAGCTGCGATATCCGATTCGGCTTATGATGCTTCGTGGGACGGCAGCCTGGAAGCGGCCACAAAGA